>NZ_LJCP01000011.1:0-300000 GCF_001399755.1 Thiohalorhabdus denitrificans | reverse complement strand
AGGTGAGGACTGGCTGGATAACCCCTGAGGTTGTGCCCTCCAGGGCGCAAAGGGCGGTGTGGGAGCGGTCCGAGACCGCGACCTGCCTGGCGGGGTACGCCGGTCGAGGTCCCGGACCGCTCCTACAAGGGAGCCTGGGCGTTCTCGAGCACCGTCGTGCAGGCAGGTAGAATCCCTAGGCTCTGGCCACCGTCTACCCAAGGAAACCGTCTCCGTCATGCAATGGATCGATCGCATACCGCTGGGCTCGCTGGTGTTCGGGGCGCTGTTGCTGGGGCTGGCGCCCTTCGCGCCGGAGCCCCACCTGTGGCAGAAGCTCAAGATGCTCGCCGACGGCAGCCTGAGCCGGCCCATCGACATCTTCGATCTCTTCCTGCACGGGGCCTTGCCGGTGCTGCTGGGGATCCGGCTGGTCCGGGTTGCCTGGCCCCGGGCCGCGGAGTGACCCGGGGCCAGGCCCTTCCCAGCCCCTTCCAAGGCCCCTAATAATAGGGGACGACCGGGGCGCTTGCTATGGGGAGGCCGGCCATGATCACAGCCCATACGGACGTGGTGGGCAGCCTCCTGCGCCCGGCGGAGCTGCTCCGCGCGCGGGAGGAGCGGGCGGCCGGGCGCCTGGATGCCCCCGCCTTCAAGGCCGTGGAGGACGCCGCGGTGGACGGGGCCGTGCGCCTGCAGGAGGAGGCGGGCATGGCCGTGGCCACCGACGGCGAGATGCGCCGCCTCTCCTTCCAGAGCCAGATGACCGAGGCGGTGGAGGGGTTCGGCGAGTGGGATCTGGACGCCTTCCTGTGGGGGAACTGGCAGGGGGACGCGGAGACCGGGGACTGGTCCCGGGAGCGGCCCACCCGGCTCGGGGTGGAGGGGCGGCTGCGGCGCCGGCGCTTCCTGTCGGTGGAGGAGCTGGTCTACCTGCGTGCCCGGGTGGGGCCGGGGACGGTGCCCAAGGTGACCCTGCCCAGCCCCAGCCTGTTCGCCAGCTTCTGGGACCCCGAGCGCTCCGCCGGCGCCTACCCCACCCTGGAGGCCTTCCTCGCCGATGTGACCGACCTCCTCCGGGAGGAGGTGGCGGAGCTGGCCCGGCTCGGCGCCCGGTACCTGCAGCTGGACGCGCCCCACTACCCGCTGCTGCTGGAGCCTGGCACCCGCGCCTTCTACGAAGCGCGCGGGGGGAGCTGGCGGGACTGGCTGGCCCGGGGCATCGAGCTGGACAACGCCGTCATGGACGCCGCCCCGGGGGTGACCTTCGGCTTTCACCTGTGCCGGGGCAACCAGGGCAGCCGCTGGCTGGTGGAGGGCGGCTACGACCCCATTGCCGGACCCGTCTTCCGCGGCACCCGGGCGCAGCGTCTGCTGCTGGAGTACGACGACGAGCGGTCGGGCTCCTTCGCTCCATTGGCGGAGGTGCCGGAGGACAAGACGGTGGTCCTGGGCCTGGTCACCACCAAGACGCCGCGCGTGGAAAGCCCGGAGTGGCTGGAGGGGCAGGTCCGGGAGGCGGCGCGGTACGTGCCCCTGGAGCGCCTGGCCCTGTCGCCGCAGTGCGGCTTCTCCACCTCGGTGGTGGGCAACCGGGTCACCGTGGAGGACGAGCGGCGCAAGCTGGCGGCCATCCGGGACGCCGCCGAGCGGCTCTGGAGGTGAGGCCCGGAGCGGTGCCACACATCCCGAAAACCTTTTATCCTCGGCCACTTCCCTGTGTATCCTGCCCATTCCCCGTCCAGGAAATTAGGATCGCTCCATGAAGGGATCCAGCAATGCCCCCGTCCTCAAGGATTTGGTTCTGGTGGGGGGCGGCCACAGCCACATCGCCGTCCTGCGGCGGTTCGGCATGCGCCCCGAGCCGGGGGTGCGGCTGACCCTCGTGGTCCGGGACGTCCACACCCCCTATTCGGGGATGCTGCCCGGCTACGTGGCCGGCCACTACGCCTACGACGAGTGCCACATCGACCTGCGGCCGCTGGCCCGCTTCGCCGGGGCCCGTCTGATCCACGCCGAGGCCGCCGGTCTGGACCTGGAGGAGGGCCGGGTGCTCTGCCACGGCCGACCGCCGGTGGCCTACGACCTGGTGTCCCTGGACACCGGATCGCGGCCGGACACGGGCAGCGTGCCCGGCGCCGCCGAGCACGCCATCCCGGTCAAGCCCATCGACGGGTGGCTGGCGCGCTGGGAGCGGGTCAAGGCGGAGGCCCTGGAAGCGTGCGGGGACTACCGCGTGACCGTGGTGGGCGCGGGGGCCGGCGGGGTGGAGCTGGCGCTCTCGGTACGCCACGCCCTGCGGGGCGCGGTGGCCGACGGTGGCGGCGACCCCGACCGCCTGCAAATCGATCTGGTCTCCGCCGAGGACAGCGTGCTGCCCGACCACAACCGCCGCGCCCGGTCCCGGTTCGGCCGCATCCTGCGTGAGCGCGGTATCGGGGTGTATACCGGGGCCGCGGTGGCGGAGGTGGGGCCCGGCGGCAGACTGCACCTGGAGGACGGCCGGGAGCTGGAGACGGACGCCCCCTTGTGGGTGACCCGCGCGAGCGCCCCGGAGTGGCCCGCCGCGTCTGGCCTGGCCACGGACGAGGCCGGCTTCGTGGCGGTGAACGAGCACCTGCAGTCCACCTCCCATCCCGAGGTCTTCGCCAGCGGCGACATCGCCTCCATGGTGGGCCATCCCCGCCCCAAGTCCGGGGTCTACGCCGTGCGCCAGGGCCCGCCCCTGGCGGCCAACCTGCGCCGGGCCCTGCTGGGCCGGCGCCTCAAGCGCCACATCCCGCAGCAGGAGGCCCTGGCCATCATCAGCACCGGCGACCGCCACGCCGTGGCGGTGCGCGGCCGCTGGGCGGTGGAAGGGGACTGGCTGTGGCACGCGAAGCGCCGGATCGACCGGCGCTTCATGGCGAAGTACCACGACCTCCCACAGATGGAGGAGGACCAGGAGACCGAGGTCCGCGAGGAGATCGCCGGCGGCCCCGAGGCCCTGAAGGAGATCGCCTCGGTGGCCATGCGCTGCGGCGGCTGCGGGGCCAAGGTGGGCAGCTCGGTGCTCTCCCGCGCCCTGGCGCGCCTGGCCCCGGTGGACCGCGACGACATCCTGCTGGGCCTGGACGCCCCGGACGACGCGGCGGTGGTGGAGGTGCCCGAGGGCCAGGTGATGGTCCACACCGTGGACTTCTTCCGCGCCATGGTGGACGACCCCTACGTGTTCGGGCAGATCGCCGCCAACCACAGCCTGGGCGATGTCTTCGCCATGGGCGCCGATCCGCAGTCCGCCCTGGCCCTGGCCACCCTGCCCTACGGCCGCGAGGAAAAGGTGGAGGAGCAGATCTACCAGATGATGGCCGGCGCCCTGTCCGTGTTCGAGGACAGCAATACGGCCCTGGTGGGCGGGCATACCGGGGAGGGCGCCGAGCTGGCCTTCGGCTTTGCCATCAACGGCCTGGTGGCCCGGGACCGCATCCTGCGCAAGGGCGGCATGCGGCCGGGCGACGTGCTGATCCTGACCAAGCCCGTGGGCACCGGCACCCTGTTCGCCGCGGACATGCGCCACCTGGCCAAGGGGCGCTGGGTGGCCAAGGCCCTGGAGGCCATGGTTACCTCCAACCGGCGCGGCGCCGAGTTGCTGTTCGCCCACGGTGCCACCGCCTGCACCGACGTCACCGGCTTCGGCGTCCTCGGCCACCTGGTGGAGATGACCAAGCCCTCCGGGGTGGACGTGGAGGTCCGGCTGGAGGACCTGCCGGTGCTCGACGGCGCCCTGGAGACCGTCCGCGCCGGGGTCTTCAGCTCCCTGCAGCCGGAGAACGTGCGGTTGCGGCGCGCGGTGAAGAATCCCGAGGCCGCCGGTGCCGACGAGCGCTACCCGCTGCTGTTCGATCCGCAGACCGCCGGCGGCCTGCTGGCCAGCGTGCCGGAGGAGGCGGCGGCGGACTGCTTGGCCGCCCTGCGCGAGGCCGGCTACCCCGAGGCGGCGGCCATCGGCCGGGTGCGGGAGGCGGAGGGCGGCGAGGAATCGGTGACCGTGGTACCCGCGGGCGGTGCGGTCGGGGCCGATCCCCGGGAGGTCGGGGGCTTCCGGCGCTGGACCCAGGGCGTCACGCCTTGAGGCCGGAACCGGGATCCCCACGGCGGGCCCGGAGAACACTGAAATCGGCCCCCCGGATGCCCCTGTGGGAGCGGCTACCAGCCGCGACCGGCCAAGGGCGCCTCCGTCGCGGCCGATGGCCGCTCCCACAATGGCCAGCTCCCTTGGTGAGGGTCAGGAGGCCGTGAGCTCGTTCATCAGCCCCCGCCAGGCCGCCGCCTCGCGCTCCGGTTCGAACAGCGGGGCGCGCTGGCGGCAGTGCTTGGTGAGGGTCGCGTAGAAATCGGGATCCCCTTCGGCGCGGCGCAGGAGGTCGGTGAGGGCGGCGGTGTCCTCCACCGGGAAGCGGCCCGGATAGTCGCGGCCGAGCAGGCCGGTGTTGCCCGGGATGGCCGAGGCCAGCACCGGGACCCCGGCGACGATGGCCTCGCCCACGGCGTTGGCGCCGCCTTCCATGCGGGAGGAGTGGACAAGCAGATGGGCCCGGGACAGCGCCCGGCGCACCCGCCAGCGGGGCATCTCGCCGTGCCAGCGGTAGCGTGGGTTGTTCGCCATCTCGGCCCGCGCCGCCTCCGCCCACTCCGCGTCCGGCGCCAGACCGAAGTGGTGGACGACCACCCGCGAGTCCGGGGGCAGTCGCCGGGCGGCCCGGGCCGGACGGAAGGGGTCCTTCTCGTGGCGCAGGTGGCCCACCACCAGGGCGCGGAATTCCCCCCGCACGGGCTGCCTGGGGCCGGGCGGGGGCGTGGCCGACTGGATGATCACCGTAAGGCGGTCGTGGAAGCGCGCGGGGATGTCGTCGGCGGCGGCCTCGTGGATGGCCACCAGCCGGTCGGCCAGGCCCATGGTGCGGTGGGTGGTGTCGGGATCGGACGCCTGGAAGCGGTAGAGGTCGGTGCCGGTGAGCGCCACCACCAGGGGCCGGTCCGGATGCCGGTCCCGGAAGCGGGCGGCGGCCCCCGCGCTGCGCCAGGCGTGCAGGGCCACCATGGCGTCGGCGGGCTCGTCGGCGTAGTCCGTGGCGACGTCCACGCGGTGGCCCCCGGCGCGCAGGAAACGGGCCCAGCGCTCGGCGGTGGCGCGGTTGCCCGAGCGGGAGCCGCGGGCGGCGGGGGTGATCATGCGGATGCGCACGGGGCCTCCGTAGTGGCGGAGCGATACACCATAGACAGGGCGAGGTAGGCGATCATGACGCAACCGGTACAGGCGGACATCCTGCTGGACATGCTGGCGGACGCCCGGGCGCGCACCTTCGAGTTGGTGGAGGGCCTGGACGGCCCCCAGCTCACCGAGCCCATGCTGCCCACCGTGAACCCGATGCTGTGGGAGATCGGCCACGTGGCCTGGTTCCACGAGCACTGGATCCTGCGCCATCTGGACGGCCGGGATCCGCTGATCCCCAACGCCGACGAGCTCTACGACTCTTCGGCCATTCCCCACGACGACCGCTGGACCCTGCCGCTGCCGCCCCTGGAGGATACCATCGCCTACATGACCGAGGTGCACAACGCCCTGGTGGCCCGCCTCGAGCCCCTGGGCGGCCAGCCGGCCCCGGTGGCGGACAGCTACTTCTACCAGCTCACCACCTACCACGAGGATATGCACGACGAGGCCTTCACCTACACCCGCCAGACGCTGGGCCAGCCCCGGCCCGACTTCGCCGACACGGGGGGCGGCCTGGACACCGACGACCATCCGCGGGCCGGGTCCCTGGCGGGCGACGTGGAGGTCCCGGGAGGCACCTTCTGGCTGGGGGCGGCGGAGGACGAGCCGTTCGTGTTCGACAACGAGAAGTGGGCTCACCGGGTGGACCTGCGTCCCTTCCGCATCGCCCGTGCGCCGGTCACCAACGCCGAGTTCGCGGCCTTCGTGGAGGATGGCGGCTACCGGGAGCCGCGCTGGTGGTCGGAGGCGGGGTGGCAGTGGCTGCAGGCCCAGAAGCGCGACCACCCCGTCTACTGGCACCCGGAGGGCGGCGGGCGCTGGCTGGTGCGGGACTTCGACGCCTGGCGGACCCTGCCGCCCGACGCCCCGGTGATCCACGTCAGCGCCCACGAGGCCGAGGCCTACTGCCGCTGGGCGGGGCGCCGCCTGCCCACCGAGGCGGAATGGGAAGCGGCCGCCGCCGGCGAGCCCGACGGTCCGGGCGTCGGGCTCGCCGAGCGCAAGCGCCGCTTCCCCTGGGGCGAGGCGTCGCCCACCTTCGACCGCGCCAACCTGGACGGCCGCTATCTCGGGACCCTGGACGTGGCCGACTGCCCCGAGGGCGACAGCGCCTTCGGCTGCCGCCAGATGATCGGCAACGTCTGGGAGTGGACCGCCTCGCCCTTCGAGCCCTATCCGGGCTTCAGCCCCGATCCCTACAAGGACTACTCCCAGCCCTGGTTCGGCGACAACCGGGTGCTTCGCGGCGGCGCCTGGGCCACGCGGGGGCGGATGCTGCGCAACACCTGGCGCAACTTCTTCACCCCGGGGCGCTGCGACGTGCTGGCTGGGTTCCGGACCTGCGCGTTGAACGAGGAGTGAGCGCGTGCGTGGGTGGGCTGGCCGCCCGCGACTGATATGGATGGGGTGCACGGCCCAATCTTGACCTCCGGGTACCGGGTGGTGACCGTCCGCGAAAGGGGTGCCGTGGAATCCGTTTTCCTCTTGCTCCGTCCCCTGGGGCTCTACCTGGGGGCGGCCCTGTTCGAGATCGGGGGCTGCTTCGCCTTCTGGGCGTGGCTGCGCCTGGACAAGAGCGCCTGGTGGCTGCTCCCCGGCCTGGTGGCCCTCGCCGCCTTCGCCTACCTGCTGACCCGCATCGACACCGATTTCGCCGGACGCGCCTACGCCGCCTACGGCGGGGTCTACATCGCCTCCTCCCTGCTGTGGCTGTGGGGGGTGGAGGGGCAGGTCCCCGACCGGTGGGACGGGATCGGGGCGGCGGTGTGCCTGCTCGGGGCCGGGATTATCCTGCTCGGTCCGCGCGGGGCCTGAAGGCCGGGAACCCGTAAAGAGGGCCGTGGTCTTTTTATATGGATAAACGCATATTGACATATGTGGCTATCCATATACGCTGGGACCAGCAAAACCGAGGAGGTGGTCATGGCGTGTCAGGCGGAGGAATTTTTCCGTGCCCTGGGGGACGAGACGCGGCTGCGCTGCGTCGCCCTGCTGCAGGCCGAGGGCGAGCTGTGCGTCTGCGAACTGACCCATGCGCTGGGCCTGGCCCAGCCCAAGGTCTCCCGGCACCTGGCCCAGCTCCGCAACGCCGGAGTGGTGGCCTCCCATCGGCGCGGCACCTGGATGCACTACATGCTCCACCCCGAACTTCCGGATTGGGCGCGCCGGGTCGTGGCGGAATGGGCCGCCGCCTGCGCCGACCGGGCCCCCTTCGCCGAGGACCGTCGCGCCCTGCAGGCCATGCCCGACCGCCCGGAGAAGGCCTGCTGCGCCTGATCCGCCTTCTTCAGCCGAGCGTACCGCCCGGGAATTGACCATGAGCCAACGCGAAACCGCCCTGGAGGCCCCCGACGTCCGCGAGGGCATGGGCCTGTTCGGGCGCTATCTCTCCGTGTGGGTGGCCCTGGCCATCGTCGCCGGCGTGGCCCTGGGCCAGCTCGCCCCGGCCGTGCCGGCGGCGTTGTCACGCTTCGAGTACGCCCAGGTCTCCATCCCGGTGGCGATCCTCATCTGGGCCATGATCTTCCCCATGATGGTCCAGATCGACTTCGCCTCCATCCTGGGGGTGCGCCGCCAGCCCAAGGGGTTGGCCATCACCACCGTGGTGAACTGGCTCATCAAGCCCTTCACCATGTTCGCCATCGCCTGGTTCTTCCTGATCGTCCTGTTCGCGCCGCTGATCCCGGCGCCCCTGGCCCGGGAGTACCTGGCCGGGGCCATCCTGCTCGGGGCGGCGCCGTGCACGGCCATGGTCTTCGTCTGGAGCTACCTTACCCGGGGCGATCCCGCCTACACCCTGGTGCAGGTGGCGGTGAACGACCTGATCATGCTGTTCGCCTTTGCCCCCATCGTGGTTCTTCTGCTGGGGATCTCCGACATCACCGTGCCCTGGGACACGGTGGCCCTGTCGGTGCTGCTCTACATCGTCATCCCGCTGGCGGCGGGCTACGCCGCGCGGGTGACGCTGATCCGGAGCCGGGGCGTGGAGTGGTTCGACAATGTCTTCATGCCGCGTATCGGGGCGGTAACCCCCGCCGGCCTCATCCTCACCCTGGTGCTGCTGTTCGCCTTCCAGGGCGAGGTGATCCTGGCCAATCCGCTGCACATCGTCCTGATCGCCATCCCGCTCACCGTGCAGACCTTCCTGGTCTTTTTCCTTGCCTACGGCTGGGCCTGGGGGTGGCGGGTGCCGCACAACGTGGCCGCGCCGGGGGCCATGATCGGGGCGAGCAACTTCTTCGAGCTGGCGGTGGCGGCGGCCATCGCCCTGTTCGGCCTGCAGTCCGGGGCGGCGCTGGCCACCGTGGTGGGGGTGCTGGTGGAGGTGCCCTTGATGCTGGCCCTGGTGAAGATCGCCAACCGCACCCGCCACCGCTTCCCGGCGGCCGGGGGCGCGGGCGGATGAGCGCCCCGGAGGGGCGCATGCACCCGGACGCCGCCCGCGGGGTGACCAAACGGGGCAGGGTCCTTGCCCTGCGGTGGTCGCCGCGCCACGGCCGCGGGCCTCAGGTGTTCGTGGAGGCGGCTGGCACCCAGGACATCTAGAGCAGGGGTGGCTGGCCGGTCGGAGGAAGCTGCGGCCTTTTATATATGGATAAACGCATATGGCGATATCGGAATGTGCAGCAGCAAGCAAAGGAGTAGGCCATGAACCGTTTCCATGTGCACGTCGCGGTGGATGATCTGGAGCGCAACAAGGTCTTCTACAGCAGCCTGTTCGGCGCGGAGCCGGCGGTGAGCAAGCCGGACTACGCCAAATGGGAGCTGGAGGATCCGGCGGTGAATTTCGCCATCTCCGCGCGGGGGCGGGCGCCGGGCATCGACCACTTGGGCATCCAGGCGGCCGACGAGGATGGCCTGTCCCGGCTGGAGGAGCGGGCCCGGGCCGCCGATGCGGGGGGCCTCAAGGAGGCGGGCACCACCTGCTGCTACGCCGTCTCCGACAAGTACTGGGTCACCGACCCGCAGGGCGTCGCCTGGGAGACCTACCACACCCTGGACGAGGCGGCGCTGTTCACCGAGCCGGCCGGCGGCTGCTGCGGGCCGGAGACCGGCGCCTCCTCCTGCTGCGATTAGGGGGTCCGCGTGAACATCCTCTTTCTCTGCACCGGCAACTCTTGCCGCAGCCAGATGGCCGAGGGCTGGGGCCGCCACCTGGGCGGCCCGGATCTGAACTTTGCCTCCGCTGGCATCGAGGTCCACGGCCAGAATCCCCGCGCCATCGCCGTCATGGCCGAGGCCGGCGTCGACATCAGCGGCCAGGAGTCCACCCGCCTGGACGATGAGCTGCTGGCCTGGGCCGACCGGGTGGTCACCGTCTGCGGCCACGCCGACGAGCACTGCCCCATCCTTCCCCCGGGCACCGCCAAGGAGCACTGGCCGCTTTCGGACCCGGCCAAGGCCACTGGCAGCGAAGCAGAGGTTATGGATACCTTCCGTGCCACTCGGGACGAGGTGGAGCGGCGGGTGCGGGAGCTGGTGGGGCGGCTGCGGGAGGAAGTCTCCGGGTAGCGCCTTCTCCCTGTAGGAGCGGCCAGTGGCCGCGACGGGAACGGCCCCGGTGGGTCGGGACCGCTAGCCCTCCCGCTGGAATCCGCGCCGCGGTGGATGCGCGGCCGGTCACCGGGAGTCGACGATCTTCACTGTGGAGGTAGCGATGTTCTCCGCCCTGGGCGATTGGATCGCCTACGCCTTGCTGGGCCTAAGCCCCGAGGGGTCCCTGGGTCCGGCGGTGCAATTCTTCGTCATGGACACCGCCAAGATTTTCGTGCTGCTGGTGGCGGTGATCTACGTCATGGGCCTGCTGCGGGCCATGATCAGCCCGGAGCGGGTGCGCGAGTACGTGCGCGGCAAGCCCAAGGGCGTGGCCCGCTCGCTGGCGGTGGGGCTGGGGGCGGTGACGCCGTTTTGCTCCTGCTCCTCGGTGCCGCTGTTCATCGGTTTCGTGGAGGCGGGCATCCCGCTGGGGGTGACCTTCTCCTTCCTCATCGCCAGCCCCATGATCAACGAGGTGGCGGTGGTGCTGCTGCTGGGCATCCTGGGCTGGAAGCTCACCGCCATGTACGTGGCGAGCGGCCTGGTGGTGGCCTACGCCGGCGGCGCCCTCATGGAGCGGCTGCGCCCCGAGCGCTGGGTGGCCGACTACGTCTGGAAGATCCGGATGGGCGAGACCGCCCAACCGGAGGTGGACACCAGCATCAAAGGCCGCCACCGCTTCGCCGTGGGCGAGGTCCGCGAGATCGTCGGCCGCATCTGGAAGTGGGTGTTGGCCGGCATCGCCGTGGGCGCCGCCTTCCACGGCTTCGTGCCCGAGCAGTGGGTGAGCACCTACCTCGCCGGCGGCCAGTGGTGGACGGTGCCCGCGGCGGTGGTCCTCGGCGTGCCCCTGTACGCCAACGCCACCGGCGTCATCCCAGTGGCCGAGGCCATGCTGGCCAAGGACGTGGCCGTGGGCACGGTGCTCGCCCTGATGATGGCCATCGCCGCCCTGTCGCTTCCCGAGATGCTCATACTGCGCAAGGTCCTGCACTGGAAGGCCCTGGCGCACTACGCCGCCATCCTCGCCGGCGCCTTCATGCTGGTGGGATGGGGCTTCAACCTGGCTGCCTGAAGGAGACCGTACTGATGAGCCAAGAAAACGCCCCCGAGCTGCACCCCTCCATCGTCGCCCTGGCCACCCTCGCGGCCGGCGTGGCGGCGGGCCATCCCACCCAGCCGCGCTGCCAGCTGAACCGGCTGCGGGATATGGGAATCCCCGAGTCCCAGATCGGAACGGTGGTGGAGCTGGCCCGGCACGTGCGGGACGAGGCCGCCGGGCGCGCCGACGAGGACCTCGACGGCGCCCTGGGAACCGCTCCGGCCGCCGAAAAAGCGGAGACCACGGGCGGCTGTTGCGGCGCCGAGGCGGAGAGCGACCCCGAGCCGGCCGCCGGAGGCTGCTGCGGCAGCGAGCCCCAGCCCACCAAACCAGGAAGCTGTTGCTAGAACCGCAACCAACCGAACAGGAGAACGACCATGACCAAGGAAGTGAAGGTGCTCGGCACCGGTTGCGCCAACTGTCAGACCACCCTCCAGCTCATCGAGCAGGTGACCGCCGACCAGGGCGCCGAGATCGATCTGCAGAAGGTGGAGGACATCGGCGACATCATGAGCTACGGGGTCATGTCCACGCCCGGCGTGGTGGTGGACGGCACCGTGGTTCACGCCGGAGGCGTGCCGGACCGAAAGGCCGTGGAGGGCTGGCTGGCGGGATAGCCGTCCCCCTGTCCTTCATCAACCCCCTGTCATGCCGATTGAACCCGGCCCCACCCCCGGGGTCTTTAAAATAGCGGTCCACCCTTTCTGGTCGCCCATTTTTGTCTCGGTTCTAAGGGCCCCTTGACTCTGTATCACGGTACGGAGCGTAAACTGCCCGCCGATTGCGCCTATGCAGGGGTGTCCCTAATGCTGTATCGGGGAAAGCGGATCGGGTCCGGACCGGGGCCGGACGCTGGCCAGCCGCCCCTCCCGGCCCGGTGTGCGCCCGGCCCCGGCCGGCGGAATGCGGGATCAGCTGGGCCATACGGCAATCCCCGGAGCCCGGGGCTCCAGTAATGTAGGGCCGATCAGTGAACGATGCTCACCAGCCGCGCATGACCATAGGGGTTTTGGCCCAGAAGGCGGGGGTCAACGTGGAAACCATCCGCTACTACCAGCGCAAGGGGCTTCTCCCCGAGCCGCCCCGCCCGCCCGGGGGCGTGCGCCACTACGGCCCGGAGGTCGTCGACCGCATCCTCTTTATCAAGCGGGCCCAGTACATGGGCTTCACCTTGCGGGAGGTGGGGGAGCTGCTGGATTTCGGCTCCAGGGGGTGCGGGAAGGTGGAGCGCCTGGCCACCGCCAAGCTTGGCGAGGTGGACGACCGCATCGCCGACCTGCGGATCATTCGCCGGGAGCTGGAGAAGCTGCGGGAGCAGTGCCGGGAAGGGCGGGTAAGCTCGGAGTGGGACCTGGTCCAGACGGTGATCGCCGGGGAATTGGACCCGGGCTCCGAGCGGAGCTAGGAGGAGGCGCCTACCCCTCCTCCGCCTCGAAGTGCACGAAGGCGCGGCGCAGCCGCTCGCCCCATCCGGCGCCCAGCCGGTCGCCGGCCTCCATGAGCTCCCTTTCCAGACCCTCCATGCTGGCCTGCCCGGGATCGTAGGTGATTTCCAGGCGGTCCCCGCGGAAGCCTACTGTCCGGACTCCCATCATTCCTTCCAGCAGTTCCCGGAGCGTTTCGGCCTGGTCGGGCGAGGGTTGCTGGCCCAGCCGCAGGCGCCGCCGCTTGGCGGGGCCGGATGCCCGGTTTGGAGCGCCCTGCCGGCTCAGGAAATGCTCCGGGTCCTGCAGGAAGCGTTCCTGGCAGGATGGGGAGCAGAAGGCGAAGTACATGCCCCGGAATTCCAGCTCATTGCGACTGGAAAGGGGGCGCATGGCGCATACTGGGCAACGGGTGGCGGGCATCTTCCCTGTGCTCCCGGATAGGTGGCAGCTTGGCTCCAGCGGCTCGCCCTGGAGCCTACGTATGGTAAACGGGTTTCGGCATGGCTCAACGGCATCTTTACCCTCGGATACTGGGCGTAGTGGCCTGCGAGGGGGTCCTGGCGGCCGGGGCCGGTCTGCTCTGGGGCGCCTGGGGCCTGGCCGGGGCCCTCGCCGTTATCCTGGCGGTGGGGGATATGCCGGTGGTAAGGCTCCTGGACCGCCATCTCCCGGCGCGGCTGGGCAAGGAGGCCCTGCCCGGTTGCCGGGGCCGGGTGGCGGAGGGGTTCCGGGAGAGCGGCGGCAAGGGCGATTGCCGGGGGCGTATCCGGCTCCAGGGGGCCCTGTGGTCCGCCCGGCTGGATTCGGCGGCCGGCCACCGGCCCGGCTGCGGGGAGTATGTCCGCGTCTGCGGCCTGGAGGGGTTGACTCTGGTGGTGCGGCCCGAGCGGTAGATCGGGGGCGCCCGGGGCTCGGGCTGGGACGCAGCGCATTGGGAGGCGCGTATGTGGATGTCCGACGGTCACGGCCTTTGGGGCTTGGGCGGCGTTTTCATGATCCTGTTCTGGGTGCTGGTGGTGCTCGCCATCGCCGCCCTGGTCCGATGGCTGGCGCTGGGTCCCGGGCGACCCGGCGAAGGCCCGGATACCCCTAAGCGAGACAGGCCCAGGGCCATGGAGCTCTTGGAGGAGCGCTATGCCCGCGGGGAGATCGACCGCGAGGAGTTCCTGCAGAAAAAGCAGGACCTGGAACCGTAGAACGCCCCGGCGACGAATCGTCGCCGGGGCGCCATGCCGTCGAAGCCGTCCTCCGGCCCGTGCCCCGGAGGAACGGACGGGCGGGTTAGCCGCGTAGCCGGCCGAAGCGGCGGCCGAAGCCGCCCAGGAAGGCGAGCATGCCCATGGCGAGCAGGCTCAGCACGCCTGGCTCGGGGATCTCCGCATCGGGAGCGCCCGGGCCGTCTCCCTCGGCAGGCGGAGTGGGCTCGGCGCCGTCATCCGCCTCGGCAACGATGGCGCCGCCCGCCACCGGCAGGACCTCTTTGTAGCCGGCGGTGCCGTCCACCTCACCCTCCGTGCCGACGCCGTCCTCCTCGGTGGTGCTCAGACCGTGCAGGACGATGGCCCGCTGCTCCATGGGCAGCAGGTCGTCCCGGGAGAAGTCGTCGCCGAAGATATCCTCGTCGCTCAGGTCGTAGGTGGCGCTGAAGTTGATGTTGCCGTCCTCGTCAGCGATGGGGAAACCTCCCTCTCCGCCGTTTCCATTACCCTCCTGATCCTGGTCCTGATCAGCCTGCTGATCCTGGTCCATTTCCTGCAACTGCTCCTGGTCCATCTGTTGCGCCTGCTCGGGTAGCTCCCCCTGCTGTGGACCGTTCCCGTTTTGCGGCCCTTGGGCATTCTGGGGACCCGGCCCACCTTGGGGAGCCTGGTTCGCCTGGGGAGCAGGCCCCTGAGCCCCGTCGGGGGTTGAGGTCAAGGGAAGGATTACTGGTCCGACCGTGGTGGTGGCCTCCTCCAGCTCGATGAAGCCGTCACCGTCCGCATCGGCATCCATGCCGGGGAGGGCGGCCGGCGAGTCGGGCGGACCATGGATATGCTGCGGATGGGTTTCATTGGGCTCCAGGCCGGAGGCGTTGATCTCCACGTCCAGGGAGTCCCCCTCCAACTCCATGCCGGCGTTCCCGCTTACCCCCGAGTCGTTCAGGGGCTGGAGGTCGGCGCTGAAGGGCGCCCCCCAGGCCAGGGCGGGAGCCGTCAGCAGGAAGAGGCCGCATAGACGTATCCGTTTCGCGCTTGCCATTGTTTCGCTCCTTGGTTGATGAGAGGCCTGTGAAACGATTCATACAGGGCCCTGCGCCTTCTATGCGGCAAGCGCTGTGCCAAGCGTGTTACCTCCGGAAATTCCGGGGAACTTCGTAAAGCAGGGCGGCACTCGGGAGCGGATAGTAAAGGCAGGGAACACCCTCCATGGCCCATGGCCAAGGGCGGCCGGCGGTACTAACGGTTCATATCCTTCATTTTTTTCGTTAGGGGACCGGGTTGAAGGAAGGGAAAGGGCGGAGACAGGCGGGGAAACGTGTAAAGTTCGCCGACTTTGCCAGGAGTGGCCCTGGTAGGGGGGAGCACCCAGTCACTGGTTTGGCGGCCGGTGGCGAAGGGGAAAAACCGTTTCGATCTGGGGGGTTGCCGTTTGGGGGAAAGGCAGGAGGATGGCCGGCGTGCGGCACGGGGCACCGGTAACGAGCCCAACAGAACGGCCCTTTCCCGCCGGCGGTGGGGCCCAAAAAAAGGCCCCGGAAGTTCCGGGGCCCGGCCTCCCAGCCAAGGGGGGGAGCCAGGAGCTAGACCTGGTCAGGGCGCTTTAGCCGGCTTCCGGGTGGCCAGGGTCCATTCCCGCCGGACCTGCTGAATCCCTTTGCTGCCCTCCGAACCAGGAGTGTTGCCTCATGGTGACGCGAAGCATCTTCCATGCCAGAAAATTTATTCCTTATAAACAATGAATTGGGGATTTCATCGGGAAAGGGGAAGGGGGGCATGCCAAGTTTTCCGACAAGGTCGTGGCCTCGGGGCGCGGGTGCAAGGCAGCTTGACGGTCGGCCGGCTCCAGCGGCCCCCGGTAGGGGGGCGACGGGGGGTACCGGGGCCGGCATGAGCCGATGCAGACCCAAGAGGAAGGGGCTCGCCCCGCAGCCGCCAAGGCCGGGCCCTGGAGCGGGCCGGCCGGGGAAGCGGGCTGTTCCGGGCCCATCAGGGAAAGCGGTACGCGCCCCAGCGCAGCGTGAGCAGGGCGCCCACCAGCAAGGCCAGAGCGCGGGGGTCGAAGAAGGTGTGGTCCAGCCAGCCGCGCAGCAGGGAGAGGGCCCCGGCGGGGTGCCCGGAGGTGGCCAGGGCGGCCGCGCCATGGGGGACCTTCCGCTCCTGGGCATCCCTGTGGGGGCTGGTGCGCGGAGCGGCGGCATCCCCGGAAAGCCTGGCCGCCCGGTGCAGGGCTCCCGCGCTTGGGCCCTGAGATCCTGCGAAGGGAGCTGTTCCGGCCGGTCGGGCCGTGGCCGCTGCCGGGCGGTAGGGGTCCGGCGCTGCTTGGACCCCCGTTCCCGGATACGGCCCGGGGAATTGAGGCGAGGAGGCGGCGGGGACCGGGGCGGTTCCCGAGGCGAGGAGGCCGCAAGGGAGCAGCAGGGCCAGTACGGCGGTAAGAAGCGAGAAGGCCGGTTTTCCTTTGAGCATGGGTACCCCCCGATCGCTGCGGTGTTCCGGGCTCTCCGGGGGTGTCCTGCATCAATTGTTCCTTTTTTCGTTTCGTAAAAATTTCAATAAGGTGTACGTTCTTCCCTGGGTAGGGGGGCGGGAAGGTGTCAATTCCCCCGACGAGGAGCGTGGATGCAGGAGCAACCACCAGCCGCCGGGGTGCTGGCCGCCCGGCTGCGCACCCTGGTGGGCGCGGCCCGGAACGGGGGGGTCCGTGGCGAGGCGGTGGAATACCTCGCCCGGACCTCCGCCTATGTGGCGGGCATGCTGGACCTGGAACCCGACGGAGCACCGGTCCCAAAAGCCGACGAGCCCGGACGCCCGGTAACAGGCCCCGGCGACCTGCAGGCGTGCCTCAGCCACCTCATCGTGCGCGCGGAGGCGGCGGGCGTGGAGCCGGCGGTTACCGGGTACCTGCGTCGGGTGCTCCTGCGTGTGAGCCTGGCGGCGGAGCGGGTGCCCTGGGAGCTGCGGTTGGTGCCGCGTCACCGGGCCGTCGGTGAGGCCCGTTTGGTAATCCCCGGCGAATCGCCCCTGCCGGTAGGTCTGTTGGATCATTCCGCCCTGGGCTACGGTCTGGAATGCCCGGGCCCCGTAGCCTCCGGCCGCGTGGGGCGCCTGGAGCTCCCCGCGCCGGGCTCCGGGCCGCCGCAGGTCTACGGCTGCCTGCCGGTTTACTGCCGGGAGGAGCCCGGGGGCGGCTGCCGGGTGGGCGTGGAGCTTATCGACCGCTCCGCGCTCCCCTGAGCCGGCCCCGGGCTAGCCCGGTCCGGGGCTCCCCTTCCCTGTCCCGCCATCCTGACCCAAAGTGGGAGACCTATCCCCAGCATCCGGGTAGGGCTTCCATGACCGAAGATCCCATCCGCTTCGACGGCCTCTCCTACGCCGACCTGCGCGACCCCGCCGGCCTTCGGCGCCTCGACGAGCGCTTCCGCCTCCACCTGGAGGAGCGCGACCCCGGCCTGGTGCGACGGCTGTTGGATTTCCGCGAGGCGGAAGACCTTCCCCCGGCCCAAGAGTACAGCCGGCTGCTCCTGGACCTTGCCCCCCATGTGGAGACCTTCGTCGCGGGGCTGTTCGGCATCGAGGAGGCCACCCGCCATAGGGGAGCCGCCGCCGCGGCCCATAACCCCGTCTTCGCTTTCCAGCAGGAGATCCTGCAGAAACGGGCCCGTCGCCTGTGGGGCCGGGTGGGCGAGGACTTCGCGGCGCTGGATGCCTGGCTGGACGAGCGGCTCGCGGCCCACGGCATCGACGCCACCGACCGCGAGCGGGCCGTGGGCGAGCTCACCGCGGCCCTGCTGGCGGATCGCCGGGCCAACCAGGAGGCCCTCGACCGCCTGGCGGCCTGGGCGGTGCGCGCCCGGGAGACCGAGGCGGGGCGGGCGGCCACCGCCGGCTGGGTGGGCTTCCGCACCCCGGAGCGCGTGGACCCCGACCACCTGGTGCCCGTGCAGCGGGCCGCGGACGGCTCCCCCGGCGCCATGGAGGCCCCGGGACGCTTCCGGGCCCGCGACGGCTTCGCCCTCACCGATCCGCGCATGTCCGCCCGCGAGGTCCAGGGCGAGGCCAGCTACTGCATCTACTGCCACGACCACGACGGCGACTTCTGCTCCAAGGGCTTCCCGGAGAAGAAGGGCCAGCCGGAGCTGGGCTTCAAGGTTAGCGCCCTGGAGAACACCCTCCACGGGTGCCCGCTGGACGAGAAGATCTCCGAGATGAACCTGCTCAAGCGGGAGGGCTACACCATCGCCCCGCTGGCCGCCGCCATGGTGGACAACCCCATGGTCCCCGCTACCGGCCACCGCATCTGCAACGACTGCATGAAGTCGTGCATCTACCAGAAGCAGGAGCCCGTGGACATCCCGCAGATCGAGACGCGGGTGCTCACCGACGTGCTGGACCTGCCCTGGGGGGTGGAGGTCTACGACCTGCTTACCCGCTGGAACCCGCTGCGCCACGAGCAGTACGTGGCCAAACCCTACAACGGTCGCAAGGTGCTGGTGACCGGGATGGGGCCGGCGGGCTTCACCGTGGCCCACCACCTGACCATGGAGGGCTGCGCGGTGGTGGGGGTGGACGGCCTGAAGATCGAGCCGTTGCCCGAGGCGCTCCGGAAGGGGCCCATCCGCGATTACGGCGAGCTGGAGGAGTCCCTGGACGAGCGGGTCAACTACGGCTTCGGCGGTGTGGCCGAGTACGGCATCACCGTGCGCTGGGACAAGAACTTCCTCAAGCTCATCTACCTGACCCTGGCGCGGCGGCCCACCTTCCAGGTGTTCGGCGGGGTGCGCCTGGGCGGCACCCTGACCCTGGAGGACGCCTGGGCCCTGGGCTTCCACCACGTCTGCAACGCCAGCGGCGCCGGCCTGCCGCGGGTCATCCCCATGGGAAACAGCCTGGCCCGCGGCATGCGCCAAGCCAACGACTTCCTCATGGCCCTGCAGCTCACCGGGGCGGCCAAGCAGGAGAGCCTGGCCAACCTCCAGGTGCGCCTGCCGGCGGTGGTGATCGGCGGCGGGCTCACCGCCATCGACACCGCCACCGAGCTGCAGGCCTACTACGTCCGGCAGGTGGAGAAGGCCCTGGACCGCCACGAGCGTCTCGTCGCCGTGCACGGCGAGGCGGCCCTGTGGGAGAAGCTGGACGCCGAGAACGCCGCCATCCTGGAGGAGTTTTTGGCCCACGGCCGCGCGGTGCGGGCCGAGCGCGAGCGGGCGGAGCGGGAGGGCCGCAAGCCCGACTTCCTGCCGCTGCTGCGGGAGTGGGGCGGGGTGACGGTGGCCTACCGGCGGCCCATGAACGAGTCCCCCGCCTATCGACGCAACCACGAGGAGGTGGGCAAGGCCCTGGAGGAGGGCATCTACTACGAGGAGCGCCTGGAGCCCATCCACGCCGTCCTCGACGACCACGGCCACGTGAAGTCCCTGGAATGCCGCCGGCGCCGCGACGCCGACGGCAAGCCGCTGTCGGTGCCGGAGGACCTCGAGCTGCCCGCCCGGGGCATCTTCGTGGCCGCCGGCACCGTGCCCAACACCATCTACGAGCGGGAGCACCCCGGCACCGCCGAGCTGGAGGACAACCACTACCGGCCCCACGTCCACCACCGCCGCGAGCTGCAGGCGGTGGATACCCCGGAGCACTGCAAGGAGGAGGAGTTCGGCCCCTTCACCTCCTACGCGGCGGACGGCCGCTTCATGACCTTCCTGGGGGATACCCACCCCGGCTTCGCCGGCAGCGTGGTCAAGGCGGTGGCCTCCGGGCTGCGCACCTATCCCCACGTCATGGCGGCCCTCGAGGACCAGGGCCCGGCGGAGGCGGACCGGCGGTCCCTCCAAGCCTTCCAGGAGCGCATGGCGTACCTCCTGGCCCCGGAGGTGGCCGCGGTGGACGACAGCCATCCGGCGGTGGTGGAGCTGCGGGTGCGCGCCCCCATGGCCGCTCGCAATTTCCGGCCGGGCCAGTTCTTCCGCATGCAGACCTACGAGCGCCACGCCCCGAGGGTGGCCGACACCCGCCTCCAGGTGCCCCTGCAGACGGTGAGCGGGGCCGGCGTGGAGGGGGACCTGATGCGGCTGTTCGTCCTGAAGGGTGGCGTCGGCGGGCGCCTATCGGCCCGCCTGGTGCCTGGGGACCCCCTGGTCCTCATGGGGCCCACCGGGGCGCCCACGGAGATGGGAAGCGGCAAGACCGTGATGGTGGTGGCGGGCCGCTGGGGGGCGGCGGTGATGCTGGCCCTGGGACCCGCGCTGCGCGCGGCGGGCAACCGCGTGCTGTATTTCGGCGCCTTCCGGCACCGGGACGAGCCCTACCACCGCGAGCAGCTGGAGGCGGCCACCGACCAGATCGTCTGGGCCGCCGCCGGGGGCGAGCCCATTGCGGCCGGCCGGCCCCAGGACCTCAGCGTGGCCACCGGCGACGCCGTGGACCTGATCCGGCGCTACGGCGACGGCGAATTCGGTGGGGCGGCCGCGCCCCACATGCCGCTGGGCGAGGTGGACGAGGTGCTGGTGATGGGCTCCACGGGCCTGCTTTACGGCATGCAGCAGGCCCTTTCCGCCGGCGGGACCCTGGCCCGGTACTTCCCCGAGGACGTGGAGGTGCAGGGCACTGCCGGCAGCCCCATGCAGTGCATGCTCAAGGGGGTGTGCTCCCAGTGCCTGCAGTGGCAGGTGGATCCGGAGACGGGGCGCCGCACCCAGACCGTGTTCTCCTGCGCCGAGCAGGACCAGCCCCTGCTGGCCCTGGACCTGGAGAACCTGTGGGCGCGCCAGACCCAGAACCGCCTGCCCGACCTCATGGCCGACCTGTGGCTGGCCTACCTGCTGGAGTCGGAAACGGCCTAGCGCGGGAGGTGCCGGCAGGGCGTCTCGGTGCGGGCGTTCCCGGGCCCCACGCGGGAGTGGACGGCCATGGGCACGGGCACGGGATCCCCGGAGTCGGAGACCCAATCGAACACCGCCAGCAGGGGCCGCTCGGCGTTCTCCACGAAGCGGGGGATCAGGTCGGCGTCCCCCAGCTCCTGGGTGCGGATGCGCACCGCCTGGCGGGGTCCGAGCACCCCGAACTCCACGTGGGTCGCGGCGGGCGGGGGCTCGCTGTTGCGGGAGTCGTACAGCCGCTCGCCGCCCGCGCTGTACAGGCGCATCCGCTCCAGGGTCAGGGCCCGGGAGGGGCTGAGGTTGTGGATGGTCCACACCGAGGAGGTGCCCGGGGAGCTGTAGTCCCCGCCGCAGGCCAGGCTCCCCGCCCCGGCGGTCCCCCGCCCCTGGGCCGGGCTGGGGGTGGCGGCCGGGAGGGCCGCGCCCGCCAGGGCCGCGGCAAGGAGGGCCTTCCGGAGGCTGGGGCTCTGAAACATGGTGCGCTCCACACGAGGGCCGGACCTCTTCCCTGTATATCCCGGCCGGGCGGGGCCTGGCCAGCGCGGCCTAGTGCGGCGGCGGACAGTTGCCCGCGCGGTTTGACCGGACAGGGGCATTGGTGTCCTAGTTGAGGAGAGGGACATCACTACCGAGCAGGGGAGACCAGATGGCGGTGAAGCTGGGAGTGCCCAAGGAGACCGCCGCGGGGGAGTGCCGCGTGGCGCTGGTGCCCGCGGTGGCGGCGCAGCTCATGGCCAAGGGCCTGGAGGTCCGCATGCAGCCGGGCGCCGGGGCGGGGGCCTTCTTCGCCGACGGGGACTATCACGACGTGCGCATGGTGGAGGAGCCGGCCGACCTGTACCGCGAGGCGGACGTGCTGCTGCGGGTGCAGCCGCCCACGCCGGAGGAGATCGACCTGCTGGGTCCGGAGACCGCCGTGCTCGGCTTCCTGGATCCCCTGGGCGATCCGGACCGGGTGGCCCGCCTGCGGGACCGCGGGGTCACCGCCTTCGCCATGGAGCTGGTGCCCCGCATCGCCCGGGCCCAGTCCATGGATGCCCTCTCCTCGCAGGCCAGCATCGCCGGCTACAAGGCGGCGCTGCTGGCCGCCGATCTGGCCCCCCGTTTCTTCCCCATGCTCACCACCGCCGCCGGCACCGTGCGCCCGGCCAAGGTGCTGGTCCTCGGCGCCGGGGTGGCGGGACTCCAGGCCATCGCCACCGCCCACCGCTTGGGGGCCTCGGTGTTCGCCTACGACGTTCGCCCCGAAACCCGCGAGCAGGCGGCCTCCCTGGGCGCCACCTTCCTGGACCTGGACGTGAGCGGCTCCGCCGAGGGGGGCTACGCCCGCGAGCTCACCGATGAGGAGAAGCGCAAGGAGCAGGAGCTGCTCGGCGAGCAGATCGCCGGCATGGACGTGGTCATCACCACCGCGGCGGTACCGGGCCGGCCCGCGCCGGTGCTGGTGCGCGAGGCGGAGGTGACCGCCATGCGCCCCGGCTCGGTGATCGTGGACCTCGCCGCCGAGACCGGCGGCAACTGCGAGTGCACCGTGCTCGACGAGACGGTGCGCCACGAGGGGGTGATGATCCACGGCCCCCGCAACGTGCCGGGCAAGCTGCCCGTGCACGCAAGCGAGATGTACGCCCGCAACCTGGCCAATTTCCTGGACCTGCTGGTGGACGGGGGGCACTGGGGGCCGGACTGGGAGGATGAGGTGGTGGCCAAGACCGTCCTCACCCGGAACGGTGAAATCGTGCCCGACGCCGTCCGCGAGCGGGTGGAAGGAGGCGCCTCGTGATCGAAGGCTTCGTCGCCCTCTACATCTTCATCCTCGCCGCCTTCACCGGCTACGAGATCATCAGCCGGGTCCCCGAGACCCTGCACACCCCCCTCATGTCCGGGGCCAACTTCGCCCACGGCATCGTCGTGGTGGGGGCCATGGTGGCCCTGAGCCACGCCCATACCCCCGCCGAGCAGGCGCTGGGCTTCGTGGCCGTGCTGCTTGCCGCCATGAACGCCGTGGGCGGCTACGTGGTCACCGAGCGCATGCTGCGCATGTTCAAGAGCAGCCAGGGGGGCGGCGAATGAGCTTTGTCCTGGAGACCGGCTACCTGGTGGCGGCGGTGCTGCTAATCCTCGGCCTGCGCGGCATGAGCTCGCCGCGCACCGCCCACCGGGGTCTCACCTGGGTGGGTATCGGGATGGTGGTGGCGGTGCTGGTCACCTTCATCCGCACCGGCGCCGGCAACATCGGCCTCATGCTCACCGCCCTGGTGATCGGCGGCGTGCTGGCGGCGGTCTACGGCCGTCAGGTGCCCATGACCGCCATGCCGCAGGGGGTGGCCCTGTTCAACGGCATGGGCGGCGGCGCGGCGGGAGCCATCGCCGCCGTGGAGCTGGTGGGCGGCGCGACGGTGGGCGGGGCGCCCCTGGTGCTGGGCGTGCTGGGGGCGCTCATCGGCACGGTGTCCTTCGCCGGCAGCGGCGTGGCCTTCACCAAGCTCCAGGGCTGGATGCGGCGGCCGGTGCGCTTCCCCGCCATGCCCATGGTGAACGGCGCGGTGGCGCTGGTGGCCGTGGCGCTGGGTATCGCGGTGATCGCCGGGGCGCAGATGGACCCGGTGCTCGGCGCCTACTTCGCCGCCGCGGTGGCCCTGGGGATCCTTGTGACCCTGCCCATCGGCGGGGCCGACATGCCGGTGGTGATCTCCCTATACAACGCCGCCACCGGCCTGGCGGTGGCCTTCGAGGGTTACCTGCTCAACAACCCGGCCATGGTCATCGCCGGCACCGTGGTGGGCGCCGCGGGCACCCTGCTCACGCTGCTCATGGCCCGGGCCATGCACCGTTCCGTGTTCCAGGTGGTGGGGGCGGGCTTCCGGGCCCCCGAGGCCGCCGCCGAGACCGGGGCGGAGGGCGGCCTGCTCAAGGGCATCGAGCCCGTGGATGCGGCCATCCAGCTGGGCTACGCGCGCAAGGTGGTGATCATCCCGGGCTACGGCATGGCGGTGGCCCAGGCCCAGCACAAGGTGTGGGAGCTGGTGCAGCGGCTGGAGGAACGGGGCGTGGAGGTGCGCTTCGCCATCCACCCGGTGGCCGGGCGCATGCCGGGTCACATGAACGTGCTGCTCGCCGAGGCGGGCGTGCCCTACGACATGGTGGCCGACCTGGAGACCATCAACCCCGAGCTGCCCCAGGCGGACGTGGCCCTGGTGATCGGCGCCAACGACGTGGTCAATCCCTCCGCCCGCAACGTCCCCGACAGCCCCATCTACGGCATGCCCATCATCAACGCCGACCAGGCCCGCAACGTGCTGGTCATCAAGCGGGGCGGCGGCCAGGGCTTCTCCGGGGTGGAGAACCCCCTGTTCACCGCCGACCACGCCCGCGTCCTGTTCCGCGACGCCCTGGACGGCGCCTCGGAGCTGGTGCAGGCCCTGAAGCAAGTGTGAGGCCGTCGCCGTGCGGGAGCGGTCCGTGACCGCGACCGCAAGGGCCGCTTGGGCCGGACCCGGGACGCGGGGCAAGCCCTCCAGGCTCCAAGGGGCCCTGCCCTGCGGGCATCCCTTCAGTCGCCTTTCGGGCGTACCCCGCATCCCGGGGAGCCCATTTGGGTTACGAATCTCTGTGACAGGAAGCTAGCCCGGCAGCTCCTTGGGCGCGGCGGCGGTGAGGTTCTCCGGCTCGCCGTCGGTGACGTGGATGTCGTCCTCCAGCCGCACGCCGATGCCGCGCAGCTCCGGGCGCACGTCCTCGGCGTCGGGCGGGATGTACATCCCCGGCTCCACGGTGAGCACCATGCCCGGCTCCAGGGTCCGCCAGTGGTCGGCGGCCACCTTGTAGCGGCCCACGTCGTGGACGTCGAGGCCCAGCCAGTGGCCGGTGCGGTGCATGTAGAAGTCGCGGAACTCGCCCCGCTCGATGAGGCCGTCCACCTCGCCCTCCAGCAGGCCCAGGTCCACCATGCCCTGCACCAGGACCCGCAGCGCCGCTTGGTGGTAGTCGTCGAAGGTATGGCCCGGACGCACCTGGTCGATGGCCGCCTTCTGGGCCTCGAGCACGATGTCCCACACCTGCCGCTGGGCGCCGGTGACCGTGTCGCCCACCGGGAAGGTGCGGGTGATGTCGGCGGCGTAGCCTTCCACCTCGCAGCCGGCGTCGATGAGCAGCAGGTCGCCGTCGTTGAGCGGCGCGCGGTTCTCCGTGTAGTGGAGCACGCAGGCGTTGGCGCCCCCCGCCACGATGGAAGGGTAGGCGGGGCGCTCGGCGCCGCTGTAATGGAAGACGTACTCCATCTCCGCCTGGATCTGGTACTCGTGCATGCCCGGGCGGCACACCTCCTGGGCGCGCCGGTGGGCCTCGGCGGAGATGCGGGCCGCCTCCCGCATGCGCTCCAGCTCCTCCGGTCCCTTGATCAGGCGCATCTCGTGGATCAGGTCCTCCACGTCCACCAGCACCTCGGGGGCGCGCACGCCGGCGCGCTCCTTGGCGCGGGTGGCGTTGAGCCAGCCGGTGACCTTGCGGTCGAACTCCGGCTCACGGCCGAAATGCACGTACAGCCGCTCGCGATCGGCGAGCAGCTCGGGGAGCACGTCGTCCAGCTCGTCGAGGGAGTAGGCCTTGTCGGCGCCGTAGTCCCGCTCGGCGCCTTCCACCCCGGCGCGGATGCCCGTCCACACCTCCTTGGCGGGGTCTTTGGGGGGGACGAACAGCAGGTAGCGGTGCTCGGGGTGGTCGGGCACCAGCACCGCCACCGCCTCCGGCTCGGTGAAGCCGGTGAGGTAGAGGAAGTCCGAGTTGGGGCGGAAGGGGTATTCCACGTCGCGGTTGCGCAAGCTCACGGCGGCGTTCGGCAGGATGGCCACGCCGCCCTCCATGCGCTCCATGAGGCGCTCCCGCCGCTGGGCGAACACCTGTCTGTCCATGTCGGCATCCTTGCTGTCCGGGGGCTGTGGCCCGTCCCAGGTGGGTGACGTAGAATCGGGCGCGCCATTCACAGCCCGAAGGGACAAAAAAGTGGGGATCTACATCCAGCTCGAGCCGCTGCTGGCCCTCATCGCCGGTATCGCGGCCCTCGTCGTCCCCCCCAAGCTGGGGACCCGCATCATCGCCGTCTACCTGGTGACCATCGCCGTCCTGCAGCTGCTGGACATCAACTGACGCCCCGGGCAGGTCCGCCCGGGGCGGGCCCTAGCCCGTGTAGCTGCGCACCGTCTCCGCCACCTCGGGGGGGAAGCCCCCCTGCTCCACCTGCTTGGCCGCCTCGGCGAAGAAGGCCTCGGCGTCGTCGGGCAGGCGCGCGCGGAGCTGGTCGAAGGCCTCGCGGATGCCCTCCGGGTCGTGGCCGCGCACGGCCACGATGCCCTCGTTCAGCAGCAGGATCCGCCAGGCCCGGTGGGGGTTGGAGGTCTCCAGGTCGGCCTTGATGTCGGGACTGGCGTGGTCCACCACCCGCTGCATCATGGAGCGGATGCGGCGCAGCTCCTCCACGTCGCTGCTCTTGTTGGCTAGCTGGCCGAGGCCGTTGACCACCATATCGATGTGCTGGATGGGCACCTCCCAGGAGGCCATCCACATGGCCACGGCGATGGCCACCTGCTGCAGCTCGCCGGTGGTCTCCGGCAGCTCCAGGCGGTCGCTATAGACCCCCAGGTCGTGCAGGAAGTTCATGGCGTGGTTGCCGATCTTATCGGCCTCGCCCTCCTCCTGCATGGCCGGGGTGGGGTCGTCCACCGGGTTGCGCTCCAGGATCTCCAGGAGCTGGGCGATGGCGTCCACCAGGTCCGGCGGCGTCACCTGCTCGCCGGTGGCCAGGTCGGATTCCTCGAAGGCCTTGGAAATGGTCGTCCCCGCCTGCGCGAAGCGGTTGCGGGCGGTGGCCATACTGCTATCGAAAACCATGGGGACGCTCCCGTGGGTCGAGGGGTCGCAAGGGGGTTCTCAGGAAAGCCTAGTGCAGGTCAGGCGGGCTCCGCCAGGGCGCGAATGCGGTCCAGGTTCTCTATGGCGGCCTTCCGGCCCGCCTCCAGGGCCTCCCCGCCGCGGTAGAACTCGAGGGTGCTCATGCCCGGAACCACGGGCTTGAGGGTCAGGTCGGGCGGGCTGGCCTCGAGGCGCAGGCGCACCAGCTGGGCCTGGGTGATCTGCACCGCGCGCTGCAGGTTGGCGATGAGGGCGGGCCCCGCCGACTCCTCCTCGGATTCCTGGAAGGGGTCGGGCTCTTCCGCGCGCTCGCCCGCGCCGCGGGCCCCGGGATGGACGGCCACCGCCACCACCGGGCCGCCGAATCGCCGCCGGGCCACATCCACGGGCAGGGGATTCACCAGACCGCCGTCGCCCAGCAGGCGACCGTCCACCTTGAAGGGCTTGATGAGCCCGGGCAGGGCGATGCTCGCGCGCACCCCCTCCACCAGGCCCCCGTCGTCCAGGACCACCTGCTGGCCCGTCCGCATGTCCGTGGCCACCGCCCGGAAGGGCGGGTCGCAGCCCTCGAAGGTCCCGTTGCCCAGGCGCTCGCGCAGGTAGGCCTCGATGTTGCGCCCGGAGGTGAGGGCGCCCCCCTCCAGGCTCGGCCAGAAGAGCCGGAAGGTGGCCATCCAGTCCATCTCGCGGACCATGTCCTCGATGCGGTCGGGACCGAGGCCCACGCAGTAGAAGGCGCCGATCTCGGCGCCGATGCTGGTGCCCACCACGGCCCGCACCGGGATGCCGGCGTCCACGAGGGTGGCCAGGACACCGGCGTGAGCGAGGCCCCGGGCGCCCCCGCCGCCGAGGGCGAGGGTGACCCCGGGTGCCTCGGCGGGATGGCTCCCCTCGACCATGCGGCCTCCTTTGCGGCGCGGGCCGGCCCCGGCGTCTAGAAGGCCAGGTGCAGCCCGGCGAACGGTCCGCTGAAGTCCGAATCCACCTTGAGGTCGTCGCCGCCGTCGTAGTCCACCGCGATCTGGCGGTAGCCGGCACGGACCTGCAGCAGGCCCATCTCGAAGCCCACCTCCGCGGTCACGTCGCGGAAGCTGTCGCCGTCGTAGCCGATGCCGTTGGCGCGGACGCCGGCGTTCAGCGGCAGGGCGGGCAGGTCGACCCGGACCTCGGCCTTGGCCACGGGCATGGTGAAGTTGGCGCTGCCCGTTTCCTTGCCGGCATCGGTCTGCAGTTCGGCCTCGGCGTCCACGTTGGTGGCCCCGAGGCCCAGGCCTATGTCCACGAACGGCACCGGCAGGCTGAACATGGCGCCGGCGTGCAGGAGGCGGGCGTCGAAGCTGGAGCTGCCGTTGGCAACGATGTCCTGTCCGCCCCATTGGCCGACGGAGCGTTGGATCTCGCCGTCGTAGGACAGGTCGGTGTACTCGGCGTCCAGGGTGACGAAGGGGATGGCGGCCCGGGCGTACAGGTTGGGGGTGCCTTCCTTGTCGAAGTCCAGGTCGTCCTCGACGTCGAAGCCGCCCCCATCGTAGGTCACGTCCCCGCTGGGATCGGCCTGCCAGTAGCGGGCGCCGATTTCCACGTCCGCGAGCGGCAGGGCGTGGGCGGAGCCGGCGGACAGGAGCAGGGCGCCGGCGGTGGAGATGGTGCGAATGCGCGGCATGCTGGGTTCCCCTTTTGCGACGCGATATAGTGGGACCAAGCCTACCAGATGGAAAGGCTATTGCGCATGAAACCGTTTACATTCATTCCGGTCCGGGCGCCGGTACCGGGCGGACAGGGAGGCCGAAGGCCATGGAACGGATTCCCGAGCCGGAGCTGATGGACGACCCCGGACAGGCGCGGGCCTACGCCGAGGCGGACTTCGCCGAGGTGAACGCGGGGTTCGTGGAGGGCTTCCAGCAGAGCTTTCCCTGGCTGGGGGGCAGCCCCTTTGTCCTGGACCTCGGCTGCGGCCCCGGGGACATCCCCCTGCGCCTGGCCCGGGCCATGCCCGGGGCGCTGGTGCAGGCGGTGGACGGCTCCCCGGCCATGATCGAGCTGGCCCGGGAGGCCGTCGCCGGCACCGAGGAGGAGCCGCGGGTGATGCTGGTGCAGAGCGGCCTGCGCGAGCTGGAGCCGCCGCCCATGCCCTTCCACGCGGTGGTCTCCAACAGCCTGCTGCACCACCTTCACCACGGCGCCGACCTGTGGCGGACCATCCAGCGCGTGGCCGGCGAGGGCACCGCCATCTACGTCATGGACCTGCAGCGCCCCGATTCCGAGGAGCGGGCCGCGGCCATCGTGGACCAGTACGCCGCCGACGAGCCCGAGCAGCTGCGCACCGACTTCTACAATTCGCTGCTCGCCGCCTTCACCCCCGAGGAGGTGGGCGACCAGCTCCGGGCGGCCGGCCTGGAGGGGCTGGAGGTGGAGACGGTGAGCGATCGCCATCTGCTGGTGACGGGAACCCTCTGACCCTGCCGTCGGTCCCTCCAGGAGTGGAACGGGCCACGCCCCGCCTGGGGTTCAGGCCCCGCAGGGGTCGGAGAACAGGGCCTCGCCGATGTGGCGGCCCAGGATCAGGCCGTCCTCGCGGCCGTTGGGCCCCGGGTAGTAGGCGGGCCGCTTCCCCATGCGCAGGAAACCTTCCTCCTCATAGAGGCGGCGGGCCCGCTCGTTGGAGACCCGGACTTCCAGGAAGACGTCCTCGGCGCCCGCCTCCCGGGCTGCCGCCAGCAGGTGGCGCAGGAGGGTCCGCCCCAGGCCCCGACCCCGGAAGCGGTTTCCGATGCACAGGTTCAGGATCTCCGCCTCCGGGCCGGTGACGCTCAGGACGCCGTGGCCGGCGATGGCGCCGTCCAGCTCCACCACCCGGCACCGCTGACCGGAGGTCAGGCTGGTCCGGAACAGGTCCGCGGTCCAGGCGGAGTAGTGGCAGCTGCCTTCGTTGTCTACTACCCCCGGCAGATCGGCGAGCGCCATGGGGCGAAGGCGGCAGCGGTCGAGGTCCGGCTGCACCGGGGCGGGGCCTTGAGGCTGTTCAGCGGGAATTGGCTTCCTCCAGGGTCTCGCGCAGGGCCACGGCGCTATTGTGCTCGCGGTCCCGGGCGGCGTAGAGCAGGGTGACCGGACCGGAACGGGCCCGCTGCCGCAGATCCTCCAGCAGGTCGGGGCGCTGCGAGAGCTCGTCCCGATAGCGGCGCTTGAACTCCGGCCACTTCTCCGGGTCGTGGCCGAACCAATTGCGCAGCTCCGGGCTCGGGGCCACCTCCTTGAGCCAGAGGTCGAGCCGGGCGTCCTCCTTGCGCATGCCGCGGGGCCACATACGCTCCACCAGGATGCGCTCGCCGTCCGCGGGCTCGGCGTCGTCGTAGACGCGCTTCAACCGGACCTCGCCCATGGGCATCCTCCGGCCGGCAAACCGGCAATCGTCGCGCTAAAAGGATACCCTAGCCCGACGGGGGCCGGGCAAGGAACCGGGGCGAGTCCCCACGGGTAGGAACATGGAGACCGAGCGCCGCATCCTCCACTGCGACATGGACAGCTTCTTCGCCGCGGTGCACATGCGCGACGAGCCGCACCTACGCGAGGTGCCCCTGGTAATCGGCGGCGACCCCGAGGGGCGCGGGGTGGTCTCCACCGCCAACTACGCCGCCCGCGAATACGGCATCCACTCCGCCCAGCCCGCCGCCACTGCCAAGCGGCTCTGCCCCCATGCCGTCTTTTTGCGCCCGGAGCTGGAGCGCTACCGGCGCGAGTCCCGACGCATCATGGCCATCTTCCGCGATTTCACCGAGGTGGTGGAGCCCGCCTCCCTGGACGAGGCCTACCTGGAGGTCACCAACCGCCTGGAGCCCTACGGCTCCGCCACCGCGGTGGCCGAGGCCATCCGCGCGCGGGTGCGGGAGGAGACGGGACTGACCGTCAGCATCGGGGTCTCCAGCTCCCGCCTCGTGGCCAAGATCGCCAGTGACTGGGACAAGCCGGACGGCCTCACCGTGGTACGGCCCGAGCGGGTCCAGGACTTCCTGGCGCCGCTGCCGGTGCGCAAGCTGCACGGCGTGGGCCCCGCCACCGAGGAGGTGCTGGCCGGCATGGGCATCGCCACCGTGGCGGATCTGCGCGACCGGTCCCGGGAGCAGCTCGCCGAGGCCCTGGGCCAGTTCGGTCTGACCCTGCACGATTTCGCCCGCGGCATCGATCCCCGCCCGGTGGGCGTGCCCCGCGAGCGCAAGAGCCTGGGGGTGGAGGACACCTTCCAGCAGGACATCAATGAGCTGGAGGAGATGGACCGCCGCCTCACCACCATGGCCGGCCACGTGGCGGAGCAGCTTGCCGCCCGGGGCCTGTCCGGGCGGACGGTGACCGCCAAGGTGCGCTTCCCCGACTTCCGGACACTGACCCGCAGCCAGACCCTGGAGCGGGCCACCGCCGACCCCGGGGAGATCGCCGCCTGGGCCCGGCGCCTCCTGCGCAGGACGGAGGCCGGACAGCGGCCGGTGCGCCTGCTGGGCGTGACGGTGAGCAACCTGGAGGAGGCGGGGGCCGAGGCGGAACAGTTCAGCCTCTTCGGTTCCCAGACAAAAGACTGAAAGGTATTGTGGACAATCCCCGAAGGCTACGGACAAGGGGGACGTCCATGAGCCGGATCCTGATCATTTACGGGCATCCCAGCCCGGAAAGCTTCAACGCCGCCATGGCCGAGGCCGCCAAGGAGGCCATCCGGGAGGCGGGCGGCGACTTCGCGGTCCATGACCCGTACGGCGACGGGCTCGATCCCGTCCTGTCCTTCCGCAAGAGCGCCGATCCGCACACCAAGCGCTACGTCCGCGACCTGCAGGAGGCGGATGGCTACATCGTCATCCATCCCGACTGGTGGGGCCAGCCGCCCGCCATGCTCAAGGGCTACCTGGACCTGGTGTTCCAGGAAGGGGTGGCCTACCAGCGACCGCCGGGGGGCGGCTGGCCCCCGCAGGGGCTGCTCCAAGGCGAGGCCGCTCTGGTGCTGAACACCGCCGATGCCCCCGGGGAGGGGGAGCCCGCGAACGATCCCCTGGAGGGCATCTGGCGGGACGGCGTGTTCCGGCCCTGCGGGGTGGCGGATGTCCGACGCCGCGTCTTCGCGCCGGTGGCCGGCAGCACCCCGGAGCAGCGAGATGAGTGGCTCCGCGAGGTGCGGGAGCTGGCGGGTGGCTACGTCCGGGAGAACGGGCTGGTGAGCGCCGCCACCTGAAGGCACCGGCTTCTGCCGGTGAAAAGGCCATTAGATCAGGATCCTTTCTGGTCCTTGCCAAGGCATGGGCCGGGACGTATTTTGTCTGTTTGTACCTTCCGGAAAGCATAAGACACGGAAAAAACATGCAACCGGTCGTCCACGTTTCCATTCGACGCCGCTGGTGGCGCCTAGCCGAGCTGGGCGGGACCCTGTGCGTCGTTGGAAAGGAGCGTGTGACGGCCGGCTGACAGCCTGACCCGCATACCATCCGCGAAGCCGCAGGTTCCCACGCGAGGACCTGCGGCTTTTTTTGTGCCTTTGGAACGGAGAGCGCCATGGACTGGGAGATCAGGGAGGCGGTGCCGGAGGACGCCCCGTGCATCGCCGCGGGTGTGGAAGAGCTGTTGGGGGAGATCATGACCGCCACCGGCCAGCCCCATTTCCACTTCGACCGGGAGGCCACCCGGGCCCGCACGGCCGATTGGCTGCGCGCGGGGACCTACCGCTCCTTTCTGGCGCGGAAGGAGAGGGAGGTGGGGCCCCTGGGCCTGATCAACGTGACCGAGGCCCACGCCCTGTACGCCGGGGGCGCCTTTGGGCTGGTCCCGGAATTCTACGTGCGCCCGGAGTGGCGCTCGCAGGGCGTCGGCCGGGAGCTACTGAATGCGGTTCGCCGGTTGGGGCGAGAGCGGGAATGGGGGCGACTGGAGCTCACCACCCCGCCGCTGCCGGCCTTCGAGCGGACCTACGCCTTCTACGAGCGCGAGGGGCTCACCGTAGCGGGCGGCCGCAAAATGAAGCTGGCCCTGTAGTTACCGAGATAAACGGGCACCAGGAGACGAATCCCCGTGGCCTTCGACCTGCAAGACATTGTTCCCTTCGGCCGCTCCTACCGGGAGTACGTGGACATGTTCGCCCTGGATGAGGCGGACCGGTCCTGCCCAATCCTGGATTGCGGCGGCGGACCGGCCGTCTTCAACGCCGAGCTGACCCGGCAAGGCGGGCGGGTAATCTCCGCGGATCCCGTCTACGCCTTCACGGCGGGGGCCATCCGCGCACGCATCGACGAGGTGGTGCCGGAGATGGTGGTCCAGCTCCGGCGCAACCGGGAGAAGTTCCGCTGGGACCGCAGCGGTAGCCCGGAGGAGCTGGTGGCCCTGCGGCGGACCGCCATGGAGGCCTTCCTGGCCGACTATCCGGCCGGCCTGCGGGAGGGCCGCTACGTGGCCGCCAGCCTGCCGGGGCTGCCCTTCGCGGCGAGGCGGTTCGACCTCGCTCTGGTCTCGCATCTGCTATTCCTCTACAGCGACCACCTGGAGGAGGCCTTCCACGCCGGGGCGCTAAAAGAGCTGGCCGGCTTGGCCCGGGAGGTGCGGGTCTTTCCCCTGGCGGACCTGAACGCCCGCCGGTCGCGCCACCTGGAACCGGTGCGGCGGGCATTGGACAAGGCTGGAAATCCCAGCGAGGTGGTGCAGGTGGACTACGAGTCGCAGAAGGGCGTCAACCAGATGCTGCGCATCGTGGGGGCCTGATCCCGATGGCAGAAGGTTTCCCGTGGGAGCCCGGCTCCGCCGGGCGATGGAGGGCTCCGGGAGGAACGGATCACCCGCTGAAGCGGGCTCCTACAAGGAAACCCAGCCCTGGAAATCCTTTAGTAGGCATGCTCCCGGAAGAGGGGGTCGATATCGCCGTGCCACTTGTTGTGGTACTCGTCGAGCAGCAGTTCGGCGGGGGTGCGGCCCTGGTCCACCACCTCGAACAGGTCGGCGAGGAAGACGCGCTCGTCCTGGTTGCTGTCGTTGCGCCGGTCGATGCGGCGCAGGCCGTCCTCGGCGATGGTCAGCACCTCGCGGGCGATCTCGCGCACCGTGCGCCCGCCGATCTCGGCGTTCAGGGCCTTCTCCGGCACCTCGGCGCGCAGGCGCCAGCGCTGCTCGGCGGTCCAGTCCTTCACCAGGTCCCAGGCGGCGTCCTGGGCCGCCGTGTCGTAGAGCAGGCCCTTCCACAGGGCGGGCAGGGCGCACAGCCGGCTCCAGGGGCCGCCGTCAGCCCCGCGCATCTCCAGGAAGTGCTTGAGCCGCACCTCCGGGAACAGGGTGGTGAGGTGGGTCTCCCAGTCTTCCAGGGTGGGGTGCTCCCCCGGCAGGGCCGGCAGCTTGCCGGCCATGAAATCGCGGAAGGACTGCCCGGAGGCGTCCACCGCCTCGCCGTTGCGCAGCACCAGCAGCATGGGCACGTCCAGGGCGTAGTCCACGTAGCGCTCGAAGCTCATGCCGGACTCGAAGACGAAGGGCAGGTCGCCGCAGCGGTCCGGGTCGGTGTCCATCCATATCTGGGAGCGGTAGCTCAGGTAGCCGTTGGGCCGGCCCTCGGTGAACGGCGAGTTGGCGAACAGGGCGGTGGCGACAGGCTGCAGGGCCAGGCCCACCCGGAACTTCTGGATCATGTCCGCCTCGGAGCCGAAGTCCAGGTTGGCCTGCACGGTGGCGGTGCGGTACATCATCTCCAGCGCGTGGCCGCCCCGGGTGGGCATGTACTCGGTCATAATGCGGTAGCGCTTCTTGGGCATCCGCGGGATGTCGGCAAGCGCCCACTTGGGCTGGAAGCCCACGCCCAGGAAGGCCACATCCAGGGGGTCGGCCACCTCCTTGACCTCCTTGAGGTGCTCGTTCACCTCCCGGCAGGTGTCGTGGAGGGAGTCCAGGGGCTCGCCGGAGAGCTCCACCTGACCGCCCGGCTCCAGGGTGACCGAGCCCTTCCCCAGCTTCAGGCCGATGACCCGGCCGTCCTCCTCCGTGGGCTGCCAGCCGAAGCGGGTCAGCCCCCGCAGCACCTTCTCGATCCCCCGTTCGCCGTCGAAGTCGAGGGGGCGTAGGGTATCCACCTCGAAGGCGAACTTCTCGTGCTCGGTGCCGATGCGCCATTCGGTGCGCGGCTTGGAGCCGGCCTCCAGGTAGCGGACCAGCTGGTCGCGGCTGGTGACGATCTCGTCGAGGGCCGGGGCAGGGGGGCCGGAGGAGTGGGACAAGACGGTTCTTCCTTGTTCGGGGACGGGACGGGGCGGGGGAGGCGGGTTTACCGAATGGTTATTCTGCCGCCTCCCGGGCCCCTCTTCAATGCGGCGCCTATTCCATGCCGCGCAGAACGCGGTAGAGATGGGTAAAATCCGCCAGCTCCCCGAGGAGGGCGTCCGGGCTCGACCGCTCCGGATGGATGGTGCGGCCGAGGTCCAGGCCGCCCGTCTTCAGCCGCATCTTGTGCAGGCGCGCATCCCAGAAGGCGTCGTCGGCCACCTGCTCCTCGGGGGCGTCGGCGAACTTCCAGTCCTGGAAGTTGCCCAGGCGCAAAGCCGGACGGCGGGCATCCAGGCGGTCCGCCATGGTGGGCCGGTTCTCCCAGGACTCCTGCTTGCACACCACCTGGGGGTGGACGCCGAACCGGCTGATGGCCACCCCCACGTAGGGGTATTTTTTGTAGCCGCGCTTTTCGGGACCGAAGGCCACCCAGGTATCCTCGGGAGGGTTCACGCTGCGACGGGCGTGCTTGGCCACGTGCGGGAACATGGGCTCCCCGGTGTGCGCAGCCAGGGGCTCCGCCAGCTCCTCGCCCAGCTCCTGGAGGCGCGGGTGGATGTGCTCCCGGATGGCCCCCATGCGCTCCTCGAATCCGGGAATGGCGAATATCTCAAGGTCCTCGGGAGAAAATTTGGGCATGCCAGACGCTCCTGCGCTCAAGCGGTACGGTCGCCCGGTCGGCAGCCGGGCCCGGGGTGCCCGGTAGCCTACCATGAATACCCTGCCGATCCAGTCGGATGAAGCGGCCACCGGCACGGCCCCCGAAGGCGGGGGCGTGGTGCGGGTGGCCGTGCCCGTGCCGTTGCGCCGTCTGTTCGACTACCTGCCCCCGGAATCCGGTTCCCCGCCGCGGCCCGGCACCCGGGTACGGGTGCCCTTTCGCGGCGGGGAGCGCATCGGCGTGGTGGTGGCCGTGGAGGAGCGGTCGGCGGTGGATCCGGCTCGCCTCAAGCGCGTCGCCGAGGTTCTGGACACCGATCCCCTGTGGCCGGACCCTCTGTTCGGCCTGCTGCGCTGGGCGGCGGGCTACTACCACCACCCCGAGGGCGAGGTCTTCGACGCCGCCCTGCCCGGCGCCCTGGGCCGCGGGGGCCAGCCGCCGGAGCCGCCCCGACTGTGGACCCTCACTTCGGAAGGCCGGGAGGTGGAGCCCGCCTCCCTGGGCCGCGCCCCCCGCCAGCGGGCCCTGCTGGAGGCCCTGCAGGACGGGCCGCTGTCGGAGGCCGAGCTGCGCACCATCGCCCCCAACCTGCGCGGTCCCCTGGACCGCTTGGCCGAGCGGGGCTGGATCGAGGCCCGCGCGGGGTCCCGGGTGGCGGCCCCGGCGGTGGAGCCCGAGCCGGGGCCGGACCTCAACCCGCACCAGGCGGCGGCCGTGGAGCGGATCACGGCCGCGGAGGGCTTCGACGCCTTCCTGCTGGAAGGGGTGACCGGCAGCGGCAAGACGGAGGTCTACTTCCACGCCATCGCCCCGGTTCTGGAGCGGGGCGGGCAGGTGCTGGTGCTGGTTCCGGAGATCGCCCTCACGCCGCAGCTCCTGGCCCGTTTCCGGCGCCGGCTGACGCCCCGCCTGGCGGTGCTGCACTCCGGGCTGGCGGAGGGCGAGCGCCTGGCCGGCTGGGAGGCGGCCCGCTCCGGTGAGGCCCAGGTGGTGATCGGCACCCGCTCCGCCGTGTTCACCCCCCTGGCGCGGCCGGGGCTGATCATCCTCGACGAGGAGCACGACCCCAGCTTCAAGCAGCAGGAAGGGTTCCGCTACCACGGCCGGGATCTGGCCCTGGCGCGGGGCGCGCGGGAGGGGGTGCCGGTGGTCCTGGGCACGGCCACCCCCAGCCTGGAGAGCCTGTACAACGCCGAGCGGGGCCGCTATCGGCGGCTGCACCTGCCGGAGCGGGCCGGGGGCGCGGATCTGCCCCAGGTCGGCCTGATCGACATGCGCGGGGTGGCCGAGGACGGCGGCCTCGCCCCGGCCCTGCTGCGGGAGGTGGCCGCCACCGTGGAGCGCGGCGAGCAGGCCCTGCTGTTCCTCAACCGGCGCGGCTTCGCCCCGGTGCTGCTGTGCCCGGGCTGCGGCTGGACCCGGGAATGCCCTCACTGCGACCGGCCCATGACCTTCCACCGCGGCCGGCGGCTGCTGCTCTGCCACCTGTGCGGCCACCACGCCCCGGTGCCCCTTCAGTGCCCGGAGGCCCACTGCGGCAACCCGGACCTGCAGACGGTGGGCCAGGGGGTGGAGCAGGTGGAACAGGCCCTGGCTCGCCATCTGCCCGAGGCCCGGGTGGTGCGGGTGGACCGCGACACCACCCAGCGCAAGGGCAGCCTGGAGGCCAAGCTGGACGCCATCCAGTCCGGCCAGGCGCAGGTCATCGTCGGCACGCAGATGGTGGTCAAGGGGCACCATTTCCCCGGTGTGACCCTGGTGGGGGTGGTGGCGGCCGACGGCGGGCTGTACTCCGCAGACTTCCGCGCCCGGGAGCGCCTGTTCCAGCAGGTCCTGCAGGTGGCGGGCCGCGCCGGGCGGGCCGAGCGCCCGGGCCGGGTGTGGGTGCAGACCCACCACCCCGAGCACGCCCTGTTCGGCCCCCTGCGCGCCCACGACTACGCCGCCTTCGCCGAGATGGAGCTGGCCGAGCGCCGGGCCGCCCTGCTGCCGCCTTTCGCCCCCCTGGCGCTGCTGCGCGCCGAGGCCGGCACCGCCGAAGCCGCGCAGGCCTTCCTGGAGGCCGCCCGGGACCTGGGACGGGAACAGGCCGGGCCGGACGGGACCCGCTTCCTCGGGCCGGCCCCCGCGCCGGTGGAGCGCCTGGAGGGGCGCTACCGCGCCCAGCTCCTGATCACCGCCGGCGACCGCAAGGCCCTCCACCGGGCCTTGGCGCCCTGGGCGCCGGCCCTGGAGGGCCTTCGCGCCGGTCGGGACGTGCGCTGGTCCCTGGACGTGGACCCGGCGGACCTGTTCTGAACCCCTCGCCTGCCCGTAGGAGACCGCCGTGGCCACAGCCGAGCCCCGCCCCGAGATGCTGAGCAGCCCGCTGCCCCGCTACCTGCTGGCCACCCGGCCGGCCTTCCTGACGGCGAGCGCCCTGGCGGTACTGGTGGGCCTCGCGGCCGCCGGGCTGCGCGGGCCGATTGCTCCCGTCCCGGCCCTGTTGACCCTCCTCGGCGCCGTGCTGGCGCACGCCGGGGCCAACGCGTTGAACGACTACTACGACGCCCTGGCGGGCACGGACGGCCGCAACACGGACCGCCTGTTCCCCTACACCGGGGGCAGTCGCTTCATCCAGAACGGGGTGATGTCGCCGGTGGCCATGGCCCGTTACGGCTGGATCCTGCTCGCGGCGGCCGCGGTGCTGGGGGTCCTCCTGCTGCCCCGGGCGGGCGCGGGGCTGCTGGCGGTGGGGGCGGCCGGCCTGCTGGTGGGCTGGGCCTATTCGGCGCGCGGCCTGCGCCTGAGCGGGCGCGGCCTGGGCGAGCCCATGGTGCTGCTGGGCTTCGGCGTGCTCATCCCCCTGGGGGCGGGCTGGGTGCAGCGCGGCGGCTTCGTGCCCGAGACCCTGCTGACCGGGATCCCCTACGGGCTGCTGGCCCTGAACCTGCTGTTCATCAACCAGTTCCCGGACCACCGGGCGGACGCGGCCACCGGCAAGCGGCACTGGGTGGTGCGCCTGGGGCCCCGCCGGGCCCGCTGGCTTTACGGCGGCTTCGCCCTGCTGGCGTACGCCGCGCTGGCGGCGGCGGTGGTCCGGGGCGTGCTCCCCCGCGCGGCCCTGGTGGCCCTGCTGCCCGCGCTGCTCAGCATGCGCGCCTGGCGGGACCTGCTGCGCTGGGCCGAGACCCCCGTCTTGCTGGAGCCCGCCGTGCGGCGCACCATCAACGCCCTGCTCGCCTTCGGCGTCCTGCTGGCGGCGGGCTTGTGGTGGGCCGGGCGGGCGGTGGGGTAGCGTCGCCCGCCCGGCCCGTCGCAACGCGCCGAAAGGGCGCCATGTGGGCCCGGGCCCGCGTTGACGCGGGACGGGGCAGGGGGCAAACTTTTCCCTCCCGGGAAGGGGCGCAATGCCCCCGTTCGCCGTTGGTTTCCCGATGGCGGTCCCGGCATGGGCGTCCGAACGAATTTCCGGAATCCACCATCCCCCGCTGCAAGCGAGCAAGGAAATAGCCGGGTGAACTTCCAGCAGCTGATCTTCGCCCTGGAGCGGTACTGGTCCGAACAGGGCTGCGTCATCCAGCAGCCCTACGATGTGGAGGTGGGGGCGGGGACCTTCCATCCCGCCACCTTCCTGCGCTCCCTCGGGCCGGAGCCGTGGCGGGCCGCCTACGTCCAGCCCAGCCGCCGGCCCACGGACGGCCGCTACGGGGACAACCCCAACCGCCTCCAGTACTACTACCAGTTCCAGGTGGTGCTGAAGCCCTCGCCGCTGGAGATCCAGGAGCTGTTCCTGGGGTCGCTGCGGCGCATGGGCGTGGATCCGCTGGTCCACGACATCCGCTTCGTGGAGGACGACTGGGAGTCGCCCACCCTGGGCGCCTGGGGGCTGGGCTGGGAGGTGTGGCTGAACGGCATGGAGATCGCCCAGTTCACCTACTTCCAGCAGGCCGGGGGCTTTGATTGCTCCCCGGTGACCGGCGAGCTCACCTACGGGCTGGAGCGCATCGCCATGTACCTGCAGGGGGTGGAGTCGGTGTACGACCTGGCCTGGGACGACCACCTCTCCTACGGCGAGATCGCCCACCAGAACGAGGTGGAGTTCTCGCGCTACAACTTCGAGCTGGCGGACACCGATCTGCTCTTCCACCAGTTCACCGCCCACGAGGCGGAGTCCAAGCGGCTGGTGGAGGCGGGGGCGCCCCTGCCCGCCTACGACCAGTGCCTGAAGTGCTCGCACGTGTTCAACATGCTCGACGCCCGCCACGCCATCAGCGTCACCGAGCGGGCCCGCTACATCGGTCGGGTGCGCGACCTAGCCAAGGCGTGCGCCGAGGGCTACCTCAACCGGCGGGAGGAGCTGGGCTATCCGCTCCTGAAGGAGGCGCGGGCATGAGTGAGGGAGTGAGCACCCGTCCCCTGCTGCTGGAGATCGGCGTCGAGGAGCTGCCGGCCGGCATGCAGCCCCGCCTGGCGGCGGAGCTGGAGAGCGCCCTGCAGGCGGCCCTGCGCGAGCACGACCTGCTGGGGGAGGGCCCCGCGCGCACCTACTCCACGCCGCGCCGGCTGGCGGTGTTCTGCCCGGCGGTTGCCGAGCGCCAGCCGGACCGGGAGGTGGAGCACCGCGGTCCGCCCGTGTCCGCGGCCTTCGACGATTCCGGCAACCCCACCAAGGCGGCCACCGGCTTCGCCGGCCGCTTCGGCGTGGGGCCGGAGGACCTGGAGCGCCGCGCCACCGACGGCGGGGAGTACCTGTTCTTCACCGAGCAGCAGACCGGCCGCGGCGCCATGGAGGTGCTGGGCGAGATCCTGCCGCAGGTGATCGAGGGCCTACCGGTGCCCAAGCGCATGCGCTGGGGCGACCAGGAGTGGGGCTTCGCCCGGCCCATCCACTGGTTGCTGGCCCTGTTCGGCGAGGACGTGGTGCCCTTCGAGGTGGGCGGCATCAGCAGCGACCGTTTCACCCGGGGCCACCGCTACCACGCCCCCGATCCGGTGCACCTGGACGCCGCCGACGACGGGGAGTACCGGGGCCTCCTGCACGAGGCCTTCGTGGAGGCGGACCCCACCGAGCGGCGCCGTCAGATCGAGGCGGAGATCCGCAACCAGGCCGAGCGGGCCGGCGGCCGTATTCCCCAGGGGGACCTGATCGAAGGCCTGCTGGAGGAGGTGAGCGGCCTGGTGGAGTGGCCGGTGCCCTTCACCGGCGGCTTCGACGAGAAATTCCTGGAGCTGCCCAAGGAGGTGCTGGTGACCTCCATGGAGAAGCACCAGAAGTTCTTCCCGGTGGAGGACGGCGACGGCGGGCTGCTGCCGACCTTCGTGGGCGTGGCCAACATCGACTCCAAGGACCCGGAGGCCCTGCGGGCCGGCCACGACCGGGTGCTGCGGGCCCGTCTGGAGGACGCCCGCTTCTTCTGGGCGGAGGACCGCAAGCGGCCCCTGGCCGAGCGGGTGGACGCCCTCAAGCACGTGGTCTTCCAGGCCAAGCTCGGCACCCTGTTCGACAAGGCGGAGCGCCTGGCGGTGCTGGCCCCGGCGGTGACGGAGGCCTTCGACCCCTCCGTGGCGTCCCTGGCCGAGCGCGCCGGCTGGCTGGCCAAGGCCGACCTGCTCACCGACATGGTGGACGAGTTCGACAACCTCCAGGGGATCATGGGCGGGTACTACGCCACCGCCGACGGCGAGGATCCCCAGGTGGCCGCAGCCCTGGCCGAGCAGTACCGCCCCGGGCACGCCAAGGACCGCCTCCCCGAGACGGCCACCGGCACCGCCCTGGCCATCGCGGACCGCCTGGACACCATGGTGGGGTGCTTCGGCATCGGCCTGGAGCCCACCGGCACCAAGGATCCCTTCGCCCTGCGCCGGGCCGCCATCGGCGTCCAGCGCATGGCCATCGAGAAGGGCATCCATCTGGATCTCCCGGACCTGCTGGGGCGGGCCTTCGGGGCCTTCGGCGACCGGCTGGAGCGGAGCCGGGAGGAGACGGTGAATGCGGTCATCGACTTCCTCAATGACCGCCTGGAGCCCATGTACACCGAGGCGGTGGGACAGCCCGTTTACCGGGACGTGGTGGCCGGGGCGGAACAGGTGACCGCGGAGCAGGGCGCCGGGGCCGTAGCCGGGCCCGATAAGAACCAGGTGGCCGCCATCCTCAGCCTGCGTCCCACCGACCCCTTTGATGCCCACCTGCGGCTCAAGGGCCTGCTGGCCCTGCTGGCCCACCCCAATGCCGAGGCCCTCATCGCCGCCAACAAGCGCATCGGCAACATCCTGCGCAAGGCGGAGGAGGAGGTGCCGGAGGGCTACGACGCCGAGGCCCTCACCGAGGCCGAGGAGCGGGCCCTGGCCGAGGCCTTCGAGGGGGTGCGCCCGCGCTTCCAGGCCGCCGTGGAGGCCGGCGACTACACCACGGCCCTCCTGGCGCTGGCGGAGCTGCGCGAGCCCGCCGACCGGTTCTTCGACGCCGTGCTGGTGATGGCCGAGGACGACGCCGTGCGGCGCAACCGTCTGGCGCTGCTGGGGACCATCCACGCCGCCTTCCTGCGGGTGGCCGACCTGTCCAAGCTGCCGGGGTAGCGGGCATGGCGATGGAGACCCCGCCGGTGATCCTGCTCGATCGCGACGGCGTGCTCAACGAGGACCGCACCGACTACGTGAAATCCCTGGCGGAGTGGGTCTGGCTGCCCGGGGTCCGGGAGGCCCTGGCGCGGCTGCACGGGGCCGGCGTGCGGGTGGGCGTGCTCACCAACCAGTCCTGCGTGAACAAGGGCATCCTGGCCCCGGAGACCCTGGAGGCCATCCATGGGCGGATGCGCGAGGAGGCGGCGGCCGCCGGCGGCCGCATCGACGCCGTCTTCCACTGCCCGCACGTGGACGCGAACCGCTGCGACTGCCGCAAGCCGCTGCCCGGCCTGATCCGGCAGGCGGCGGTCCATTTCGGCCGCGATCCGGGGGAGATGCCCTTCGTGGGCGACGCCGCCCGGGACCTGGAGGCGGCCGCCGCCGCCGGCGCACCCCCGGTGCTGGTACGCACCGGCAAGGGCGGTGCCACCGAGGCCGGTGCGCTGCCGGCGGGCACCGTCGTCCACGACGATCTGGCGGCCTTCGTGGCGGCCCTGCTGGGCCCGGCCCGGGAGGAGGCGGCGTGCTGACCGCCGTGCGCACGGTGCTGTTCTACCTGGGTCTGGGGGTGGTGACGCCGTTGTTCGCCATCCCCCTGCTGGCGGCCTGGCCGCTGCCCTTCGCCGTGCGCGAAGCCATCGCCCGCGGCTGGTGCCGGACCGTGCTCTTCTGGCTGCGCCTGACCTGCGGCATCCGCCACCGCGTGGAGGGCCTGGAGAACCTCCCCGACTATCCGGCGGTGATCCTCTCCAAGCACCAGTCCGCCTGGGAGACCATCGCCTACCGCACCTTCTTCCCGGCCCACCTCTCCTGGGTGCTGAAGCGGGACCTGTTCCGCATCCCCTTCTACGGCTGGTCCCTGGTGGCCCTGGAGGAGATCGGTATCGACCGCGGCTCGGGCCGGGAGGCCCTGCGCCAGGTGGAGGAGAAGGGCCAGGCCCATCTCGCCTCGGGGCGCTGGGTGGTGGTGTTCCCCGAGGGCACCCGGGTGGCGCCCGGCGAGACCGGCAAGTACGCCCAGGGCGGGGCGCGGCTGGCGGTGGCGGCGGGGGCGCCGGTGGTGCCCGTGGCCCTGAACTCCGGCCGCCTTTGGGGGCGCGGGGACTGGCGGAAGCACCCTGGAACCATCACCGTGCGCATCGGTCCGACGTTCGAGCCCGAGGGCTACACCGCCGCGGGGCTGAACCGGGCCGTGCGTGACTGGATCGAGGAGCAGATGGTGGAGCTGGAGGACCGTCCGGAGCCCATTCGGGAGGCCGTGCACACCTAGTTCCGGGCCTCCCTGCCTCCTCCCCGCCATCCCAGACCCCGCCCACGGTCACCCCCACCATCCGGTGCCAGCCCATGTACGAATCCGAGCACCGCGACGACATCGCTTCCTTTCCCGCGGCCGAATGGGACGCCCTGGCCGGGGACGATCCCTTCCTCTCCCATGCCTTCCTGTCCGCCCTGGAGCGCACCGGCTGCGTGGGCCCGGGTACCGGCTGGCACCCCGCGCCGATCGGGGTCCGCGACGAGGCGGGCACGCTGGTGGGCGCCGCGCCCCTCTACCTCAAGGACCACTCCTTCGGCGAGTACGTCTTCGACTGGGGCTGGGCGGGGGGCGCGGAGCGCGCCGGGGTGCCCTACTACCCCAAGCTGGTGGCGGCGGTGCCCTTCTCCCCGGTCACCGGAGCCCGCCTGTTGGTGGCGGAGGGGAGGGACGGCGAGGCCGTGCGCGAGCGCTTGCTTACAACCGCCACGGAGCTCGCCGACCGCTTCCGCTGCGGGGCGGTGCAATGGCTGTTTCCGCGGCCGGCGGACCAGCGGGCCCTGGAGGCCGCCGGCTACCTGGGCCGGCGGGACGTGCAGTTCCACTGGTACAACCGGGGATACACCGATTTCGAGGGTTTCCTGGCCGATTTCTCCTCGGCCAAGCGCAAGCAGGCGCGCAAGGAGCGCCGCCGGGCGGCGGAGACGGGCCTGGAGATCGCCGTCCACCACGGCCACGAGGTTTCCCCGGAGCTGTGGGCGGCCTTCCACGAGGGCTACGCCATCACCACCGAGATGCGCGGCGCCCCCGCCTACCTGAACCGGGCCTTCTTCGAAAAACTGGGGCGAACCCTGGGCGACCGGGTCGTGCTGGTGACCGCCCATCGGGACGGGGAGTACGTGGCCGGGGCCCTCAACCTGCGATCGGACACCGCCCTGTACGGCCGCTACTGGAGCGCCCTGGAAGAGCACGATTTCCTCCACTTCGAGGTGTGCTTCTACCGCGGCATCGACTACGCCATCGCCCACGGGCTGGAGCGTTTCGAGGGAGGCGCCCAGGGCGAGCACAAGCTCAAGCGCGGCTTCGTCCCCACCATCACCAGCAGCGCCCACTGGATCCGCCATCCCGGGCTGCGCCAGGCGGTGGGGGACTTCCTGGAACGGGAGACGCCGCAGATCCGGGCCTACGCCGAGGAGGCGGCCGGACATTTGCCGTTCAGGGATGGTTTGGAGGTGGGAGTGCGGGAAGCGGGGGATTGACCGCGGAGACGCAGAGGCCGCGGAGAACGACGGAATGATTCCGGATGGTGGCCATTCGTAGGAGCGGCGTCCACGCCGCGATTCCGGCCGGCTCGGGCACCGGTCGCGGCGAGGACGCCGCTCCTACAACTGCGCTCTTAGCCCCGGGGCATGTTTTTCTCCGCGCCCTCCGCGCCTCTGCGGTTCCCTTTTCCTTTAAACCAGCTTGCCGATGATGCGGAAACCGGCCAGGTAGGTGCCCACCGCCGAGCCGAGGGTGGAGAGCACGAACACCAGCAGGATGCGGGCCACGCGATTTTTCCACCAGCCCTGCAGGTGGGTGACCTGGTTGCGGAGGGTGGTGAAGTCGGCCACTCGGGGCCGGCGCAGGCCGGCCTCGATGGCCGCCACCACCATGCCGGCCCCCACGGTGGGGTTCAGGGAGGTGAGCGGCGCGGCCAGGAAGGCGCCCAGGATCGTCAGGATATGGGCCCCGGCGAGGGCGGCGCCCAGGGCGCTGAGCCCGCCGTTGATGAGCACCCACTCGCCGACCATCTGCAGTCCCAGCTCCGGGCTGCGCTGGAAGCCGATGACGAAGCCGACCACCACCGCCGCCACCACCACCCAGGGGATGGCGCGCAGCCAGCGCTTCTTGGGGGGAAGCCGATCCAGCTCGGCGAGCTCCGCGGCGGGCTCGGTCTCCGGGGGATGCTCCAGGCGCTCCGCCATGCCGGCGAGGTGGCCGGCGCCGATCACCACCAGCACGTGGCGGGGGCCGTCCCCCTCCAGCTCCTGGCGCAGACGGCCCACCATGTAGCGGTCCCGCTCCTGGACCAGGTGCTCGTAGAGCAGCGGCGAGCGCTCGGCGAACTCGCCGAAGGTGCTCTCCAGCCAGTCGCCCTCCTTGAGGCGCTCGATCTCCTCCTCGGTAACCCGGTCCCGACTGAGGAAGCTGGTCAGGAGGCCGCCCATCAGGGACAGGCGCTGGGTCCAGGGGACGCCCCACAGGAGCCGCTTGAGGGTGGTGCCCACCTCGCGGTCCACGCACCACAGCGGCAGGTCCGCCTCCTCGGCGGCGTCGATGGCCGAGCGCATCTCGGCGCCGGGGTCGACGCCGAGCTGGTCCGCCAGCCGCTGCTGATAGGCGGTGAGGGCGAGGTGGGAGGCGAGCATGCCGGCGCGCCCCTCGCGGATGACCCGGAACAGGTCCATTTCCCCCCACGCCTCGGGCTGGGTGAGGGTGCGGTAGCGGGAGGGGCACAGCTCCACGGCCACCGCGTCGTAGCGGCCGCTGCGGATCTGCTCGGTCACCTCCTCGGCACTGGCCCGGGAAACGTGGGCCGTGCCGAGAAGGGTGATCCGGGTCTCTCCCAGCTGGATGGTTCGGGTGGGTCCTTCGGTGGGAATGGGTGCCGCCTCCTGGCCGGCCGGTCGGGCTGCCTGATCCATGGGATGCGTTTCTTTTTGCGGGGGTCTCCGCGTAATGGTACCGGAGGGCGGGGAGTTCGCCTAACCATCTGGCGCCTGGAAGCCCTTGCAGGGCTCCGGGCGCGTCGCGGCGTGCGGGCTCGCCGGTTGGTTACCGCTCACCCGGCGAGGGCCTTCACCTCCTCCAGCACCTGCTCGGCGTGGCCGGCCACCTTCACCTTGCGATGGGCGTGGCGGATCATCCCCTCGGCGTCGATGACGAAGGTGGAGCGCTCGATGCCCCAGACCTTCTTGCCGTACATGTTCTTTTCCTTCATGACCCCGTAGGCGCCGCAGGCCTCCTCCTCGGGATCGGCGAGCAGGGGGAACGGAAACTCCTGCTTGGCGGCGAATTTCTCGTGGCTGGCCAGGCTGTCGCGGGACACCCCGAGGACCTCGGCGCCGAGCTCCTGGAATTGCGGGTACAGGTCCCGGAACTCCTGGCCTTCCTGCGTGCAGCCCGGGGTGTTATCGCGGGGATAGAAGTACAGCACCACCGGCCGGCCGCGCAGATCCGACAGCCGCACCTTGCCGTCGCGGGTGGCCTCCAGCTCGAAATCGGGGGCGGTCACGCCCTCCGTGACGTTCTCCTCGCTCATGCATTCCCTCCCGGTGGCGACGGAAAAAGGCCCACCCCGAAGGGCGGGCCCGCGATTCTACCGCACAGCGGCCGGCCCTTCAGAAGTCCACGGTCACCTCGGCGGTGGCGCGCACCTCCCGGGGGATCTCGTCGCCGTCGACGGTGGTTTCCTCGGGGGACATGGCGGCGGCCACGTCGGCGCGGACCGCCCACAGGTTCAGCCCCAGGCCGGCGGTGTAGACCACGCCGATGTCGTCCTCCGCTAGGTTCTTGTAGGCCCCGGCGCGCAGCGCCAGAACCCGCAGGATGTCCCACTCGAAGCCGCCCGACAGGAACTGGGTGTCGTAGTCCCGCAGGACCGTCTCGTTGGCGGTGATGTCGTAGTCCACGGCGAGGGTCACGGTTTCGTGGGGGATGAAGGCGACGCCGGCGCGCACCTGCGGATCCAGGGTGACGTCCTCGTACTTCTGGTTGTTATCGGAGTCGCGGAAGCCCTCGAAGGTGGGGCTGTTCAGGTTGCGGGCCATGAGGCCGACATTGACCATCTCGTAGCGCCCCATGAGGCCGAGGTCGGCGCCGACGGTGGTGGTCTCCTTGTACTCCTCGTCGGTCTTGGCGATGGTGTCGCCGGAATCGTTGTCGAAGACCCGCACCTGGTTGCCGTAGACCCGTCCGCGCATGATCTTCAGGTTGCCGCCCACGGACCAGTGATCGTTGATGGCGTGACCGTAGCTCAGCGGAACTTCCGCGACGCCGAAGCCTTGCAGGGTGACCACGGTCTGGTTGTTTGAAACCGAGGTCCCGGTCCCGCTCCCCGAGGATTGGGCCACGTCGGCAAGCACCTGGGTGGTTCCCTCCGTGTCCTCGCTGGTCAGGCCCTGCTCCTCCGCCAGGTAGTCCAGGTCGGCGATGGTCTGATCCTCCAGGCCGGCGTCCGATAGGTCCTGATGCTGGCTGTCGGTGAAGACCTGGAGCTGATCCACGGTGCGGGTGTTGTCGGTAATGTTGCCCTGGATCTCGTTATTAAGTTCAGCCGTGTCGATTCCGAGGTTCTGGGTGTCCAGCTCGGTGACCCGCCCCGAAGACTGCCCCAGGACCCGCACCCCCAGGCCCCAGCTGCCCACCCGGGTCCCCACCCCGCCGTTCACATCGGCCAGGAAGGCGTTGTCCTTGTCGTCGATGCCGCCGAGGCTGGTGGTGAGATCCAGGAGGGCCTGGGCCTCCTGCTGGTCGTCGATGCCGTTGGTCAGGTCGTCCAGGTTGGCGTCGGCGAGGGTGTCCAGGTAGTGGGCCATCTCCCCGTGCATGCGGATGCCGGCCCCGGCGTCCACGCCGAGGCCGAAGTCCTTGCGGGCGAGGTGATTGTTGTCGTTAGGGGAACGGTAGCCCCCGGGCGTGCGCTGGCCGAAGAAGCCGAAGGCCGCGGGGTTGTAGTACTGGGCGTCGGTGTCGTCCACAGCGGCGGTGAGCGAGCCGGCCATGCCCTGGCCGCGCGCCCCGACAAAGAAAGTGTCCATGGCGCTGGCGGTGCCGGTGCCCAGGGTGAGGGTGATGGCGCCGGCCAGGGCGGCCAGGGCGCGCGCGGCGGGGAGGTTGCGGTGGTGGCGATCCCGGGTGGGCATGGCGCTTGATCCCCCTAGTATGAGCCCGTTTGGTAAGGGTATTCCCCAATTTACTCAAGGAAACACCGTACGGTACCAAAAACGCGCCCACAAAGCAGCGGCCCCGGCCGAAGGGCCGGGGCCGCCAGGGGATCACGGCGGGTTGGGCGTCAGCCCTTCTGGGTGCCGCCCCCGCTGATGTACTCGGTCACCTGGCTGTACTCGGTGCTGATGCGCCGGAACAGGTGGTCGAGGCTGATGAGGGCGTGCTCCAGGAGGTTCACGGCCAGGTAGGGGTGCTCGACGCGGAGGCGCTTGTACATCTCCCGGGACAGGCGCAGGACCCCCGTCTTCTCGGTGCCGGCGCCCATCCGAACGCTGCGGGGCTGGCGGTCAAAGAAGGACATCTCCCCGGCCAGCTCGCCCTCGAACAGGCGGCCCGCTTCCACCTCAGATCCGGTGGCGTCGCGGTGCTCCAGCTTCACCTCCCCGGAGACCACCAGGTAGAGGTTCTCGCCCACCTGCCCGATGTCGGCGATGACCTCGTCGCGGTCGAACTCCTCGTAGGAGAGGAAGTCCAGGAGCTTGTCGATCTCCTGGAGGGTCATGGACCGGCACAGGTGCTGGTGCTTGAGGAAGTCGGCCAGCTCGAACTTCTGGTTGTCGGTCATCGCGCTGCACTCCAACAGGTAGGTCCGTCGGAACAGGGTATCAAAACGGCCTGGATGATACGGCGCCAGAAAGGCCCTGTAGGAGCGGCCGTCCCGGCCGCGACCATCAGGCTCGGACGGCCATCGCGGCCGCCTCCTACAGCAGGACCACTGCGGCCGGCCCCGGTCGCGGCGAGGACGCCGCTCCTACAGGCTCCGAGTACCGTTCAGGACTTGGCCTTCTTCTTCGCCGCCCGCTTGAGGCGGGACAGCAGCCGCCGGGCCAGGTCGCCGAACATCTCCGTCTGCGTCGGGTGGGGATGGATGGCCTCGGCCACCTGCTCCACCGTCATGCGCCCGGAGACCATCATGACCGCCTCGCCGATGAGGTTGTCGGCGTGGTCGGCGAGGATGTGGACGCCCAGGATGCGGTGGGTGGTCTTGTCCACCACCATCTTGATGAGGCCGTCCTCCTCGCCCTCGATCATGGCCATGGCGTCGATCTTCACCAGGGTCTTGGCGGCGACCGGGTCGTAGCCGGCCTCCTTGGCCTGCTCCTCGGTGAGGCCGGCGAAGGCGGCCTCGGGACGGGTGAAGATCACGCCGCAGTCCAGGGCCTGGTCGTAGCGGGCGCGCTCGCCGAGCAGGTTGGAGGCGGCCACGCGGCCCTGGGTGGCGGCGGTGTGCGCCAGCATGAGGCCCGGGATGACGTCGCCCACGGCGAAGATGTGCGGCACGCTGGTGCGGCAGCGGTCGTCCACCTTGATGAAGCCGTTGTCGGTCTCCACCCCGGCGGCCTCCAGGCCGAAGCCCTCGAAGTTGGGCCGCTTGCCGGTGGCCACCAGCACCCGGTCCACCTGCACGGTGCCGGCGTTGCCCTCGGCGTCGGTGTAGTGGACGGTCATGTCGCCCACGGCGCCGTCGATCTGGTCCACCTTGGCGCCCAGGTGCAGGGTCAAGCGCTCCTCGCCCTCCAGGACCTGGGTGAGGGTCTTGGCCACCTCGCCCTCCACCTCGGGCAGCACGCGGTCCTGCACCTCGAAGGTGGTCACCTCCGCGCCGAAATCGCGGAAGATCTGCGCCATCTCCAGGCCGATGGCGCCGGCGCCGATGACGGCCAGGCGCTTCGGCGGTTCGGGCAGGTACCAGATGGAGTTGGAGGTCTCCACGCCTTCCTTGTCGGCGCCCGGGATGGGCGGCACGAAGGGCGGCGCCCCGGTGGCGATAATGGCGGCGCCGAAGGTGAGCTCCTGCTCGTTGCCGTCGGCGTCCGTGTAGGCGAGGCTGTGGTCGCCGGTGAGCCGCCCCCGGCCCTGGCGGTAATCGATCTTCAGGCCCTTGTCCGCCTTGTAGGCCATCTCGCCGCGGGTCTGGAGCACGTTCTTGCGGTGCTCCTCCAGGGCGTTCCAGTTGAGCGTGCCCTGGTCGGTGCCCTCCACGCCGAGCAGGCTGTCGCCCTCGCGGTCGCGCAGGCGGTTGGCGCTCGCCCGCCACGCCTTGGAGGGGATACAGCCGCGCCACAGGCATTCGCCGCCGGGCAGTTCGCCGTCGTTGATCAGGGCCACCTTGTGGCCGTTCTCGGCCAGCTCGCGGGCGGCGTCCTCGCCGCCGGTGCCGCCGCCGATGACCGCCACCTCCACGTCCCAGTCCCCCTCGGGGATGAGCGGGAAGCCGCCCTCCAGCCAGGCGTCCGGGTTCTCGATGAGGGCCTTGAGGTCCCCCAGGTAGCGGGCGGCGTCGGCGCCGTTGATGACGCGGTGGTCGCAGGACAGGGTCAGGCCCATGCCCTGCTCGGTCACCGAGCCCACCGCCAGGATGCCGCTGGCGCCCGGCACCGGGATGGCGTCGAAGTGTTCCACGCCGAACATGCCCAGGTTGGAGAGCATGAAGGTGGGGTGCTCGTACTCGGCCGGGGTGAGGCGGCGCTGACGGGCGCGACTCACCAGGTCCTTCCAGCCGGTGGCCAGGTCGGACAGCTCGCGGTTGTTCACGTCGCGCAGCACGGGCACCACCAGGCCGCCCTTGTCCGCCTCCACGGCGATGCCCACGTCCACGTTGGAGCGCTCGACGATCTTGTCGCCGAACTGGTAGGCGTTGTTCATGGCGGGGTGCTGCTTGATGGCCTCGCCGCAGGCCCGGGCCAGCAGGATGGTGAAGCTGATGCCCATGGACTTGGCGGCCTGCTGCAGGCGCTCCGGATGGGCGTGCATGCTCACCCGGAACAGCGGCATGGTGAGCGCGTCCTGCATGTTGTGCGCCACCGCCCGCTCCAGGGAGGTCATGTCCCGCTCGTGGCCGGGGATGGAGCGCCGCGGCGCCACCGCCCCGCTGGCGGGCTCACCGCCGGCGGCGGCCCCCGCCGGGGCGGCGGCCTCCACGTCCTTGGCGGTGATCTCGCCTTCGGGGCCGGTGCCGGTCAGGCGCTCCAGGTCCACACCCAGCAGCCGCGCCAGGACGCGGGAGTAGGGGGTGGCCTTCTTGCCCTTGGGCCGGGGCGCGGGGGCCTGCGGCCCGGCCGCCTGCTGCGGGGCCTCGGCGGCCGGCTGCTCGGTGGCGGGGGTCTGCGGCTCGGCAGGCTTTTCCTCGCCGGCCGGAGCGGATTCCTCGGCCTGGGCCGCCGGGGCGCCGCCCTCGGCCTCCTCGTGGACCACCTCCTCAGGGGACTCCACCAGGTAGGCCAGGGGATCGCCCACGGGCACGGTGGCGTCCACGGGGGCGATGGGCCCGGAAAGGTAGCCCTCGCGGAAGACCTCCACGTCCATGATGGCCTTGTCGGTCTCCACCTGGGCCACCACGTCGCCGCGCGCCACGTGGTCCCCGGGCTGCTTCTCCCACTCCACCAGCACGCCCTCGGTCATGGTGTCCGAGAGCTGCGGCATCTTGATGGTGTAGCTGCTCGCCATGGTCAGTGCCCCAGCAGTTTCTGCGTGGCCGTCGCGATCTTGTCCGCGTCGGGCAGCGCGGCCTTCTCGAGGGTGTGGTTGTACGGGATCGGCACGTCCTCGGCGGTGACCCGCACCGGCGGGGCGTCCAGCTCGAAGAAGCACTGCTCGTTGAGGACGGCCATGATCTCGGCGCTCATGCCCACCGGGGCCTCGTCCTCGGTGCAGATCACCGCCTTGTGCGTCTTGGCCAGGGAGGTCCGCAGGGTGTCGGCGTCGATGGGCTTGAGGCTGCGCAGGTCGATGACCTCCGCGGAGATGCCCTGCTCCGCCAGCTTGTCGGCGGCGGCCAGGTTCCAGTGGGTGCTCATGAGGTAGCCGATCAGGGTGACGTCGGTGCCCTCGCGCACCACCCGGGCGCCCTCCAGCGGCGCGAAGTACTCCTCGTCCGGCACCTCGCCCTTGAGGTTGTAGATGGCCTCGTGCTCCAGGATCACCACCGGATCGTCGCAGCGGACGGCGGTCTTGAGCATGCCGTAGGCGTCCACGGGAAAGGCCGGGGTTACCACGCGCAGGCCGGAGGTGCCGGCGAACAGCTTCTCCAGGCGGCCGGAGTGCTGGGCGCCGAGCTGGTGGGCCACGCCGCCCGGGCTGCGGACCACCACCGGGCAGCCCACCTGCCCGCCGGACATGTAGCGGATCTTGGCCGCGGCGTTGATGATCTGGTCGGTGGCCAGCAGGGCGAAGTTCACCGACATGATCTCGACGATGGGGCGGGCCCCGATCATGGAGGCGCCCACGCCGATGCCGGTGTAGCTGTTCTCCGAGATCGGGGTGTCCATCACCCGCTCTTCGCCATACTTGTCGAACAGGCCCTGCGTGGCCTTGTAGGTGCCGCCGGGAAGGCCGATGTCCTCGCCCATGGCGAATACCAGGGGATCGTTGGCCATCTCCTCGTCATGGGCCCGGCGCACGGCGTCCCAGTAGAAAATCTCCGCCATCGCTTACTTCCCTCCGCCCGCGATTTGGCCCATGGCGCAGCTGTCGTCGTCGCTGAGCACGTACTTGTGGAGGTCGCCCACGTCCGGCTCGGGGCTGTTCTCGGCGAACGGGATCACCTCGTCGTCCACGTGCTGCTGGGCGTCCTTGTCCATCTGCTCGAACTCGTCGGCGGTGAGGACGCCTTCCTCCACCAGCCGGTCCCGGAACAGGTAGATGGGGTCGCGCTCCATCCACTGCTTGATTTCGTCCTCGGAACGGTAGCCGCGCCCGGAATCGGACATGGAGTGGCCCCGCAGGCGGTAGGTCATCAGCTCCAGGAAGTACGGGCCCTTGCCGGAGCGAACGAAGTCCACCGCCTTCTCGGCGGCCTCCATGACCGTGTCGATGTCCTGGCCGTCCACCTGATCCGCCTCCATCTTGTAGGACTGGGCCCGCAGGTACTGGTCGTGGGCCGGGGTGGAGCGCTCCAGGGAGGTGCCGATGGCGTAGAGGTTGTTCTCGCAGACGAACAGCACGGGCAGCTCCCAGAGCTGGGCCATGTTCAGGGTCTCGTGGAAGGTGCCCTGGTTGTTGGCGCCGTCGCCCAGGAAGCAGATGGCGATCTGGTCGGTGCCCTTCATCTTGATGCCCTTGGCCAGGCCCGCCGCCAGGGGGTAGGGCTCGCCCACCAGGGCGTAGCCGCCCATGAAGTGGTTCTTCACATCGAAGATGTGCATGGAGCCGCCGCGGCCCCGGGAGGACCCGGTCTCCTTGCCGTACAGCTCGGCCATGACTTCCTTGGGGTCCGCGCCGCACTTCAGGGCGTGGACGTGGTCCCGGTAGCCGGTGATCACGTAGTCGTGCCCCATGCGCGCCTGTTCAAGGACCCCGAAAGCGCAAGCTTCCTGACCCGGATACAGGTGCAGGAACCCCCCTATGTCCCGGTGATGGTAGGCCTCGGCGGTGCGTTCCTCGAAACGCCGCGCGAATACCATTTCCTGGAGCAACCGCTTGCGGTCTGCGGCTTCCATGGCACGTCCTTTCTTTGCAATGCGGGCTTATGCGTACGGCGAGCACCGGTTGCCGTGGCGACAGCGCATTTTCGCCGGCAGCGTATGATTCCCGGAAGGCCTTCCCAGGTCAAGTCACCCGGTTTCGTTCCCCATTCGTAAAAATGGCGCCCCGCAAGGGGCGCCCGGAATGCGAACGAAAAACCGTCCGGCCTAGAAGCGCTTCCAGATCTTGCCTTCCTGGGCCGCCTGGGTCCGCTCGTCGAGCACGTCCCAGTTGAGGTTCTCCACCACGGCGTCGATGTAGGCGCCGCGGCCGCCGGCCCCGTGGTCGACCATCCAGGCGTGCTCGAAGCAGTCCATGATGGCGAGCGGGGCGAAGCCGGCGATGTGGCCGTCCTCGTGGTGCTGGATGAAGTGGTTGTTGATCTGGCCGGTGGCCGGATCAAAGTAGGCCACGGCCCAGCCGATGCCGCGGGACTTGCCGCAGGTCTTGAAGTCCTCGATCCAGGCCTCCACGGAGCCGAACTGCTCGGCCACGGCCTTGGAGAAGGCGCCGCTGTCGTTGCGGCTCACGCCGGCCTTGAGGTTGCCGAAGTAGTACTCGTGCAGCACCATGCCGTCGTACTCGAAGCCGAAGCGGCGCCGACGGTCGGTGTAGGCGGCGGTGCCGCCCTGCCCGTTGGCCCGCATGTCGGCGAGCTCCTTGTGCAGGGCGTTGGCGTTGTTCACGTAGCCGACGTACAGATTCCAGTGATCATTGATCTGCTCGTCCGAAATGCCGTTGAGGCCGGACGGCTTCAGCTCTTCGCGGACAGAATATACGGACATTCTGGCCCCTCCTGGTTTTCCTGGGCGAAACGTAGGTAACTTCCCAAGGGGTCGGTCAAAATCGTTCCGGCTCGATGAAAAGGGGGATTATAGACGTGCTGCGCGGAAATCGACAATGGCGCGGGGTCATAAAAATCCCCGCGGGGATGTTGGCGAGCCCGGCACGCCGGGGTAGACTCTCCCATTTTTCCCGGAGCTTCTGCCCATGCCGAGCTCGCATGTGATGGAAACCTACAAGCGCCTGCCCGTGGCCTTCGCCAGCGGCAGCGGGGCGACCCTCGTGGACACCGACGGCCGGGAGTACCTGGACGCGGTGAGCGGGATCGCCGTCTGCAACCTCGGCCACGCCCACCCGGCGGTAACCGAGGCGCTGTGCAGCCAGGCCGGCCGCCTCGTGCACACCTCCAACCTGTACGGCGTGCCGCTGCAGGAGGAGGTGGGCGCGGAGCTGGGCCGTCTCTCCGGGCTGGACCGGGTGTTTTTCGCCAACTCGGGGGCCGAGGCCAACGAGGCGGCCATCAAGCTGGCGCGGCGCCTGGGGCACGCCCGGGAGATCGAGCGCCCCGAGATCGTGGTCATGCAGGGCAGCTTCCACGGCCGCACCATGGCCACCCTCACCGCCACCGGTAACCGCCGGGTGCAGGCGGGCTTCGAGCCGCTGGTGCCGGGCTTCAAGCGCATCCCCTACAACGATCTGGAGGCCGTCGAGCGCGTGGCCTCGGAGAGCACCGTGGCGGTGCTGGTGGAGCCCATCCAGGGCGAGGGCGGCGTGACCGTCCCCGATGCGGAATACCTGGCCGGCCTCCGGCGCCTGTGCGACGACCGCGGCTGGCTGCTCATGCTCGACGAGGTGCAGACCGGCATGGGCCGCACCGGGGCGTGGTTCGCCTACCAGCACGCCGGCATCCGGCCGGACGTGGTGACCGTGGCCAAGGCCCTGGGCAACGGCTTCCCCGTGGGGGCCATGCTGGCCACCGAGTCGGCGGCCGAGCTGCTGGGCCCGGGGACGCACGCCACCACCTTCGGCGGCAGCCCCCTGGCCATGGCCGCCGTGGGGGCCGTGCTGCGCGCCATGGAAGAGGAGGGCCTGGTGGCGCGCGCGGCGGAGACCGGCGACTACCTCAAGGCCCGCCTGGAGGAGACCGTGGGCCGGCGTCCCGAGGTGCGCGAGATCCGGGGCAAGGGGTTGATGCTCGGCATCGAGGTGGACGCCGACCTGTCCGGGCTCATGCCCAAGGCCCTGGAGCACGGTCTGCTGGTGAACGTCACCGCCGAGCGGGTGATCCGCCTGCTGCCGCCGCTGATCCTCACCCGCGAGCAGGCCGACCGCATCGCCGAGGGCCTGGACTACCTCCTGGGGGAGCTGCTGTGAGCCCCCGGCATTTCCTGCGGCTGGACGACCTCGGCGCCGCCGAGCTGGAGGCGCTGCTCGCCCGCGCCGCAGAGCTGAAGGCCGAGCGGCGCGCCGGGCAGGGCCATCCCACCCTCGCCGGCAAGGTCATGGGGCTGCTGTTCGAGAAGCCCTCCACCCGCACGCGGGTCTCCTTCGAGTCCGGCATCTACCAGCTCGGCGGCTACGGGATGTTCCTGTCCCAGCACGACCTCCAGCTCGGCCGGGGCGAGCCCATCGCCGACACCGCCGAGGTGGTGTCGCGCATGGTGGACGGCATCATGATCCGCACCTTCGGGCACGAGCGGATCGCCGAGTTCGCGGCGGCCAGCCACGTGCCGGTAATCAACGGCCTCACCGACCGCTTCCATCCCTGTCAGGTGCTCACCGACCTGTTCACCTGGTACGAGCGGCGCGGCTCCATCGCCGGGCGCACCGTGGCCTGGATCGGCGACGGCAACAACATGGCCCACTCCTGGATCAACGCCGCCCGCCTGCTGGGCTTCGAGCTGCGGATCGCCAGTCCGGAGGGCTTCGACCCGGAGCCGGACCTGGTGGCCGCCGCCGGCGACCGGGTCACCGTCCTCCGCGACCCCAAGCAGGCCGCCGCGGGGGCGGACATCGTCACCACCGACGTCTGGGCGAGCATGGGGCAGGAAGAGGAGCAGGCCGAGCGGGAGCGGGCCTTCGGCGGCTACCGAGTGGACGCCGCCCTCATGGAAGAGGCCAAGCCCGACGCCCTGTTCATGCACTGCCTGCCGGCCCACCGCGGCGAGGAGGTCACCGCCGAGGTGCTGGAGGGGCCGCAGAGCGTGGTGTGGGAGGAGGCGGAGAACCGCCTCCACGCCCAGAAGGCGCTTATGGAGCTGCTGCTCGGCTGACCCGCCTCGCCAATCGCCGAATCACGCCCCGCCCTATTCCAATGGGCGGGGCGTTTTGCTTGCCGGGGAGGGGGCTGGGCCCTAACCGGGCGGGAAGAGCAGGAAATAGCCGCCGTTGTAGAAGGCGTGGAGGGCGATGGGGGTGGTCAGGGTGTCGTGACGCTCGCGGAACAGGCCGAACACCAGGCCGGGCACCACCACGGCGGCGGCCCAGCCCGCGGGATGGCCGGGCAGGTGGAGCAGGCCGAACAGGCCGGCCTGGCCCAGGTTGGCGGCCGTCAATGGTCCCCACCGCCGTCGCCACAGGCGCCCCAGGCCTTCCTGGACCAGGCCGCGGAAGGCCACCTCTTCCAGAACGGGCAGGGCGAGGGCGACGTAGAGGAAGGTGGCGGGGGCCGCCACGGCTCCGGTAAAGGCGGACTCGGGGCGGTACCACCAGGCGAGCCAGGCCCACACCGGAAAGGCCGCGCCGAGGGCGAGCCCCAGCAGGGGATCCTCCCAGCGTGACCGGCCGCTGAAAACCGGGGGCGGCCCCATCTCAACCGTACCGGGCCGCGCACCGCAGGGCGGAGGCAACGGTGGCCGGGGCGCTGGCCCGGCCGCCGTAGCCCGGCTTGGCAACGGTCATGGCGTGGGTCCTACTTGCCGAAGCCGCCCTTGCAGTTGGGGGAGGCCAGCTCCTCGGGGTTCTGGGCCCGCCACTCCTCGGGGGTCATGGTGTGCATGGACAGGGCGTGGACCCCGCCCGCCAGCTCCTCGGCGAGCGCCTTGTTCACGGCGCGCTGCCGGGCCACCTTCTTCTCGCCGTCGAAGGCCTCCGAGACGATGTAGACCTTGAAGTGGGATTCGGATCCCGGGGGCACGTTGTGCATGTAGCTCTCGTTGATCACCTCCAGGTGCTCGGGGTCGAAGGCGGTGCGCAGCTTGTCCTCGATGGCCGACTGTATGGTCATGGCGCTATGCTCTCTCCAGATGGTTAGTGCAATCGTCTCACGGCTACCTCGGTCCCGGGCCATTGTAGCCCGGGCCTTACGGCGGCGGCCAAAGGCCTACTCCTCCGGCTCCAGGGTCAAACAGACCGAGTTGATGCAGTAGCGCAGGCCGGTGGGCGCCGGGCCGTCCTCGAAGACATGGCCCAGGTGGGCGTCGCAGCGGGCGCAGCGCGCCTCCGTGCGGACCATGCCCAGGCTGTGGTCGGATTCCGTGACCAGGTTCTCGTCCACCACCGGGGTCCAGAAGCTCGGCCAACCGGTCCCGGAGTCGAACTTGTGGTCGGAGTGGAACAGGGGCGCCTCGCAGCACACGCAGCGATACGTGCCCGGCTCCTTGGTGTGGACGTGCTCGCCGCTGAAGGGCGGCTCCGTGCCGCCCTGGCGGCATACCCGGTACTGCTCGGGGGTGAGCCGCTCCTGCCAGTCCTTCTCGGTCATGCGGGTCGGGTCGTTCATGGTCAGTCTCCCATGGGGTAGAGGGCTGCCATCCCTTGGATTCCGAAATGCCCCCCGGGTTTACCGCCCTGGACGCCGGGACCCGGGAGTGGAAAAATTGCGCGCTCCGGCGGCGCTGCCCGCCGCCAACGGCGAACAAGGAAGGGCTCGAAGATGGCGGACGTGAACAAGGTCGTGCTCGCCTACTCCGGCGGGCTGGATACCTCCATTATCCTGAAATGGCTCCAGGATACCTACGGCTGCGAGGTGGTGACCTTCACCGCCGACATCGGCCAGGGCGAGGAGGTGGAGCCGGCCCGGGAGAAGGCCAAGCAGTTCGGGGTCTCGGAGATCTACATCGACGACCTGCGCGAGGAGTTCGCCCGCGACTTCGTCTTCCCCATGTTCCGGGCCAACACCGTCTACGAGGGCAAGTACCTCCTCGGCACCTCCATCGCCCGGCCCCTGATCGCCAAGCGCCAGGTGGAGATCGCCCGGGAGACCGGCGCCGACGCGGTGGCCCACGGGGCCACTGGCAAGGGCAACGACCAGGTCCGCTTCGAGCTGGGCTACTACGGCCTGGAGCCGGGCGTCCAGGTGATCGCCCCGTGGCGGGAATGGGACCTGGACTCCCGCGAGAAGCTGCTCGCCTACGCCGAGAGCCACGGCATCCCCATCGAGGGCAAGAAGGAGGGCGGCGGCTCGCCCTACTCCATGGACGCCAACCTCCTGCACATCTCCTACGAGGGCGGCATCCTGGAGGACCCCTGGGCGGAGCCCGAGGAGGGCATGTTCCTGTGGTCCGTGCCCCCGGAGCAGGCCCCCGACCGGCCCACCTACATCGAGGTGGACTTCGAGGGTGGCGACCCGGTGGCCATCGACGGCGAGCGCCTGGCCCCGGGTGAGCTGCTGTCCAAGCTCAATCGGCTGGGCATGGACAACGGCATCGGCCGCCTGGACATCGTCGAGAACCGCTACGTGGGCATGAAGTCCCGCGGCGTCTACGAGACCCCGGGCGGCACCATCCTGCTGGAGGCCCACCGCGCCATCGAGTCCCTCACCGTGGACCGCGAGGCCGCCCACCTCAAGGACGAGCTCATGCCCCGCTACGCCGAGCTTATCTACAACGGCTACTGGTGGTCGCCGGAGCGGCGCATGCTGCAGGCCGCCATCGACGAGAGCCAGCGCGACGTCACCGGCACGGTGCGGCTCAAGCTCTACAAGGGCAGTGTCACCACCGTGGGCCGGCGCTCCGACCGGAGCCTGTACAACCCGGAGCTGGCCACCTTCGAGGAGGACACGGTCTACGACCAGGCCGACGCCGAGGGCTTCATCAAGCTCAACGCCCTGCGGCTGCGGGTGGGGCAGTCGGTGCAGGGGAAATAGAGGCAAGGTGTCCCTCCCGGGCGTCGCGGTTGCGGCGTTCGGGGGCGTCCCCGCCAATCCATTGCTTGTATCCGGACGTACTCTCTACCCTTCCCCGTTTGTAATCCCCCCGAATCCGATCCCCAACCGGGCATCCGATAGCGTTCGGGTGCCCGGTTTTGTGTGATAGCCCTACGTAGGTTCAGGGAACGGTTTTCTCGGGCAGCGGATGACCGTATTATTGGGTGCCTGTAGCGAGGTACGGAAACGGCTCTATGGTAGGTAGCTTGCCGCGAAGGCATTTGCCCCAGAGGATCTGCATGGCGGTCTGCCTGGGTGCGGTTCTCCTCGGAGGGGCGCTTCCGGGACTGGCGCAGGCAGGGCCGTTCGCCTATCCCGGGGACATCCGGTTCCGGCATCAGGTCCAGTACCTCAAGGACACCGGCCGCACGGATGCGCTGACCACCACCTGGCCCATGTCGCTGCCCGACGTGGCCAAGGACTTCGCCGGGCGGTCCGCCCCGCAGGGGATCTCCGCCTACGACCTGCACAACACGCTCGCCGACCGGCTGCGCAGGGAAGCGCGGACCGGCATGGGCGATGCCCGGGTCAGCCTCGCGGTCCTGGAGGACCCCATCCTCCTGCGCACCTTCGAGGACACGCCCCGCGGCCGCGGGGAGCTCGAGGCCAGGGTGGAGTGGATGGGCGACCGCTTCGCCGCCCGCCTCCAGGCCCAGGCGGTGCGCGACGCCCCGGACGACAAGGACTACCGCCTGGACGGCAGCTACCTCGGTGCCGTGGTGGGCAACTGGACCCTGACGGCCGGGGCCATCCCGCGCTGGTGGGGGCCGGGCTGGAGCGGCAGCCTGATCCTGTCCAATAACGCCCGGCCCGTGCCGGGCGTAGCCATCGAGCGCAACTACACGGACCCCTTCGACCTGCCGGTGCTGCGCTGGCTGGGGCCCTGGGACCTGTCCGTGTTCATGGGTCGGCTGGAGAGCGATCGCAGCGTGCCCCGGGCCAACCTGGTGGGCATGCGCCTGGCCTTCCAGCCGGCCCCCGTGCTGGAGATCGGCCTCTCCCGCACCATCCAGTGGGGCGGCAAAGGCCGGCCGGAGGACCTGGAGACCTTCGGCCGCGCCCTGGCGGGCCAGGACAACCCCGGCAGCGAGGGGGTGGACGCCGACAACGAGCCGGGCAACCAGCTCGCCGGGTTCGACTTCCGGCTGGCCTCGCCCTACGCCGGCTTTCCCGTGGCCCTCTACGGCCAGGCCATCGGCGAGGACGAGGCGGGCGGCCTGCCCACCAAATGGATGGCCCAGGCGGGCCTGGAGACCTGGGGGGCCATGCCGGTGCTCTCCGGGACCTTCCGGCTATACGCCGAGGCCGTGGAGACCTCCCTGTACGACAGCGACCAACCGAACAACGTGCTGTTCAACACCGGCTACGAGCACCACGTCTACCAGGACGGCTACCGCTACCGGGGCCGCAGCCTGGGGCATTCCGCGGACAACGATACCACCCTGACGAGCCTGGGCGGCGTGTTCGCGCTGTCCAGCGGCATGACTTGGCACACCGTCCTGCGATGGGGCAAGATCAACCGGGACGGCGCCGGCGGCAATCCGCTCTTCCCGGAAGGCGCCGATCTCTACGGCGGCTCCCTCTCCGGGGAGGTGCCCACCGGATATGGCGCCTTCAAGGCGGGCGTGGAGGTCCACCGCGTAGACCCGCACCAGGATTCCGCGGACACGGACCGTACCGTATTCTTCCGCTGGCGCTGGTCCGGATGAGGGAGCCATGTTCGGCAGCGTCCTGATCGTCTGCACCGGCAACATCTGCCGCAGCCCCATGGCCGAGGCCCTGCTACGGGCGCACGCCGGCGACCGCCTGCGGGTGGAATCGGCCGGGGTGGGGGCCCTGCAGGATCGGGAAGCGGACCCGGTTGCCGTGGCCCTGATGGCCGAGCGCGGCCTGGACCTCGGTGGCCACCAGGCCCGCCAGATCGACCTGGAGCTGGCCCAGCAGTTCGACCTGCTCCTGGCCATGGAGCAGGAGCAGGTGGACTGGCTGAACGCCCAGTTTCCGGTGGTGCGCGGGCGGGTCCACCGGCTGGGACGCTGGCGGGAAGCGGACATCCCGGACCCCTACCGGGGCACCCGCGAGGACTTCGAGCATGCCCTGGCGGAGATCGAGGCCTGCCTCGGGGACTGGCAGGCCAAAGGCTTGCTGCCCGCCGAAGCCGGTTAAAACCCATTGCCCATGAACCCAGGCCAACCGTGACCCAGACGACCCGAACACCCATTGCCCGCCTGGCCCTGGCCCTCATGCCGCTCCTGATCAGCGGCTGCGCGTACACCACGGGCATCCAGAGCGTTGCCCAGGACGAGAGCCAATGGTACGGCGAGGGCGGTCCGGAAGGGGAGGGCGGGGCGCCCCCCGAGATCATCCCCATCAACCCCGAAACCCTGCTGGAGATGCGGCGCAAGCAGGTCCAGGAAGGCGATGACGGGGAGCGCACCTTCCAGGAGCGGATGGAGGAGTACCAATACCGGGTGGGGCCGGACGACGTCCTGAACATCGTGGTCTGGAACCACCCGGAGCTGTCCAACCCCATGGGGCAGTTCCAGGACATCGAGCAGATGGGCCAGCAGGTCAGCAAGGATGGCACCATCTTCTTCCCGTTCGTCGGCGAGGTGCGCGTCGCCGGGCGCACCACCGGCGAGATCCGCGAGACCATCGCCGAGGGCCTCGCGCCCTACATCGAATCGCCGCAGGTGGGCGTGCGGGTGGTGGCCTTCCGCAGCAAGAAGGTCTACGTCACGGGCAAGGTCAACGAGCCGGGCATCCAGCCCATCACCAACGTCCCCCTGACGGTAATGGACGCCATCAACCAGGCGGGCGGCATGCAGACCGCCGGCCAGGGAGGCGGCGGTTCCGGCGGAGGTGGCGGTAGCCAGAGCTACGGCGCCGACCAGCGCACCGCCATCCTGACACGGGACGGCCAACAGCACCGCATCGACCTGCTCGAGCTGTACTCCACCGGGGAAGGCAACCGCCTCCTGCGCGACGGCGACGTCCTGTACGTGCCCGACAACAGCGACAACAAGGTCTTCGTCCTGGGCGAATTCAACGAGCAGTCCTCCGTGCTCATGCACCAGGGCGAGATGACCCTGGCAGAGGCCGTCGCCCAGGCGAAGGGCTTCGATTCCGAAGCCGCCTACGCCTACGGGCTCTACGTCATTCGCGGCGTGCCCCAGGAGACCGAGGAAGGGGGGGCGCCGCGGATCAAGCCCAAGGTGTTCCATCTCGATGCCCGGGCGGCTGCCTCCATGGTGCTTGCCGACCAGTTCCAACTGCAGCCCCGGGACGTGGTCTACGTGGCCACCTCCGGCCTGGTGCGCTGGAACCGCCTGATCGGCCAGATCCTGCCCACCGTGCGGGCGGCCTACCAGCTGCGCATCCTGTCCGAGGGTTTCGATATTGAGTAATGCCCCGACCCCGCCCAGGGATGACGAGTTCGATCTCCAGCAGGTGGTGGCCACCCTTCTGGAGGGCAAGTGGCTGATCGTTGGGGTAACGGCGCTCGCCCTGGCGGTCGGGCTGGTCATGGCCCAGCTGCCGGCGCCGGTCTACAAGTCCAACGCCATGATCCAGGTGGAGACCGAGGACGGTGGCGTACAGAGCCTGCTCTCCGACTCCCCGCAGGGCATGATGGTCAATGACCGGGGCCCGACGGCCACTCAGATCCAGATCCTCAAGTCGCGAAACGTCCTATCCAAGGCCGTGGAGGACCTGGATCTGGACATCCTGGCCGAGCCCAATCATTTCCCCTATGTCGGCGGGTACCTGGCCAGAGAGGCGAACCCACAGAATGGATTGGCCGAGCCCTGGTTCGGCCTGGACAGTTACGCCTGGGGCGGGGAAGAGATCGAGGTCAAGCGCCTGGAGGTGGACGACGCCCTCAAGGGCCGCGACCTTACCCTTGTTGCAGGGGAAGAAGGCCGCTACCGCTTACGCCAGGGACCGGACAGGGTCCTCCTGGAGGGCCGTGTGGGCCAGCCCGCCCAGTCCGAGTCTCCCCGGATCGACCTCTTCGTTTCCCGCCTCAAGGCCCGGCCCGGGACCACCTTCACCATTCGGCAGCGGAGCTGGCTGGCCGCCGTATCCGGCCTCCAGGACCGCTTGCAGGTCCAGGAGAAGGGCCAGGACACGGGCATCCTCCAGCTCTCCATGGAGGGCGAGGACCCGGAGCGCATCGGTCAGATCCTCGACTCCGTAGCCCGCTTTTACCAGCAGCAGAATGTGGAGCGCCGCTCCGCCGAGGCGGAGGAGAGCCTCAACTTCCTGCAGGAGCAGCTCCCCCGGCTCAAGGAGAAGCTCCGCACCGCCGAGAACAAGCTGAATACCTTCCGCCAGGAAAACAGCGCCGTGGACATCACGGCCGAGACCCAGACCATCCTCGACCGCGTGGTGGAAGTGGAAAACCGCATCTCCGAGCTGGAGATGGAGCGCGCCGAGGTAGGCCAGAAGCTCGGGGAGCAGCACCCCACCATGCAGTCCATGGAGCGCAAGCGCCGGGAGCTGGAGCAGAACAAGGAACAGCTGCAGAGCCGGATCCAAGGGCTGCCGGACACCCAGCAGGAGCTGCTGCGCCTGAAGCGGGACGTGGAGGTCCAGCAGGAGCTCTACACCAGCCTGCTCAACAAGTCCCAGGAGCTGCGCCTCTCCAAGGCGGGCACCATCGGCAACGTGCGCATCGTGGACGAGGCGATACTACCCGAGCGGCCCTCCGGGCCCAATCGACCCTTGATATTCCTGGCCGCGGGGGTGGTGGGCCTTATAGGCGGTAGCGCCCTGGTCTTCCTGCGCAAGGCCCTGCGCACGGGCATCCAGGACCCCGACTCCCTGTCCCAGAAGCTGGGCCTGCCGATTTTCGCCGTGGTGCCGCACAACCGTGACCAGGAGCGCGCCGCCAAGCGCCTCAAGCGCGGCAAGAAGTTCCTGCCCATTCTGGCGGTAAAGGACCCCACGGACCCCACCGTGGAGGCCCTGCGCAGCCTGCGCACCAGCCTGGCCTTCGCCCTGCTGGAGTCGGACCGGAAGGTGGTGACCATTACCAGCCCCATTCCCTCCTCCGGCAAGACCTTCATCACCATTAACCTCGCCAGCCTGGTGGCGGAAACCGGACAGAAGGTCCTGGTGATCGACGCCGACCTCCGCAAGGGGCACCTGCACTACTACCTGGACCGGGAGCGCAGCCCCGGCCTGACGGATTTCCTCGCCGGCGAGGCCACCGAGGACCAGATCAAGACCCCCCTTACGGACAACCTGACGGTCGTGTCCTCCGGGACCCTGCCGCCGAACCCCACCGAGCTACTCATCAGCCAGGGCTTCATCGATTTCCTGGCCCGGGCCCAGCAGGAATATGACCTGGTTCTCGTGGATACCGCGCCGCTGATCCCGGTAACCGACGCCACCCTGGTGGGCGCCCAGGGTGGGGCCATGTTCATGGTGGTGCGCGGCGGGGTTACCAACCTGGCGGAAGTGGAGGCCGCGGAGAGGCGCGCCAGCCAGCACGGCGTCAGCATCAGCGGCCTGGTCTACAACGACCTGCGGCCCCAGGAAGGCTACGGCAAGTACGGCGCCTACGGCGGCTACCGCTACTACAACTACAAATACGAGTAAGCCGGCAAGAAATGGCCCATTCAGAAGACCTGTTCGAAAAACCGCAGCAGCCAGTGATCGGCGTGATCGGGCTGGGCTACGTGGGCCTGCCCCTGGCCGCGGCGCTCGGCCGCCTGTATCGAACCGTGGGCTTCGACGTCAGCCCCGAGCGCATCGAGGAGCTGCAAGCGGGCCACGACCGGACACGGGAGGTGCCTTCCGAGGACCTGGCGGCCGCCGAGAGCCTTACCTTCTCCGCCGACGAGGCGGCCCTGGACGCCTGCAACGTCCATATCGTCACCGTCCCGACCCCGGTGGACGCCCACAAGAACCCGGACCTGGGTCCCCTGCGCAAGGCCAGCGAGACGGTGGGCCGCCACCTCCAGGCCGGCGACGTGGTGGTCTTTGAGTCCACGGTCTACCCGGGGGCCACGGAGGAGGTGTGCGTCCCCGTGCTGGAGGAAGCCTCGGGGCTTGCCTTCAATCGGGACTTCTTCGTGGGCTACAGCCCGGAGCGCATCAATCCGGGCGACAAGAACCACCGGCTCACCTCCATCCCCAAGGTCACCGCCGGCTCCACCCCCAAGACGGCGGAGTTCGTGGACGAGCTGTATGGCCGGGTGGTCACCGCCGGCACCCACCAGGCCTCCTCCATCCAGGTGGCCGAGGCCGCCAAGGTCATCGAAAACACCCAGCGCGACGTGAACATCGCCCTGGTGAACGAGCTGGCCCTGTTGTTCAACCGCCTCGGTATTGATACGGAGGAAGTCCTGGCCGCCGCCGGCACCAAATGGAACTTCCTGCCGTTCCGCCCGGGCCTGGTGGGCGGCCACTGCATCGGCGTGGACCCCTACTACCTAACGCACAAGGCCCAAGAGATCGGCCACCACCCGGAGATGATCCTCGCCGGGCGGCGCATCAACGACGGCATGGGCCCCTACATCGCCGACGCCACCATCAAGTGCATGATCAAGCGGGGCTTCCCCGTGGTGGGTTCGCGCATCCTGGTCATGGGCCTGACCTTCAAGGAGAACTGCCCGGACCTGCGCAACACCCGGGTGGTGGACATCGTCGACAACCTGGCCGACTACCACGCCAAGGTGGACGTATGGGACCCCTGGGTTGATACCCGGGAGGCTGAGGAAGAGTACGGCCTGACCCCCCTGGCCGAGCCGCCCGGGAGGGGGCAGTACGACGCCCTGATCCTAGCCGTTCCTCACCAGGAATTCCTGGAGATGGGCCCGGAAGGCGTCCGCGAGCTGGGCATGCCGGAAGCCGTCCTGTTCGACGTGAAATCCGCCTTCCCCCGCGAGGCCTCGGACCTCCGTCTGTAATTTCCCAAGGGGCATAGTTTGAAGATTCTGGTCACCGGAACCGCTGGTTTTATCGGCAACGCCCTCGCCCTGCGCCTGCTCGAGCGCGGCGACGAAGTGGTGGGTGTGGACAACGTCAACGACTACTACGACCCCACCCTCAAGGAAGACCGCCTGCGGCGCATCCAGGACTACGCCGGCTTCACCGAGGAGCGCGTCAGCCTGGAGGACCGCGAGGCCATGGCGCGGGTGTTCCGGCAGCACCAGCCCCAGCGGGCGGTGAACCTGGCCGCCCAGGCCGGAGTGCGCTACTCCCTGGAGAACCCCCACGCCTACGTGGACACCAATCTGGTCGGATTCACCAACGTCCTGGAAGGCTGCCGCCACAACGGCGTGGAGCACCTGGTGTTCGCCAGCTCCTCGTCCGTCTACGGCGCCAACACGGAGATGCCCTTCTCCATCCACGACAACGTGGACCATCCGCTGTCCCTGTACGCGGCCAGCAAGAAGGCCAACGAGCTGATGGCCCACACCTACAGCCACCTCTACGGCCTGCCCACCACCGGTCTGCGCTTCTTCACCGTCTACGGCCCCTGGGGCCGGCCGGACATGGCGCTGTTCCTGTTCACCAAGAAGATCCTGGCCGGGGAGCCCATCGAGGTCTTCAACTACGGCAACCACCGTCGGGACTTCACCTACATCGACGACATCGTCGAGGGCGTGATCCGCACCCTGGACAACCCGGCCGAGCCCAACCCGGAATGGAGCGGCGCCGACCCGGATCCGGGCACCAGCGCCGCGCCTTACCGCGTCTACAACATCGGCGCCCATCGCCCCGTGGAACTCATGCGCTACATCGAGGTGCTGGAGGAAAACCTGGGCCGGGAGGCGGGGAAGAACCTCCTGCCCCTGCAGCCCGGCGACGTCCCCGACACCTACGCCGATGTCGCCGACCTCAAGGCGGATGTGGGGTACGAGCCAACTACCCCCGTGGAAGAGGGGGTGGCGCGGTTCGTGGAGTGGTATCTGGGGTACTACGGGGAAACGGCGGGGAAGGTGGCCCAATGAAGCGGATCCTTGTTACCGGCGGCGCTGGCTTCATCGGCTCGGCGGTGGTCCGCCAGCTCATCGACGAGACCGAGGCCACGGTTATCAACGCCGACGCACTGACCTACGCCGGCAACCTGGAATCCCTCGGACCGGCCCGGGACCATCCCCGCCACCGCTTCGAGCAGGTGGACATCCGCGACCGGGCCGCCGTGGAGCGGCTGTTCCGTGACCATCGGCCGGATGCGGTCATGCACCTGGCCGCCGAGTCCCATGTGGACCGCTCCATCGAAGGCCCGGCCGCGTTTGTGGAGACCAACGTCACCGGTACCCAGAACCTGCTGGAGGCCGCCCGGGCCCACTGGGAGGGTTTTGAAGGCGCGGCCAGGGACCGCTTCCGGTTCCACCACGTCTCTACCGACGAGGTCTACGGCGACCTCGGCCCGGATGAGCCTCCTTTTAGCGAGCAGACCCCGTACGCCCCCAGCTCCCCTTACTCGGCCAGCAAGGCCGCCAGCGACCATCTGGTGCGCGCCTGGCACCAGACCTACGGGCTGCCTATCCTTATCACCAACTGCTCCAACAATTACGGGCCCTACCAGTTCCCCGAGAAGCTCATTCCGCTAATGATCCTCAACGCAGTGGAGGGACGGTCCCTGCCCGTATACGGCAACGGGGAGAACATCCGGGATTGGCTCTACGTGGAGGACCATGCCAGGGCGCTACGGTTGGTTCTGGAGAATGGGCGAGTAGGTCGAACCTACAACATCGGGGGGCGCTGCGAGCGGGCCAATCTGAAGGTGGTCCAGACCGTCTGCCAGATCCTGAACAGGCTATGTCCTCATCCCGATTATGCCTACGAGCGCCTGATCGAGTTCGTCCCCGACCGTCCCGGCCACGACCGGCGCTATGCAATAGATGATTCCCGGATCGCTAGGGAGCTTGGCTGGGCCCCCAAAGAGTCCTTCGAGTCCGGCCTGGAGAAAACCGTGCAATGGTACCTGGATAACCAACAATGGTTGGACCGGGTTCGCACAGGCGAGTATCGGGCCTGGATGGAAACCAACTACCGGCATCGAGTCATGGAAAAATGAAAATCCTCTTGTTTGGCCGCACTGGGCAAATCGGCTGGGAGCTCGAGCGGGCGCTTGCCCCTATTGGCCAGCTTGTATCGTTGGACGAGGAAGGCAGTGAAGGCCTTTGCGGGGACTTCACGCGACCGGAGGCTCTGGCGGAAACCATCCAGGCCGTCAGCCCGGACGTGGTGGTCAACGCCGCTGCCTATACGGCGGTGGACGACGCGGAAAGTGAGCCCGAAACGGTGATGGCCGTTAACGGCGAGGCCCCGGGCGTGCTGGCCCGCGAGGCCAGGGAATGTGGAGCCTGGCTGGTGCACTATTCCACCGAGTACGTCTACGACGGCTCCGGGGACCGGCCCTGGCGGGAAGGCGATGCGCCCGAGCCTCTGAACGCCTACGGACGGGCAAAGCGGGAAGGCGACCGGGCCATCCAGGCCAGTGGTTGCAAGCACCTGATCTTGCGCACCAGCTGGGTCTATGCCCCGCGGGGGAAGAATTTCCTACGGACCATGCTCCGGCTTGCCTGCTCCCGGGAGGCCTTACAGGTCATCGATGACCAGTACGGGGCCCCCACCCCTGCCGAGCTGGTTGCGGACATCACCGCCCAAGTGCTCCCCACCGCCCTGGGAGATTCCGGAAAATCCGGGATCTACCACTGCACGGCTGCCGGGGAGACCACCTGGCACGACTACGCCTGCTACCTTATCGAGCAAGCCCGGGAAATGGGATGGCCGATCAAGGTGAGCAACGACGCCATTGCCCCGATCAGCACCGAAGGCTTCCCCACTGCCGCCCAGCGCCCGAAGAACTGCCGACTCGACTGCGAGCGGCTGGAACGGACCTTCGGCATCGCCCGGCCCGACTGGCGCGTTGGGGTGGAACGGGCGCTCAAGGAGCTTGGTAACCGGGAATCAGGGCAATAGGGCTGGTATGAAACGCAAGGGCATCATCCTCGCTGGCGGCAGCGGAACCCGGTTGTACCCGATCACCCACGCGGTGTCGAAGCAGCTGCTGCCGGTATTCGACAAGCCCATGATCTACTACCCCCTGTGCACCCTGATGATGGCGGGAATCCGGGAGATCCTGGTCATCTCCACGCCGGAGGACACGCCCCTGTTCAAAAGGCTTCTCTGTGATGGCAGCCAGTGGGGACTGGAGCTGAGCTATGCCGTGCAGCCGGAGCCCAATGGCTTGGCCGAGGCATTCCGGATCGGCGAGGATTTCATCGATGGTCATCCCTGTGCCCTGGTGTTGGGGGATAACATCTTCCACGGCCACGACCTTCGTGGGCTGCTGAAGTCGGCCTCGGGACGTGAAGAGGGCGCCACGGTACTCGCCTACCCGGTCAACGACCCTGAGCGCTATGGTGTGGTGGGCTTCGACGAAAACGGCCAAGCCACCCGCCTGGAGGAGAAGCCCGCCCACCCACAGTCCCGTTATGCCGTTACAGGGCTGTATTTCTACGACGAGCAGGTCACGGAGATCGCCAGGGAAATCCAGCCCTCGGAACGGGGTGAGCTGGAGATCACCGACGTGAACCGGGCCTACCTGGAGCGCGGGCAGCTAAGGGTGGAGGTCATGGGCCGGGGCATGGCCTGGCTGGACACCGGCACCCACGAATCTCTGATCGAGGCAGCAACCTTCATCGAGACCATGGAGAAGCGCCAGGGCCTCAAGGTTGCCTCCCCGGAGGAGACGGCCTACCGCATGGGGTTCATCGACGCCGACCAAGTCCGCGAGCTCGCCGCGCCGCTAGCCAAGAACGGGTACGGCGAGTACCTGTTGAACATCCTCGAAGAACGGATCTTTTGAACGATGCAAATCACCCCCACAGAGATACCGGACGTCTTGCGGATCGACCCCGACGTATTCGGCGACGAGCGCGGCTTTTTCATGGAGACCTGGCAGCGCCAGAAGTTCGCTGAGGCTGGCATCGACTACGATTTCGTCCAGGACAACCACAGCCGCTCGGTACAGGGCACCCTCCGTGGCCTGCACTACCAGATCCGGCAGCCCCAGGGGAAGCTGGTCCGGGTAACGGTGGGAGAGGTCTTCGACGTGGCCGTGGATATCCGAAAGTCCTCGCCCACCTTTGGCCAATGGGTAGGAGACCACCTCTCCGCCGAGAACAAGCGCATGCTCTGGGTGCCGCCGGGATTCGCCCATGGCTTCTATGTAACCAGCGGGGTGGCGGAGTTCCAGTACAAGTGCACCGACTACTACGCCCCGGAGCACGAGCGCAGCATCCGGTGGGATGATCCTACTCTGTCTATCGAATGGCCGCTGGAGGGCGATCCGTTGGTTTCCGGTAAGGATCAGGAAGCCAGCATACTGGAAAAAGCCGAGCTCTTTGGCTGAGCTTTCCAGCCCACCCTACCTGCCACCGATCTTAGGGGTAATCAGGCAGCTTATGGCGACCTTCACCGGAATCGACCTCGCCAGTCGCATGGGCTTCATCGATGAAGAAGGCGTGGGATGCTTGGGCCACCTCTTGGCCAAGATGAGTTATGGGCAGTATCTGTGCAAAGGCTAGAAGAGCGAATTCTGAAGAGGCGCACAGAGGCTAGCCGAAAGGAAGAACGTCGAGTGCTCGCGAATTAGTCGATAGAACGAGCGATCCGTAGGACAGCGACGTACTACGTGAAGTCAATGAGAGTATCAAGGGCGAAGGGAAGATGAAGGTGCTCACTCTCGGAGAAGTAAAGCATTTCTGGCGTTTCGCATCTCAATAACTCGCAGTATTGAAAGCAATTCCAAACCCGTGGTCACTTTTCATGAGCATACGCCGTAACACCCTGTATAACCTCGCTGGAGCGGGTGTCCCGGCGGTTGTGACTTTGGTTACAGTCCCGCTCTACCTCGGTCTAATTGGGGAGGCTCGGTACGGAATACTGGCAATTGTATGGCTTTTACTGGGCTATTTCGGGCTGTTCGACCTCGGCTTAGGCCGGGCTACCGCCCAAAGAATCGCCCAGCTTTCCGAGGCTCCGCCGGAGCGCCGGACAGAGACCTTCTGGACAGCCCTAGTACTTAATTGCGGGATGGGGGTGGTCGGGGCGCTGGTTGTATTACCACTGGCCTATCTTTTCTTCGGGACGTACTTCGATTTGTCTGCCGATCTCAAGGAGGAGGCAATGGCCGTTGTACCGTGGATCGCCGCGGCGGTCCCGGTGGCGACTTTGACCGGAGTACTCTCCGGCGCTCTGCAAGGACGTGAATGCTTTCTTGCCTTGAATTCCATCAATGTCTCGGGAACCATCCTATTTCAGCTGCTTCCGTTGCTGGCAGCGTGGTACGTGGCCCCGGACCTTCGTTGGCTGGTTCCCGCTGCTCTAGTCGGCCGTGTGGTTACATTGGCCGCGTTATCGGAACGATGTGCCAGGCATGTACCCCTTACTTTCCCTCCGCGACCAGTTCGCGCCCTAGTAAAACCCTTGTTCAGGTACGGGGGGTGGATTTCCGTCACCGCGATCGTCGGGCCACTGATGGTGACGTTCGATCGATTCTTCATTGGCGCGATTGCCGGACCAAAGGCGGTTACTTGGTACACTGTGCCATACAATCTGGTACAGCGGGGGGAAATGTTGCCTCAAAGCCTCATGACATCATTATTCCCCCGCTTTGCGGCGGCAGACAACGTTGCAGAACGCGAGAAGCTTACCAGGCAAGCAGTCATGGTTGTGCTCTCGGTAATGACGCCCGTGGTGGTGGCAGGTATTATTATTACGGAGCCCTTCATAATGTGGTGGATTAATACCAAGTTTGCCACGGAATCGGCTAACATAGGGCATATTCTCGCTATCGGGCTTTGGGCAAATGCGCTCGCTCGCATTCCAATTACTTTATTGCAAAGTCGCGGGCGCCCTGACTTGCCGGCGAAGGCTCACCTGTTCGAATTGATACCCTACCTTGCCGGACTAATATTTGCCCTACAGTGGTGGGGGATTGTCGGCGCCGCGGTCGTCTGGAGCCTGCGCGTGACAATCGACGCTATCATTCTCTTTTACTTAAGTGACCATCGGGTCGAGTTAGCGCGTTTGGCACTGCCGGCGCTTACACTGGGTTCAGCAGCTGTAGTTGGGGTTGTTTTTCCGGTTTCCGAACCGTTGCGCTGGCTGGTGGGGGGAGCCGCGTTAAGTGCATCTGTAGTTTCCGCATGGCGTGGGGCCCCTCCCTCGTTGCGGGCCATGATTCCATTTCGCCTCTCGTATACCTGAGCTCAACCCGCGATTCAAAGCGGAGTACCACAGGGAGTCCGCAGTGAACCCAGCAGAGAAAAGGGCAACCGCCCGGACGGAATCATGGACGGAGGAGGGGTTGGAGGTTGTTGACGCATGTCCAGTCTGCGGCAGCGGATCTAGAAGCTTGCTTCATGATGGCTTGGAAGACCGGATATTCTTTTGCGCGCCCGGCCAGTGGAACTTGTACCGGTGCACCAACTGTGGTTCCGGATACCTAGATCCCAGGCCTACACCTGAAACAATTGGAATCGCGTACGATTCATATTTTACGCACTCGGCACCCGAAATCGCAGATACAGGCGGGGGTTTGGGGACCGTAAGGCGGCTGCGGCGGGCGTTCGCAAATGGGTATATGAATTGGCGTTATGGCACCGCCCTAATACCCGTAATCCGCGCCGGCGCATCCATTGCCCCACTGCTCCCCTCCTTGAAACGGAGGTTGGATCTTCGTTTTCGCTATCTACCAAGAGCAAGCGAGGGTTCCCGGGTGCTCGACGTGGGTTGTGGCAATGGAACATTCCTGCGCTGGGCCCAAAAAGCGGGTTGGGAACCCTACGGCATAGAACCGGATGCAAAAGCAGCCGAGCAGGCTAGGGGGATCGGGCTCAATGTCCAGGGAGGTTCGGTAGAGGCGGTTCGCGATTACAACCATTTCTTCGATGCAGTGACTCTAAGCCATGTGATTGAACACCTCCATGATCCGTCCGAAACCCTACGTCAGTTGAGACAGGCCATGAAGCCCGGGGCCCACCTGTACATCGACACCCCAAACCTAAATAGTCTCGGACACCAACGCTTCGGTCGACATTGGCGTGGCCTTGAACCACCGCGTCATTTGGTGCTCTTCACCCGTCCCTCCCTAACCGAGTTGCTTCGTCGTACTGGTTTCGATGAAATTCGTTATATTAAGCGTACTGAAGTTGCCGGACATATACATTCTGTAAGTAAACATTTGTGCCAGGGTGGATACCCGTACCCAGAGCCAAAACTTTTTCCGGACATAGCGGCTCGTGTCGCCTCAATGCGTGGGCTGTTAAACCCTGATCATCTGGAATTCGTGACGGTGGTGGCCCGTGCGTCATGCAGTCCGGCAAAAAGGTCCTAGCAGATATGAGGATTTCCATTGCAATGGCGACCTACAACGGCGCCGACTATCTGCAGGAACAGCTTGACAGTTTCGTCGCGCAGACTCGTCAGCCAGATGAGTTAGTTGTGTGTGATGATGGCTCGACGGATGGCACGAAAGGAATACTGCACCGGTTCGCGCGTAAGGCGACCTTCGAGGTGCGGATCGTGGAAAATGAAGTCAATATCGGCTATAAGAAAAATTTCGAAAAAACCATGACATTATGTTCAGGCGACATAATATTTTTAAGTGATCAAGATGATGTATGGTTCAAGGAAAAGATTTTCAAAGTAATACAGGATTTTTTAGGCAACCCGGAAAAAATGGTAGTAATTAACGATCAGTTTATTGCCGACGAACGGCTAAGTAATAGCGGTGTTACTACGTTAGGCAACACAAGGGCTCTGGGATATAAGGATTCCTGGTTTGTTTGGGGTTGCTGTACGGCCTTTCGAAAAGAGTGGGTAAAACTTGCCTTACCAATTCCAGAATACATCAAATCACATGATATTTGGATCAATAATTTAGCGGAGGCTCTTGGTACCCGGTTTATACATGAAGACCCTTTGCAGTTATATCGCAGGCATGGCAGAAATGCCTCCGAAGCTGAAACTAATAAATGCAAAAAGCTTTCGCAATTTACTTTATTAAAGATGTACGGCCTGAATGATGCCCGTGAAGGCTGGAAAAAAGAAATCAGAGATTTGGAGCCATACCAAGAGCATTTGAATGGCCGCCGGAAGGATTTCGTTGAATTTTTTTGGGATAAAACGCTGGATGAGGCCTTGGATAGGATGAAAGAGAAACGGGAATCCTTGGATCATAGGATTACAATAGTTTCTTTGCCTCGCTGGCGGCGTTGTTTTCCTTTGTATGCATTCTGGGTTTCTGGTGGGTATCGATATATGTCGGGATGGAAAAGCGCCCTCAAGGACCTTATTAGGCCATGAGAGACCTTCCATCGGGATCAAAAAATTGTTTGGGGCAGAGATGCGTTTTACATGTCTTGACATCGCTCGATTTCGGTGGTGTCGAAAAACATATCGAACTTCTTGCTGATGAGGTAGAGGGCTCCGAGCATGTGCATTGCTTCTGTGCCATTGGGCAGGGTGGGTTTGTTTCTGACAGACTCGAGGCCAGAGGCAGCCCGGTTTGTTGCCTAGAAAAGCCAGAGAGGATTCCCAGTTTAGGAGCGGTTCTTGCGCTCTATCGACTTTTCCGACGTTTGAGGCCGGAAGTCGTGCATACCCATGGTGCCGAGGCGAACTTTCATGGACTGATTGCTGCTTGGCTTGCCCGGGTGCGGGTGCGCATTGGTGAGGAAATTGGCATTCCTACCCATGGTGGTCGGGCAAAATGGGTGTTTCGCTTGATCTATTCCCTCGCACACCGTGTCATCGGTGTTTCTAATGCAGTCAGGGATTGGCAGATTCAGAGCGGTGAGGTTCCGCCGCACAAGGCGATCCGCATTTATAACCCAGTCCGGCTGCCTACTACTAAATCCCAGGTTTACGATCCCGAACAGGTTTTCCGTATTGGTTTTGTGGGGCGCCTTGAGCCAGTGAAAAACCCGTTGGCGCTTGTCGATGCGGTTGCAAGGGTTATGGAGTGGGGTGTAGTTGCTGAGCTGTGGATAATCGGGGATGGTAGTCAGCGTGAAGAGGTTGAGCATCGTATTGAGCAGCGTGGCCTGACCGGGAGCGTGTGTCTGTGGGGGTACCGTGAAGACCCCGTGGAATATGTATGCCAGTGCCACCTATATGTTCAGCCGTCCTTGTCGGAGGGGTTCGGGATCGCCCTGGTGGAGGCCATGGCCTGCGGAGTCCCGGTGTTGGCCACCGCCGTCGGCGGAGCCCCCGAAATCATAACCCATGGGGAGACAGGGTGGTTGATTGACGACTCGGATGCAGGGCCCCTGGCGGAAGCGCTCATGGAGATTTGGCAGCAGCGAAGTTACCTTTCCTCCATCGGTGTAGCCGGTCGATTGGCGGTGGAGGGGCGGTTTGCGCCAAGCATTTACGTCAAGCAACTTGATTCTCTTTACCGTACCCTGCTTGCGAACAAGTGATTCTTTCCTGTTGAAAAAACGAACCTTATCGTGAAGAAGATACGTGTACTGCATTGCCTGGAAACTGTCGGTTCCGGAGGTGTCGAGCAAACGCGCTTATCCCTGGCTAAAAGGCTTGACCCCGACCGCTATGAACAGCGCTTGGTTTGCACGAAGGCTATCGGGGGGTTGCCCGACCAGTTCGAGCAAGCGGGTTGTTCCATAACCGAGGTAGGCAAGTTTAGAGGAATTTTTGATCGTCGACCGTATCGAGAAGCCTTCAGGATAGTCAGGGGGTTTCGACCTGACATCATCCATGGTGCTGTTTACGAGGGCGTTGCATTGGCGGCTGTGGCCGGCCGGTTGGGGCGGGTGCCGGTTATAATCGGTGAAGAAACCAGCGACCCACAGAACCGGAGCTGGAAGGGCAGCCTGCTATACCGGATTATAACTGCATTCACTGATCAAATGGTGGCGGTTTCTCCCGCGGTGGAATCCTACCTCCGGCAAGATATCAGGTTGCCCGAGAGCAAGGTCAGCATGATTGCCAATGGTGTGCCCAAGAAACAGCCGGCGAAGCCGGAGGTTGTTGCGCGGGTACGGGAAGAACTGGGAATTGGGCCTGAGGATTCCATTATCGGGACAGTAGGCCGGCTGTTTGACGGGCACAAGCGGGTGAGTGACCTCATTCGCGCCCTCCCCCTAGTCACCCAGTGTGTGCCAAACGTCAAGTTGCTTGTTGTGGGTACGGGGCCGGACGAGGACATCTTGCGTGATTTGGCCGTTGAACTTGAGATCGCAGATAGGGTGATTTTTGTTGGGTATCAGGCCGATACCCAACCTTATTATCAAATGATGGATATTTTTGCCTTGGCATCGGCCCGTGAAGCTTTTGGAATGGTATTGGTGGAGGCGATGTTTTCCGGGCTCCCCATTGTGGCTACACGTGCGGGCGGTATTCCCCGGGTGGTGGATGAAGGCGAGACAGCTTTATTGATTGACCCATACAGTCCGCAGGAACTCGCAGCCTCGCTTGTTCACCTGCTCGACGATCCGGAGACTGCTCGTGCGATGGGTAGTCGGGGGGGCATCCGGGCCAAAGAACATTTTAGTGAGGAGCGTTATGTCTATGACGTGGACCATCTCTACACGCGGCTGATGGCTGAACGCGGGTTGGGATGAAGATTTTATTCGTGACTTGGGACGGACCACAGGTTTCTTACCTGGAGGGTCTCTTCCTGCCTATCTTTCGTCGATTGGCGGACGAAGGTTTTGTGTTCCACGTGCTCCAGTTTACCTGGGGGAATAAACAGAAAATTTCACGTGCGCGGACAGCCTGCGAATCATCCAGCATTCCGTACCGGTCTGTGCGGGTCTGGCGAAGGCCTGTATCCGCCGGCTCTCTGCTAACGGCTTTGTACGGGCCTAGGGCGATTAGGCGCACCATTCGTGAGTGGGGGATCGATGTCGTCATGCCCCGCAGTACCTTGCCGGCCCTGTCGACGTTGCTTGCCTTGCGTGGCCGTAGCCTGCCGATGGTCTTTGACGCGGATGGCCTGCCCATAGATGAGCGGGTGGACTTTGACGGGCGATCGCCATCCGGTCTTGTTTATCGCTTTCTGCGCGATATTGAGGCGCAGGCTTCCCGTCGGGCCGATGTGGTTCTTACCCGGTCGTCTCGGGGGGGGCAAATCCTGCATGCACGCGCTGGAGCGGGCACCGCACCGGAACGTTTTTATGTGGTGGGCAACGGCCGGGACGGGGACCCATTCAATCCCCAGGAAGAAAGTTATAGGGAATCGGTCCGGGAGAATCTGGGGCTTCCGCGGAATGCTCCTCTTTTGGCGTACGCGGGCTCGATGGGGGAGCAGTATTGTGTTCCTGAGATGTTGGGCCTTTTCGAGCGCGTGCTCTCGCGGCGGCCCGACGCTCGGCTGCTTCTTTTGACGGGCTCGCCAGAGGCCGTTCCTCCCGCCCTTTCCTCCTTCCCGCATCTTAAAGAAGCGGTAACTACCCTGTCCCTGCCCCCAGATCAGGTCCCAGGCTACCTCGCTGCGGCTGACTTGGGGCTGGCCCTGCGTTCGCCCAAGTTTTCCATGCAGGCGGTGGCGCCCATCAAGGTAGGGGAATATCTATTGTGCGGGCTCCCGGTGGTGGCCACTTCCGGCATCGGGGATACGGATACTTTATCGGGAGACGTCCGCTATCTTCTGGAAGACATGAGCTCGAGGGAGCTGGACGAAGCGGCTGATTGGTTCGTGGATATGGTTCTCCCCCACCGAGAGGTCTTTCGTGACCGTTGCCGTCACGCGGGCGAGGCCAGTTTTTCCCTAGAGGCCAGCGTAGCGTCGTACTTAGCCGCCTTTACTTCGCTTCCCGGCGGGGAAGATTTGGCTGGGGTGGCGGAAAGGCCGGTTCTTGATGGCTGAAGGGCCGAAGGTTCTCTTCCTAACCAAATACGCCCGAAAGGGGGCAAGCAGCCGCTACCGGACCTTTCAATTTCTGCCCTATTTGGAGGCGGCGGGTTTCCGCTGTACCGTCTCCCCGCTGTTTGACGATTCCTATCTTGCCCACAAGTACAGCAGCGGCCGGGCCCGTTGGAGGGATGTGGTGGGCGCCTTCGGGGGTCGGCTGCGGGCGATACTTGGATCTCGCCGTTTCGATCTGGTCGTCATCGAGAAGGAATTGCTCCCGTATAGCCCGGCGCTTCTCGAACGGCTGCTGGGTTGGGCCGGTGTCCCTTATGTAGTTGATTACGACGACGCCCTTTTCCATCAATACGATCGCCACCCCCGGCCGTGGGTGCGGTGGCTCCTGGGCCGCAAGATTGCCCGGGTAATGCGGGGTGCGGCCCTGGTGACGGCGGGCAACGAATATCTGGCCGGTTACGCGCGGCGGGCGGGTGCGCCTCGGGTGGAGGTCCTGCCGACGGTGGTGGACCTCGATCGGTATCCGGCACCCGCCGGACCTGGGGGGAACGCAGTCTTCACCATCGGCTGGATCGGTTCGCCGACCACCGCGCAGTACTTGGAAAAGATTGCCCCGGCCCTGGCCAGGGTCTGCGCCGATGGGCAGGCCCGTGTCCGGCTCATCGGTTCCGGAAAGGTGGACTTGCCTGGTGTGCCCCACGAGGTGATCCCCTGGCGGGAAGGCGAGGAGGCCGAGCAGCTGCGGGCGATGGACGTCGGCATCATGCCGCTGCCGGATACCCCGTGGGAACGTGGCAAATGCGGGTTCAAACTGATCCAGTACATGGCTTGTGGGCTGCCTGTGGTTGCCTCCCCGGTCGGTGTAAATGCCGATATCGTAGAAGACGGGATCAATGGCTATCTGGCGGGGGACGAGGAGGCCTGGGTGGCCGCTCTAAACCGGCTGAAAGGGGAGCCCGAGCGGCGCCAGGAATTTGGTAAAGCGGGTCGCAGCAAGGTGGAGGGGGAGTACAGCTTGGAGGTTACCGCCCCCCGTTTTGCAAGGCTCCTCTGGGAGCAGTGTTCTGACTCTCCGTAAAGCATCTTTGGTGTCTGTAGGGTAAACGCAAGGCCCATCCGGCACGGAGATGCGGATCCGCGATGAGGCCTGAATGGCGCTGGCCGTCGGGCCTGTTGGGCAGCCACACTCGGGAAAACCAAGAGGATGTATTGCCTGATATGTGGCCCTACTGGCTGCTCTTTCTGATCCCTTTCCTCGGCACTCTGGGGCCGATTCGTCTCGATCCCCGGGCCTTGAACCTGGCCTGGTTCGGGGTGGCGACCCTGTTTGCTCTCATTATCGGCCTGCGGCACCAGGTGGGCGGGGACTGGGGGAGCTATCTGCTGCATTTGCGGCTGGTTTACGAAATGGGGATATTCGGGGCCCTGGCCCATGGGGATCCCGGGTACTACTTTGTTAACTGGCTCGTGGCCCAGCTGGGTGGGGACATCTACTGGGTGAACCTGGTCTGTGGGGCCCTGGTGATGATGGGGGTGGTCACCTTCGCCCGCCAGCAGCCCCTGCCCTGGCTGGCCCTGCTGGTGGCGGTGCCGTATCTGATCGTCGTGGTGTCCATGGGCTACACCCGCCAGTCCGTGGCCCTCGGCCTGGCCCTGCTGGGACTGGCCGCGCTGAACAATGGCCAGGTCCGGGGCTTCGTGGCCTGGGTGGTCTTGGGCGCCCTGTTCCACAAATCCGCCGTCCTCCTCCTGCCCATCGCGGCCCTGGCGGCAAGCCGGCGCCGGTTGTGGAATTTCTTCTGGGTGGGGGTGACCGCTGCAGTAGCCGCCGGTTTGTTGGTCTGGGATTCCAGTCAGGCCCTTTGGGCCAACTATGTCGAAAGCGGCTACGAGTCCAAGGGCGGTCTGATCCGGGTGGCCATGAACGCTGTCCCTGCGGCATTGTTCCTGATGTTCCACCGGTATCTGGCCCTGGGGTATTCAGAGAGGCGGCTTTGGTGGTGGATGTCGGTGCTCGCGTTGGCCAGTCTGCCGCTGGTGCCGTTCGCCTCCACGGCGGTGGATCGGGTTGCGCTGTATTTCATTCCCCTGCAGATGTTCGTCTTCTCTCGCCTGCACCTGATAAGGAACGAGTTGGATGAGCGGGGCTTTATAATTCTAGGGGTTGTGGGCTATTACGCACTCGTCCAGTGGGTTTGGCTGAACATGGCCACCCATGCCCCTTATTGGCTTCCCTACCAGTTCGCCCTCTTTCACTAAGGCCCGGAATGCTCGTAACCCTCTCCGCCAATACCGCCTGGTACCTCTATAATTTTCGTTCCGGGGTAATTCGGGCCTTGATGGAGCGTGGCTACCGGGTCGCTACCCTGGCGCCTCCGGATGCCATGAGCGAGCGGCTGGCGGAGCTGGGCTGCGAGGTCATCGACTTCCCCATGGACAACAAGGGCAACGACCCTGTCCAGGACCTGCGTACCATCTGGCGATACAGGCGGATGTATGCTTGTCTGCAGCCCGACCTTGCCCTGCACTTCACTATCAAGCCGGTCATCTACGGCAGCCTCGGAGCGCGGTTGGCGCGGGTGCCCTGCATAAACACGGTCACGGGGCTGGGTACGGCCTTCATCCGGGAGGGCTGGCTGACCCGCATGGTGGAGGTCCTCTACCGCGTCTCCCAGCGCTGGCCCAGCCGGGTGTTCTTCCAGAACGGCGATGACCTCGAGCTATTCCTCCGACGGTCCCTGGTCCGCCGGGAGCTCATCGGCCAGCTCCCCGGGTCCGGGGTGGACCTGTCCCGCTTTCAGGTGTCCGCCATGGAGAAGATAGAGGCGCCGGTATTCCTGTTGGTCGCCCGCATGGTCTGGGATAAGGGGGTGGGGGAATTCGTGGAGGCGGCTCGAATCCTCCGGGGCCACTATCCGGCGGTGCGCTTCCAGCTCCTCGGCCCGCTGGGCGTGGAGAACCGGACCGCGATCCCCCATGAGACCTTGGAGGAGTGGGTCGAAGAGGGCCTCGTGGAATACCTGGGCGAGGCCGACGACGTGCGCCCCCACATTGCTCGGTCCAGCTGCGTGGTACTGCCTTCCTACCGGGAAGGCACGCCCCGCACCATGCTCGAGGCCGCGGCCATGGGCCGGCCGGTCATCACCACCGACGCCGTGGGATGCCGGGAGGTGGTGGATGACGGGGAATCGGGGTTCCTCTGCCAGCCGCGGGATGCCGAAGACCTTGCCCGGCAAATGACCCGCTTTCTGGAGCTGGAGATGGGTGAGCGGGAGACCATGGGGGTGGCCGGGCGGGCCAAGATGGAGCGCGAGTTCGATGAGCGGATCGTCATCCAGCGCTATTTGGAGGCGATCGACGAAGCCGTGGACCAAGCGGCTGTAAGGCCTGCCTGATACAAGCCGGTTCCTTTTTGCCTACCAGGTAAGCGCGGTTCGCTTCCCGGGCCGGACTTGATCCGGGGCAAATTGCCCCGGCTTGACGGGAGATTGTGTGTGCAAATCGCCTTAGGATAGTAGAGACGCCTGGGCCGGGCATTTTTAAAGGTTTGTTCCTGTTTGGAGGGGGGCGCCCGGCTAGGGGGTGCCATAACAGAATTGGCATTCTCCTTTCATATGGCACCCGTACCATGCTACGGTATTACCTGATCGCCCGTTCGGTAAGGCTCCTCCTTTGGAGCGGGCAGGCCCTGCTTGTCGCTGGCGGGAGCAACCCCGGTTCTCTGTGCCCAACGTGGCATGGTTAGAGCCTGGTTACAGCCAAGTCCTTCGGATTTTAGTCCTACCTGAACATTCACGTTGCCTCGGCTTTGCGCCCTGGCGGGAGTGTTCGTTTTTTGTGCAAGAAATCGGGCTCGGGGCGCCGATGCATGCATAGTCCAAAACGGGCCGACTGACAGCGAAACCAAAGCGCCAGCTTGGCTGGCGATTACAAAACACTGGCTTGCCGGGGGGGAGGCCTTCACGCTCACAAGGGACAGGGTGGGCCATGGCCTATTTTCTTCCGTTCTCGGTTTCCCTCTTGCTTATCCGGCTCCTTATGCCGGTTTCTCATCGGTTAGGGTGGGTGGATCGTCCCGGCGGACATAAGGTCCACAAGCAGACCACGCCTGTGATCGGGGGTCTGGGGGTTGCGGCCGGGACGCTTGTCACCCTGTTGTGGCTTGAGCCTTCGGCGGTAAGTGGTTGGGAGGTCTACCTCATGGCCTCCCTGGTGCTGATCGGTGTTGGGGCCTGGGATGACCGGGCCCCGTTGCCCGCGCTTCTCCGGATCGCGATCCAGTGCCTGGTGACCTACTGGGTGGTGGCTTACGGCGGCATGGTGGTGGAGTCGCTGGGGACCTTCCCGATTATTGGGGAGCTGCGGCTGGGCCCCCTGGCGGAGCCTTTCACCGTCCTGGTCACCGTCGGGCTGATGAACGCCCTGAACATGTTGGACGGCCTGGACGGCCTCCTGGGCGGGGTGGTGATGGCCATCCTCGGGGTGCTGGGCCTGGCGGCCCTCACCGGGGGCGCCCAGGATTACGGCCAATTGGCCCTTGTGGTCCTCACGGCTGTGGCCGCCTTCTACATCTACAACTTCCGCTGGCCGGGCCGAAACCGGGCCCTGGTGTTCCTGGGGGACGCCGGGAGCACCTGGCTGGGCCTGACCCTGGCCTGGCTGGCCATCGGCATCTCCCACACCACGCCCGCCGCCCTGGACAAGGCCGCCGTGGCTTGGGTCCTCGCCCTCCCGGTTCTGGATACCTTGTCCACCATCGCCCTGCGACTGAGCAAGGGCAAGCACCCCATGGAGCCCGGCCACGAGCATATCCATTTCGTCCTCCGGGACCATGGGGTATCCGTCAATGCCACCGTGCTGCTCGTGACCGGCCTCACCGCCGTCATGGGACTGGTGGGCCTGGGCATGGCCCGAATCGGCTTGGCGGACTATTGGATCCTGACCGCCTTCCTCCTGCTCTTCATCCTGTATGCGGAGTCCATCCAGCACCTGAGGCGCTTGGGTAGCTGGTTCGGATGGCTGCTCCCGAAGGGGGCTCGGGAGCGGTCCCAGGGCCCTGGCGCCTAGCACCGCCTCCTAACGGGCCGAAGGCCTATGTGAGGGCGGTATCCGGGAAATGGTGCTGAAGGGTGGGCACCGGACCGTTCGTGCGGGCCGGCTCAGCCAAGGGCGCCTACCGGTTGTTCTGCTTCTCCTTCCGAGTCCCGCTCCCCGGCGGGCGGCGTTGCCGCGAACCCCTCCGGATACAGCACGCCCAGGGCATGCAGGTAACGGGCCAGGACGTCCCCCTGGGCGTCCAGGTACCGCCGGGCGGCCGACCCCAAGGCCCGGCGCCGTTCGGGGTCGGCCAGGAGCTTGGCCACCACCCCCTCGAGAGCGGCCGCATCGGCTACCTGGATCGCACCCCCTGCCGCACGGAGCGCTGCGGTCTCGTCCGGAAAGTTTTCCATATGGGGCCCCGTGACCACCGGCTTGCCGAAGGCGGCAGGCTCCAGGAGGTTGTGCCCGCCACGCGGCACCAGCGAGCCGCCCAGGAACACCGCATCGGCATGGGCCATGAATCGTGTCAGTTCGCCCAGGGTGTCCACCAGGTAGATGTCCGTTTCCTCGGTTACCGGCTCGTCACGGCTCCGGACCGCCACCTGGAGGCCCTGTGCCTTGAGCTCCTGCAGGATGCGGTGGCCTCGCTTGGGGTGGCGGGGGGCGATGACCAGCACCCGCCCCTGGTGGTTCATACGCCGCCACATACCTCCCAGGCGGGCCTCTTCTCCGGCGTGGGTGGAGCCGGCAAGGAGGAAGGGCCGCGGGATGGGCGGCTCCGGGGAAGCGTCCGCAACCGTGTCCAGGGTCCGGGCATGCTTGAGGTTCCCCAGCACCTGGATGCGGTCCCCGGCGAGGCCGAGCCGTTCGAAGCGTCGGGCATCTTCCTCGGACCGGGCCAGACAGCTTTCCACGTTTCTCAGGGCATCGCGGAGAATGGCACGCACCCAGGCGGGCGCTTGCAGGGTGCGCTGCGATAGGCGGCCGTTGAGCAGGAACAGGGGAACCCCCGCCCGGCCACAGGCATTGAACAGGTTGGGCCAGAGCTCGGTCTCCACGATCAGGGCGCAGCGGGGCTGGGCCTGGTCCAGGAACCGGCGAACGGCGCCGTGGCGGTCAATGGGTAGGTAGGCGTGCTGGGCGCCTTCCGGCAGCTGGCTGGCGGCCGTCTCCGCCCCGCTGGTCGTGCAGGTGGACAGGAGAATGCGTTTGCCGGGGTGTGTCCGGGCGATGGCATGGACGAGGGGCAGGGCGGCCTGGGTCTCGCCGACGGAGACACAATGGATCCAGTAGTCGTAGGGCCCGGCGGGAAACCCCCACCCGAGCCGCTGCCGGACATAGCGCCTGCCCCGTTTTTCGGTGGCCGCACGCCAGAGGATATACCCGGTCGCAGGGAGGGCGGCCAGGGGCGCCACCAGTCTGTAGGGGTCCAGGGACATGGGGGTGGATTCCTTGGCGAACAGCGGGGCTAATCCTGCACTGTAAAGACACGGTTGCAGCTCGAGCAATAATAGCGGCGGGAGGAGGGGAGTAGCCGCATCCACCACCGGCGCCGTATGCGGTGCAGGGCCATGCTATTGCAAGATGGGCATTCCGGTGGTTTGTGGAGAGGTGCGCCCTGAGATCGGGCCGCGGGGCCTGGCCTGTTCTGCTCCTTTGCGGACTGCATGCCTTCTCCCCTCTTGCAAAGCCCGGGATCCATCCCCGGGGGATGGGTAAAGGCAAACGTAAAATGGTGGGCTCGAGGAGGGGAATTAGTGAAAACCCTTACACTGCGCGGAATATGCCCTTTTCCGGCCGCGCAAGGGCCCTTCAGCTCGGGGCGGTAAGGAAATGCACGTCCCGCTGGGGAAAGGGAATGGTTATGCCGTGCTCCCGGAACAGGGCGTCGATCCGGAAGCGGAGGTCCGAGGGCACCGTGAGGACGTTGTCGAGGTGGGTGAAACAGCGCAGCTCGAAGAGCAGGGCGCTGTCGCCGAAGTCCCGGAAGAACACCGCCGGCTCCGGGTCCGGGTAGACCCCCGGGTGCTCCCGGGCGGTCTGGAGGAGGAGCTCCCGGACCTGCTGGGTATCGGAGCCGTAGGCCACCCCCACGGTGATGATCAACCGCGTGCGGTAGTCGGAGTGGGTCCAGTTGGTGACCGTGAAGGACACCAGCTCGGAGTTGGGCACGATCAGCTCGGCGCGGTCGTAGGTGCGCACCACGGTGGAGCGTACCCGGATGTGCAGCACCTCCGCCCACTGGCCCTGGTATTCCACCACGTCGCCCACCTTGATGGGGCGCTCGAAGAGCAGGATCAGGCCGGAGACGAAGTTGTTGATGACGTTTTGCAGGCCGAAGCCGATGCCCACGGACAGGGCGCCGGCGATGATGGCGAGGTTGGTGAGGTCGAAGCCGGCGGCGGAGATGGCGATGAAGCCGCCCACCACCAGCACCGCGTAGAACACCAGCGACGAGATGCTGTTGCGCAGCCCGATGTCGGGGGTGAAGCGGGGCAGGACGCGGTGGTGGAGGCCCGCCCGCAGCCAGCGGCCGAAATAGAACACCACCAGGAACACGGCCAGCCCCACCCCCAGCCCGACCAGGGAGAACTCGTACTGGCCGATCTGGAACCCGAACAGCACTGGCCGGATGGACCACCAGACCCGCTCCAGCGGGAACTGCCAGAGGGCCAGGACGCTGAGCACCCCGCCCAGCAGCACCACGCCCCGCACCAGGACGGCGAGCAGGTCCACGACGTTGGCCTGGCGGTCCGGGGTCAGGATGGGGGCGAGGCTTTCCGGCGGCCTCCCCTGCTTGAGGCGGCCGATGCCGCGCGCCAGGCCGGTGGCCAGGGCGCCCGCCGCCAGCAGGAGCAGGATGGAGGCCAGGAGGTTGAGGAGCAGGAATCCGGCCAGCCGGTAGTGGCCCGTGGCGGCCAGGGCCGGCAGACCCAGGGCGGTGGCGGCCACCAGGAGCCGGCCGAGCCCGAGGGCCAGCTCCCGCGCCGGGGCCAGGCGCTCCCCGGCCTCGGCGCCGCCGATGCTGCGCCAGCCCGCACGGTGGCGCAGGCCCCACAGGGGCGGCAGGGCCAGGAGGGTAAGCAGCAGGGTGACCACCGACTGCAGCTCCACGGGGAGCGGGTAGTTCTGGTGGGCGATGAGCAGGAAGGCCGCCACACCGGTCACGGCGAACAGGCCGCGCCCGGCGTTCCAGAGGCGCTTGACACCCGGCTGGTCGAGCCGTTTGGCCAGGTCGTCGGACTCGAAGGGCCGCAGGAGGACCGGGAACAGGGCCACACCGAGGCGGTAGACGGCGAACAGGCCCAGGGCCACCTCCAGCAGGAAGGCCGAGGGCAGGTCGCGGGCCTCCACCAGCTCCAGGGCCCCCACCAGCGCGGCGGGTACGGCCAGGGAGAAGGCCCGGTCGCGCACCGCCCACGCCAGGCCCTGCCCCAGGTGGCCCAGACGGCTGCGGCGCGTGTCGTCCCCCCGCCCACGGCCCCAACGGTCCGCCGTGCGGCGCAGGTACCAGCCGATGGCCAGGCCCGCCACCAGGCCCAGCCCGAGGCCCCAATGGACTTCCTCCGCGGTGGGCAGGCCCCAGCCGGGACGGATGGAGGCGATGGCCACCGCCTGGCCGCCGGCCTTCTCCAGGGTCTCGGGGGCCCAGGGGTACGGGCCTTCCTCCACCACCGTCTCCATGGGCACCTCCGCCTCGCCGGCCAGGCTGAGCAGCGGCAGGAAGGGCAGGGCCAGAAGGAGGGGCAGCGCCAGCAGGCCGACGAAGGACAGGCGCCCGAAGGCGGTCTTGCCGGATTCCTCCATGGGGGTCCTCAATCGGTGGTGGCGCCGAGGTGGGCCTCATGGGCGAGGCGGGCGTATTTGGCCAGGATGCCCCGGGTGTACCGGGGGGCCGGCGGCTCCCAGCCCTCCAGGCGCCGCTCCAGCTCCGCCCGATCCAGGTCCACCGCCAGCAGGCGGTGCGCGGCGTCGATGGTGACCCGGTCGCCCTCCTCCAGCAGGCCGATGGGGCCGCCGGCGGCCGCCTCGGGGGCCACGTGGCCCACCACCATGCCGTAGGTGCCGCCCGAGAAGCGGCCATCGGTGATCAGGCCCACCGAGTCGCCGAGGCCCTGTCCCACCAGCGCGGAGGTGGGGCCCAGCATCTCCCGCATGCCCGGTCCGCCCTTGGGGCCTTCGTTGCGGATCACCACCACGTCGCCGGCATTGATCTCGCGGTTCTCGATGGCGTCCATGGCGGCGTCCTCGGAGTCGAAGACCCGGGCCGGGCCGGTGATGGACGTGGTCTTGAGCCCGGAGATCTTGGCTACCGCCCCGTCCGGGGCCAGGTTGCCCTTGAGGATGGCCAGGTGCCCCTGCGGATACACGGGGTCGTCGAAGGGGCGGATTACCTCCTGGCCCGGGTCCGGGTCCGGCGGCACATCCGCCAGGACCTGGGCGACGGTCTCCCCGGTGACCGTCAGGCAGTCGCCGTGAAGGAGGCCGCGGTCGAGCAGCATGCGCATCACCTGCGGCACCCCACCGGCGTGGTGGAACTGGGTGGTGACGAAGCGCCCGGAGGGCTTGAGGTCGCACAGCACGGGCACCTGGCCGCGGATCCGCTCGAAGTCGTCGATGGACAGGTCCACCTCGGCGGCGCGGGCGATGGCCAGCAGGTGCAGCACCGCGTTGGTGGAGCCGCCCAGGGCCATGACCACGGCGATGGCGTTCTCGAAGGCCTCGCGGGTGAGAATGTCGCGGGGCCGGATCTGCGCGTGGATGGCGTGCGCCAGAGCGTGGGCGGAGTCCTCGGCGGACTTGGCCTTCTCCTCGTCCTCGGCGGCCATGGTGGAGGAGTAGGGCAGGCTCATGCCCATGGCCTCGAAGGCGGAGGACATGGTGTTGGCGGTGAACATGCCGCCGCAGGATCCGGCGCCGGGGCAGGCGTTGCGCTCCACGCCCTGGAGGTCCTCCTCGGCGAGTTTGTGGGCCTGGTATTTCCCCACCGCCTCGAAGGCGGAGACGATGGTCAGGTCCTCGCCCTTGTACCAGCCGGGCTTGATGGTGCCGCCGTAGACGAACACTGCCGGGATGTTCATGCGGGCGATGCCGATCATGGCCCCGGGCATGTTCTTGTCGCAGCCGCCGAGGGCGATGACGCCGTCCATGGACTGGCCCTGGCACACCGTCTCGATGGAGTCGGCGATCACCTCCCGCGACACCAGGGAATACTTCATACCCTCGGTGCCCATGGAGATGCCGTCGGAGATGGTGATGGTGCCGAACAGCTGGGGCATGGCCCCGGCCTCGTGCAGGGCCTCCTCGGCGCGGCGGGCCTGGTCGCCGATCTTCACGTTGCAGGGCGTGATGGTGCTGTGGCCGCTGGCCACGCCGACGATGGGCTTGCCGAAGTCCTCGTCGCCGAAGCCCACGGCCCGGAGCATGGCGCGGTTGGGGGTGCGCCGCACCCCCTCGGTGGTGGCGCGGCTGCGGCGGTTATCCGGCATGGCGTGGTGCCCCCTGTTTGGACCGAAGAATCACCCTTACCAGACTACCCGCTTAGGGGGCCAGCAGGCTGCCCCTGGGTCCAACGGCGTCCGAGTCCGCATAAAGCCGTCCGTAGGAGCTCACTTTAGTGAGCGATTACCCTCCCGAGCCCTGGCGGCTCAATTCCGCCATCGCCCGCTAAAGCGGGCTCCTACGGGTGCCCCGTCGCACCGGCTGAGTCCCTCAGCCCTCCACCTGCGACAGATCGCGCACGGCGCCGCGGGCGGCCGAGGTGGTCAGCGCGGCGTAGGCGCGCAGGGCCTGGGTCACCGGACGCTGGCGCTCCGCGGGCCTCCAGGCCTTGGCACCGCGCTGCTCCATGGCGGCCCGGCGGCGCTCCAGCTCGGCCTCGTCCGCGTCGATGCCGATGGAGCGGCCGGGGATGTCGATGACCACCGTGTCGCCCTCCTCCACCAGGCCGATGGGCCCGCCCTGGGCCGCCTCCGGGGAGACGTGGCCGATGGACAGCCCGGAGGTGCCGCCGGAGAAGCGCCCGTCGGTGATCAGGGCGCACTGCGCCCCCAGCCCCTTGGACTTCAGGTAGCTGGTGGGGTAGAGCATCTCCTGCATGCCGGGGCCGCCCTTGGGGCCCTCGTAGCGGATGATCACCACGTCGCCAGCGTTGATCTTATCCCCGAGGATGGCCTCCACCGCCGCCTCCTGGCTCTCGAAGATGCGCGCCGGGCCGGTGAACTGCAGGATGGATTCGTCCACCCCGGCGGTCTTCACGATGCAGCCCTCCGGGGCGAGGTTGCCGTAGAGCACCGCCAGCCCGCCGTCGGGGCTGTAGGCGTGCTCCACGTCGCGGATGCAGCCGTTCTCGCGGTCCAGGTCCAGGGACGGCCAGCGGGTGGCCTGGAAGAAGGGGTCCTGGCTGGGGATGCCCGCCGGCCCGGCCAGGTAGCGGCTGACCACCGCCTCATCCTCCGTACGGCGCACGTCCCAGCGCGCCAAAGCCTCGTCCATGGTGGGGCTGTGCACGGTGGGGAGGTCGGTGTGCAGCAGCCCGCCGCGCTCCAGCTCGCCGAGGATGCGCATGACGCCGCCGGCGCGGTGGACGTCCTCCATGTGGTACTGGTTGCTGGAGGGCGCCACCTTGGACAGGTGCGGCACCCGCCGCGACAGCCGGTCGATGTCCTCCATCTGGAAGTCCACCTCGCCCTCGCGGGCCGCCGCCAGCAGGTGCAGCACCGTATTGGTGGAGCCGCCCATGGCGATGTCCAGGGACATGGCGTTCTCGAAGGCCTCGAAGGTGGCGATGGAGCGCGGCAGGACGGTCTCGTCGTCGCCCTCGTAGTAGCGCTTGGCCAGGTTCACCACCAGCTCGCCGGCTTCCTCGAACAGCGCCCTGCGGTCGGCGTGGGTGGCCAGCAGCGAGCCGTTGCCCGGCAGGGAGAGCCCCAGGGCCTCGGTGAGGCAGTTCATGGAGTTGGCGGTGAACATGCCCGAGCAGGAGCCGCAGGTGGGGCAGGCGGAGCGTTCCACGTTCTCCATGTCCTCGTCGGACAGCTCCGGGTTCACGGCGTAGACCATGGCGTCCACCAGGTCCAGCTTGGTGTCCTTGCCCGCCAGCTTGGTCTTGCCCGCCTCCATGGGCCCGCCGGAGACGAACACCACCGGGATGTTCAGCCGCATGGCGGCGTTGAGCATGCCGGGGGTGATCTTGTCGCAGTTGGAGATGCACACCAGCGCGTCGGCGCAGTGAGCGTTCACCATGTACTCGATGGAGTCGGCGATCAGCTCCCGCGACGGCAGGCTGTAGAGCATGCCGCCGTGGCCCATGGCGATGCCGTCGTCCACGGCGATGGTGTCGAATTCCTTGGCGATGCCGCCCGCCTGCTCCACCGCCCCGGCAACCAGCTGGCCCAGGTCCTTGAGGTGGACGTGCCCGGGCACGAACTGGGTGAAGGAGTTGGCCACCGCCACGATGGGCTTGCCGAAGTCGTCGTCCTTCACGCCGGTGGCCCGCCACAGGGCGCGCGCGCCGGCCATGTTGCGGCCGTGGGTGGTGGTGCGGGAGCGGTATTGCGGCATGGGAGTCGTCTCCAGAGGCTAAGTCGATGATGAACCGCCAAGGACGCCAAGGACGCCAAGGACGCCAAGGACGCCAAGGACGCCAAGGACGCCAAGGACGCCAAGCGCGCCAAGAAGGCGAAAAGGCCCAAAAATGTCGGAAAACGGAGTGTAGGAGCGGCGGCCCCCGCCGCGATGCCTTTCGGTCTGGGGGACGTTATTCGGCAGGTCGCCGCGAGGGGCCGCCGCTCCTACAGGAGGATTTTGCCGTTTGGGGCCGTTTCTCCTTGGCGACTCTTGGCGTCCTTGGCGGTTTGGCGTTTTCTGTTTTTAGGAACCGCCGTGCTCGGCGGCCAGCGCCCGCAGCTTGGGCACCTCCAGCCCCGCCTCGTCGGCGTAGCCGATGGCGCGCGCCAGCCGGTCCGGGGCGGAGCGGCCGGTGTTGCCGTGCTCGGGGTCGGCGAGCATGGCCTCGGCCATGCCGGCCACCAGCCGCTCGCGGTCCAGCTCGGCGCCGGTGAGCCAGGCCTGGATGTCCATCACCTCGTCGGCTACCTGCTGAGCCAGCTCGCGGTGGTGGTTCCACAGCTCGCCGGTGGTGCCGCCCGTCTCCAGCCCGGCGATGTTGGTGGTGAGGATGTAGACGTTCTTGCGCACCAGCTCGAAGAGCATCTCGTCGTAGTCGTCCACTCGGCGCGCGCCGATGCCGATGCCGTCCAGGGCGTTCACCAGCAGGTCGGCGCCGGGGCCGTAGGCGGGCGAGGCGATGATGGGGTTCACCGCCTTGCCGGGCTTCTTCTCGAACCACACCGCGCTCACCGTGGGCTGCGGCAGGTCGTGGGCCTCCCAGTCGCGGGGCAGGAGCTCGTTCTGGATCAGGCCCACCCGGTCCCGCCAGGCCGGGGGCAGATCGGCCAGCACGGTATGGAGGTCCTTCTCGCCCACGGTAACCAGGGCCAGGGCGGGGTCCGGAACGGCCGCTGCCGCCTGCTCCGGGTCCATGTCGCGGGTGACCGGATAGACGGGATGGCCGGCACGCAGAAGGCCGTGGGCGAACACGCTTCCCATCTCGCCGGCGCCGATGAGCACGACGGGCTGGTGCATGGAGAACCTCCCTTTGCGAGTCGGTAATCGGGTCCAGGGCCGGCCGGTACGGGGCCGCTCTCCCTACTCCTGCGCCTTCTGGCGCAGCTCCTGCAGCCGGGAGCGGGCTTCCTCCAGCTTCCGGCGGAGCTCCTCCAGCTGCTTCTTGGCCTGTTCTTCTTCTTCCTTGAGCCCCTCGATCCGCTCCAGGTAGCGGACGTAATTCTGCTCGTTGCCGAGCCGGACCTTCTCCCCCTCGATCCGGTTCTCCCGGGCCTGCTCGTAGATCTGCCGGGCCTTCTCCACCTGGTCTTCCAGCTTCTTTGCCTGGATCTCGGCCTCGGAGATGTTCACGTCGGCGGCGCCGCCGTCCTCCTCCTGGTCGGGTTCGGATTCCTGCTCCTGGCCAACCTCCGGGCGGGGGGCGCCGGACTCGATCTCCAGGCGCTCCACGTCCTGCTGGCCCGGCGGGGGCGCGTCGGAGTAGTGGACGGTGCCGTCCTCGTCGGTCCACTTGTAGACGGTGGCCGCCGTGGCCGGGACGGCCAGGCAGACGCCGAGAGCCAGGAGCAGCGGGGCGGCCTTCCCCCGGATGGGAGCGAGGCGCGGCTGCCGGGCGTTGGCGGGCAGTGGCATGGGTTCGGGTCCCCCTTCTTTCCGTGTGCTCAGGCCCCGGAAGGGGCCGTCTCGCCGCTTTCCCCGTGCGGCACGTGCAGATGCACCTGTACGTCGTGGGCCTGGGTCTGCGCCCGGATCTCCTCCCGCAGCCGCTCGGCGATCCGGTACGCCTCGCCGAGGGTGTGGCTCGCGTCCACCTCCACGGCCAGCTCCAGGGTGATCCGTCCACCCAGATAGTGGACCGTATAGTCGCGGATGGCGAGATCGTGCTCCAGGGCCTCCGTGCACCGGAACACCTCGGCCATGATCTCTTCCCGGTTGGGAAGCAGCGGGATGCCATGCTCGTCGTTCTCCGGGTCCACGTGCACCAGCACCTCGGAGACATCGGGATGGCTCCGGATGAGGTGCTTGCGCACCCGCTCGGCGATCTGGTGGCCCTCGGAGACGCTGACGGTGCCGGGCACCTGCACATGCACGTCCACCAGGGCCTCGGGGCCCATGCGCCGGGTCTTGAGGCCGTGCACGGCCTTGACCCCCTCGATGCGCAGCATCTGCCGGTGCAGACGCTCCACCTCCTCGCGCTCCAGGGAGGTGTCCACCAGCTCCTTGATGGCGTCCCAGCCCAGCTTGCCGCCGGCCCAGATCACCATGGAGGCCACCGCCACGGCGGCCACGGTGTCCAGCACCACCAGGCCCATCATGGAGCCGGCGATGCCCACCAGGGCGGCCACCGAGGAGAGGGCGTCGGTGCGGTGGTGCCAGGCGTTGGCCACCACGCTGGAGGCCTGGTACTTGCGCCCGATCCGCACCTGGATGCGGAACAGCCACTCGTTGGCGCCGATGGAAAAGGCGGCGGCCACCAGGGCGGGCCAGGTGGGCAGGGCGATCTCGCCGGCGGCGAGCCGGGTGGCGGCGTTTACGGCGATGCCCAGGCCGGCACCGATGAGGATCAGCCCCAGGACCACGGTGGCCAGGGTTTCGAAGCGGCCGTGGCCGTAGGGGTGGTCGGCGTCCGGCTCCCGGGCGCCCATGCGCACCGCCACCAGCACCAGGGCGTCGGTGAGCAGGTCGGAGAGGGAGTGCAGGCCGTCCGCGATCAGCGCCTGGGAGTTGGCGAAGACGCCGAACACGGTCTTCACCAGGGCCAGCACCAGGTTGGTGACGGCGCCGATCACCGTCACCTTCTGCGCCGCCGCGGTGCGCTCCGGATCGGAGGCCGCGGAGCCGGGGCCGGCCTCAGGCGTCGTCATCGTCCGCGCCCACCCGCAGGACCACCACCAGCTCGTCGCCCTCCTCGCGGGCCTCCAGGACGGTGTGGCCGTTGACCCGGCACCAGGCCGGGATGTCGTGCAGCACGCCCGGATCGCTGGCGCGCACCTCCAGCTCCGTGCCGGGCTCCAGCTCGGCGATGCGCTCCCCGGCGCGGATCACCGGCATGGGGCACAGCAGGCTGCGCGCGTCGAGGAATTCCCGTTCCTTCTCCTCAGACATGCCATTCCTCGGGGATCTGCGCGGGCGGCATGGGCGCCACCTCGGTCACGTAGGGCTCGCCGCCCGGCGGGGTGATCTCCGCGCGGATGCTTTCGGCGCTGCGGCCCTTGCCGTAGCGGGCCGTGATGCGCGCCGCCGTCTCCAGGTCCGCCTCGTCGGGCTCGCCCTGCACCAGCGCCAGCGGTCCCGGGTAGTCCAGGTCGCGCACGGCGTGGAAGCGCTTGCGGTAGCCGTTCATGAAGCGGTTCTCGCCGTCCTCGCGGGCGATGATCAGCTTGTAGTTGGGCGCCGGGCGCAGGTGGCGGCCCATCTTCAGCAGCATGACGTCGTCGAGGTCGTACTCCTTGCTCCCGCGGGCGCTCCACAGGTCCGCCAGCTTGCGGGAGAAGTTCTCGTCGGTGAGGAAGCAGCAGCCGCCGGCCGGCTGGCTGTACTCCTCGAAGCCGTACCGCTCGGCCAGCTCCATCTGCGGCTTGCGCGAGCGCCCGGTGAAGTCGTAGAGGCGCTCACGGTCCACCCAGCCTTCCCGCTCGGGGAGCGTGGGCGCCAGCTGCTTGGCGCACAGGGGGCGCAGCAGCCGGTCGTCCGCCCCGGATTCCTTCTCGATAATGGGGAAGGTGTCGCGCCGCTGGGACTTGGGCCGCTGGCCGATCACCTCGCCGGTGATGATGAAGTCGAAGCCGTTTTCCTCCATCCACTCGCGGGCCTTGGCCACCATGAAGCCCTTGCAGTCCAGGCAGGGGTTGAGGTTCTGCCCGTAGCCGTGCTTGGGGTTGGTGACGACCCCCACGTATTCCTGGGAGATGTCGACGATGTGGAGCTTGATCCCCACCTGCTCGGCGGACCACAGGGCGTTGTTGCGCTTGGCCTTGTCCTTGTCCTTCTGACGGATGGCGTGGGTATGGCCCTCCACGCAGAAGCCCGTGAAGAAGTTGATGCCTTCAACGTGGACGCCCTGCTCCTTGGCCACCGCGGCGGCCAGCATCGAGTCCAGCCCGCCGGAGAGCAGTGCCACGGCCTTGGGCTGCTCGCTCATTCCGCCTTCCTCCTGCATGTATGTGCGCTCCCGTCGAGGGGAGAAACAAACCTTGTGGAACGGTACATCCGCCCCCGGGGCAAATTCCCCCGAGGGCCCGGTTGGGCGTAGAATTCCAGCCCCGGATGGTAACGTATTGGCGCAGAAAATTCCCATGGATGGGAGCTCCGCCCCGAGGGGGCACGGATTCCCACGCTCAGGAGACGTCCATGACCGAAAAAGGTTCCCGAATCCCCGACGAGGACCCCCAGGCCATCCTCGACCGCGCCCGGCAGCGCGCCCGGGAAAAGGGCAAGGACTTCACGGGCGAGATGACCCCCGAGGAGGCCTACGCGGTGCTGGAGAAGCTCCCCAACGCCCAGCTGGTGGACGTGCGAACCCAGGCGGAGCGGGACTTCGTGGGGTACCCCGCTCTGGGCACGCACGTGGAGTGGGAGACCTACCCGGGCATGGAGTACAACCCGGACTTCCCCGCCCAGCTGCAGTCCGAGGTGGGTACCGACACCTCCCAGGTGCTGGTGTTCATGTGCCGCAGCGGCGGGCGCTCCGGCAAGGCCGCGGAGGCCATGGCCCGGCAGGGGTACGCCGAGACCTACAACCTGCTCCAGGGCTTCGAGGGCGACAAGGACGAGCAGGGCCACCGGGGCAAACAGGGCGGCTGGAAGGCCGCCGGGCTGCCGTGGGAGCAGAAGTAGCCACGGGTTCTGCCGGCTCGGCCCGCAAACCCACACCCTCGCCAAGGTCCACGTAGGAGCCCGCTCCGGATCGCCCGCTAAAGCGGGCTCCTACAGCCTTTGCCGGGCGGTATCAGTCGCCGAAGCGCCGCTCCCAGCCCAGGTGGAAGGTGACGTCGGGGGCCCGCTCCGGCGTGAGGTCCTCGGAGACGCCGAGGTCCAGGCGGCCCCAGGCCGGCAGCTCCACCTCCGTGCCCAGCCGGGCCTCCGCCGCCGGTTTGCCCAGGGTGCCCACCTCGCTGCGGTAGAAGGGCGTATGGACGTCCACCTGGGCGCGCAGGGTGAAGGTGGACCCGGGCCGGACCGCCCCCGCCAGCCGCAGGAAGCCCGCCCAGTTCCGGTGGAGCTCGGCCAGCACCCCCGAGCCGGTCATGGCCACCATTCCCGCCGCCCCGTGCAGGGCCCCCGGACCGAGCCACGTGGCTCCGGGCAGGGTGCCCCCCGCCCACAGGCTGGTGTCCCAGCCGCCGCTGCCGAGGAGCCCGTCCGGGTCGCCGGTGGGCGCCTCCACCCGCACCCCCACGACGGCCCTTCCCTCCCCGTCGTCTTCGGCCACGGGGAACCGCGCCCCCAGCGCCACGTCCCCCAGGCCCGAGGCCGAGCTGTCCCGGCGCAATAGCGTTTCCCTGTCCTCAACCACTACGTAGAGCAGTTCGTCCGTCGGGCGCCGGCCCCGGTTGCCCTCCGGAAGCCCGAGGGCGCTGTGCCAGATGTCGAGGGTCCCGTCCAGGAAGCCCCCCGAATGGGCCACGTGGGGCACCTCCAGGGTCCACTCCCCCAGCCGCCGGGGCAGGGGGCCCGAGACGCTCAGCGTGGTCCGCTGGGTCTCCCCGTCGAACAGCACCCCGCTCCGAGCACCCCCCTCCAGCACGTCGTGGCTGGCCCGGTCCAGGTCGAGGCGGAGCCGTAGGCCTCCCTCGGGCGCGCCGACGGGCTCCGTGTCCCGGGGCAGGCCGTAGACCTGCTGAACAGGGGAGAGCGTGGCCGTGGGCAAGGAGGGCCGGAGCCCCTTGCCCTCGGCCTCGGGCGGCTGGCAAAGCCCGAAGCCGGCCAGGGCGGCGAGGAGTCCGGGCAGGGGGAACGGTAGCCCCCCGGGCCGGCGGTTCTGGAAGGATGCTTGGGACAAGGTTCACGGGCTAGGTGGCGAATGGGGCGGCGATGGTACCGCAAAAGGCGCCCTTCCGGGCCGGCAAAGTCCCCCATCAACCCTGGGACAGAGGGATCGGTTGTCGCAAACAATGTCCGATTGCACTTCTTTTTCGGGACATTGGTCTTCAGAACCCTTCATTCTCAGGAATTTGACAGGAAACACTGGACGGGAGTAAAAGCAGGGGCCCGGAAAAATCCGGAAAGCCTTTGTGTCTTCCAGCCGGGAAGTGGGTACCTGCCGCAAGGGGTCGTTGGTCGGGCACCGGGCCCGCAAGTTTGGGGCTGTTCCCGGTTTGGGTAGGCACGGGCGAAACAAAAGGGGAAAAGGAGGAAGTGATGAACGGCACGAAGGTTTCCATGCTGGCCGCCGCCCTGGCGGTGCCTGTTGGTCTGGTGGGCTGTGGTAGCAGCGGTGGTGGCGGCGGTGGTGGAACCGTCACCTATACGGGCAGCACCAGCGAGGCCGAGATCGACGAGAGCAACGGCTCGGATGCCCTGAGCGGGGTGCTATCGGGATCCACCACGGCGGCCAGCTCCGAGGATACGGTTTCCGCTGTGGAGGGGTCTCTCCCCACGGAGGCCGTAAATGTCCTGCAGGTGGGACTGGACCGGGCCAAGAAGGGCCTTGATCAGGAGGTGTCAGGCGGTGGCCAGGAAGTGCTCGCCGGGGCGGATTACACCGAGGAAAAGTCCTGCCCGGAAGGGGGAAGCTATTCCTTCACCCTCAAGGACAACGACGGCAACGAGGCCCTCAGTGACGGGGACGAGATGGTTTACTCCTTCGACAGCTGCGTGGAGGAGGATGGCCTGACCTTTGATGGGGGGTTTGCGGTTGCCTACACCGCGGGCGCTGCGGACGGGATGGACATCGATTGGTCCATGGATTTTCGCGACCTCACCATGCAGGGGTCGGGGATGGATTTCGGTGTGGACGGCGATTTCCGGATGCTGAGCGGCACCGAGGCCCAGAATTACGACGCCGAGGGTGACGGGCCCGGGATGCCGCACGAGGCTCCGGCCTCGGTGGACATGGTGATGGTGGCCAATATCGAAATGGTGGATTTCGCCCAGGGCGAGCAGTTCCTGCTCGAGAACGCGGAGATCTGGGCCGGTTCTGACGATAGTACTTTGGACCCCGTCCTGGTCTATCACGGCACCGACCCCGAAAACGGCAAGGTGTACAAGAGCTGCCTGGGGGACCTGGGCTGCGTGACCGTGGACCATGATAAAACCACCTACTTCACCTGGTCCGATTACTCGACCAATTCCAACCCCTATCCGGCTACCGGCGTCCTGCGGGTCAATGGTGGAAACGGTACCTGGGTAAAGCTTGACGCGAACACCGGGGATAACTCCACCGTCTATGTGACTACCTCGGATAAAACGCTAGACATGGAGCCAATGGACTGGAGCGAGGTCTCCGCAGCCACCATGGACACCCTTTTGCAGTAAGGAAAGGGGCCCCGGTCCTGAACGAGCGCCGGGCGGCAAGCCCGGCGCTTTTTAATGGCTGGGGCGGTTCAGCTCTGGCAGGCCGGGCAGAACACGCTGGCGCGGCCCTGGATCTGGCGCTTCTCCAGCGGGCCGCCGCACTTGGGGCATTCCTCGCGGCCCTCGTCGCGGGAGCGGGTGAGGTAGGTCTTGGGGAGCTGCTGGGGGTTGGCCTGGCACTGCACGGCCTTCTGCAGGGTGGCCTGCACCGCCTCGCGCAGGCGGTCGGCCTCCTCGTCGCTCAGGTCGGAGGCGCGGTGATCGGGGCGGATGCCCGCCTGGAAGAGGATCTCGTCGGTGAACAGGGGGCCGAGGCCGGCGATGAGGGTGGGCTCCAGGAGCAGGCCCTTAATCTGGGCCCGCCGGCTCTTCAGGGCCTCCCGCCACTGCTCGGGATCGGGCTGGCCGTTCAGGGCGTCGGGGCCGAAGGTGCCCAGGTCGGGGACCTCGGCCTCGTCCCGCAGGAGGGTGAGCCAGGTACGAGCCTGCGGGTCCACCACCGCCAGGCCGCCGCCGTCCTGGAACAACAGCCCGAGCCGGGTGCTCTTGGGCGGCTCCTCCTGGGGGCGGACCTGCTCGACGCTGGCGCTGGCGCTGAGGCCGAGGAGCAGCGCGGCCTCGCCGCCCACCTCCAGCAGGAGGTAGTTGCCGAAGCGGGCGATCCCGGTGAAGGAGGCCCCGATCAGTCCCTCCCGCAGCTCGTCGGCGGGGATCTCCCGCAGGATTCGCTCGTCCAGAACCGTCAGGGCATGCAGGGGACGGTTGAGGATCTTGGGATCCAGGCGCTGACGGCTGATCTCGATCTCGGGTAGTTCCGGCATGGTATCCGATGGTGGCGCATAAGGGGGGTCGAGCCGAGGGGCTCGACTCTCGCGGAAAGAGAGGGTACCAGCTTCCCGGCGGGCGTGCATTGCCGCTGTACCCGGAACCGGTAGCGGGCATGATACCGGATTCCCGCGGGTGGCGGGCATCGGGGGAATCATGACAAAAACCCCCGGGGGCCCGCCAGCCTTTCCCTTGAGGCGGGTCAGGGTCCGGGGCGGGAACGGCCCCGCCCATAGGCCCGTGCTTCCGCGATTCGGCCGCCCTGTGTCACAATTTAACGTTTGGGTGGTCCCGGCCCGCGTTGGTGGTGCCGGGGCTTGTTCGTCAGGGGAACCCCGATACCGGCAGGGTCGCCATGGAGCGTGAATACAACCCCCATGAGGTGGAGCGGGCCGTGCAGGCCCGCTGGGAAACGGAGGACACCTTCGCCGCCGCGGAGGATCCGGAGCGGGAGAAGTTCTACTGCCTCTCCATGTTCCCGTATCCGTCCGGCCGGCTGCACATGGGCCACGTGCGCAACTACACCATCGGCGACGTGATCGCCCGCTACCAGCGCATGGAGGGCAAGAACGTCCTGCAGCCCATGGGCTGGGACGCCTTCGGGCTGCCCGCGGAGAACGCCGCCATCGCCCGTGGCGTCTCCCCGGCCGCCTGGACCCGCCAGAACATCGAGGAGATGCGCGGCCAGCTCAAGCGGCTCGGCTTCGGCTACGACTGGAACCGCGAGCTCGCCACCTGCGACCCCGACTACTACAAATGGGAGCAGTGGCTGTTCGTGCGCCTCCTCAAGGAGGGCCTGGCCTACCGCAAGAAGGCGGCGGTGAACTGGTGCCCCAACGACCAGACCGTGCTCGCCAACGAGCAGGTGGTGGAGGGGACCTGCTGGCGCTGCGACACGCCCGTGGAGCGCCGCGAGATCGACCAGTGGTTCCTGCGCATCACCGACTACGCCGACGAGCTGCTCGAGGAGCTGGACAACCTGCCCGGCTGGCCCGACGAGGTGCGGGCCATGCAGCGCAACTGGATCGGCCGCTCTGAGGGCGTGGAGGTGCGCTTCCCCGTGGAGGGCGCCGAGCGCGAGCTGTCGGTGTTCACCACCCGGCCCGATACCCTCATGGGCGTTACCTACGTGGCGGTGGCCCCGGAGCACCCCCTGGCGCAGGCCGCGGCGGAGCGCGACAGCGACGTGGCCGCCTTCGTGGAGCGCATGAGCCACCGCTCCACCGCCGAGGGCGACCTGGAGGCCCAGGAGAAGGAGGGCATCCCCACCGGCGACTACGCCCTGCACCCCGTCACCGGCGAGCGCCTCCCCGTGTACGCCGCCAACTTCGTGCTCATGGAGTACGGCGAGGGCGCGGTGATGGCCGTGCCCGCCCACGACCAGCGGGACTTCGAGTTCGCGGGCAAGTACGGCATCCCCGTCCGCGTGGTGATCCGCCCCGAGGACGGCGACCTGGAGGCCGCCGCCATGGAGGAGGCCTTCACCGAGCCCGGGGTGCTGCAGAATTCCGGCGACTTCGACGGCCTCACCTCCGCCGAGGCCTTCGGCGCCATCGCCGACCGGCTGGAGACCCTGGGCCGGGGCGAGCGCCGGGTGAACTACCGGCTGCGCGACTGGGGCGTGTCCCGCCAGCGCTACTGGGGCGCGCCCATCCCCGTGATCCACTGCGAGGCCTGCGGCGCCGTGCCGGTGCCCGAGGAGGACCTGCCGGTGGAGCTGCCGGAGATGGAGCTCCACGAGGCCGGCTCGCCCCTCAAGCAGGCCCCCGAGTTCTACGAGACCGCCTGCCCCGAGTGCGGTGGCCCGGCGGTGCGCGAGACGGATACCTTCGACACCTTCGTGGAGTCCTCCTGGTACTTCGTCCGCTACGCCTGCCCCGACAGCGGCACCGCCATGGCCGACGAGCGCGCCCGCTACTGGCTGCCGGTGGACCAGTACGTGGGCGGCGTGGAGCACGCCGTGCTGCACCTGCTCTACGCGCGCTTCTTCAACAAGCTCATGCGCGACGCCGGCCTGCTGGACAACGACGAGCCCTTCCAGCGCCTGCTCACCCAGGGCATGGTGCTGAAGGACGGCGCCAAGATGTCCAAGTCCAAGGGCAACGTGGTGGACCCGCAGGAGATGATCGACCGCTTCGGCGCCGACACCGTGCGGTTGTTCATCCTCTTCGCGGCGCCGCCGGACCAGGCGCTGGAATGGCAGGAGGAGGGGGTGCAGGGCATGCACCGCTTCCTCCATCGCCTGTGGCGGCTGGTGGGGGGTTACGCCGAGGGCGGTACCGCCCCGGCGCTGCCCGCCGAGCTTCCGGAGGAGGCCGCCGAGCTGCGCCGCCAGGTGCACGAGCTGGTGCAGCGGGCCAGCGTGGACGTGCGCGAGCGCTACCACTTCAACACCGCCGTGGCCGCGGCTATGGAGATCACCAACGCCCTGTCCAAGGCGGCGGAGGCCACCGACGAGGCGACTCGGGCGGTGGTGGGCGAGGGCCTGGACGCCGTGGTGCGGCTGCTCGCCCCCATGACCCCGCACGTCGCCAACGCCCTGTGGGCGGGCCTGGGCAAGGAGGGCGCCGTGGAGGACGCCGCCTGGCCCGAGGCCGATCCCGCCGCCCTGGAGCGGGACACCATCGAGCTGGTGGTGCAGGTGAACGGCAAGAACCGCTCCCAGATCCAGGTGCCCGCCGACGCGGACGAGAACACCATCCGCGAGCAGGCGTTGGCCAACGAGCGGATCCGGGAGGTGGTGGGCGATACCCCGGTGCGCAAGGTGATCGTGGTGCCGGGCAAGCTGGTGAACGTGGTGGCCAAGTGAGCCGGGATCGGCTCGGATCTCCGGAAGGGCCCTTTGGGAGCGGCTATCAGCCGCGACCTGGAGGTGGCCTGTTCGGTCGCGGCCACTGGCCGCTCCCACAGGGGGTCCACTGGTTACGGCCTGCCCGGGTGCTGCTGCTCCTGGTTCTCATCGCCCTCACCGGCTGCGGCTACCGCTTTCCGGGCGTGGGTGCCTTTCCCGCCGGGGTCGAGCGCGTCTACCTGGAGGCGGAACCGGAGGACTCGCAGCTGGTCCGCGCCCTGGAGGACGCCCTGAACCGGGACCGGGCCGTGGATCTGGTCGATTCCCGCGCCGGGGCCGAGGCCGTGCTCCGGGTGGAGGGCGGGGAGGCCACCAGCAGCGCCGCCGCCATCGGCGCCACCGGCGAGGCCACCGAGTACGAGGTGACCCTGCGGGCGGATTACCGCCTGCTCCGGCCCCGGGTGGACGGCGTCGCGCCGGAAGGCGGGGAAGCCCCGGGGGAAAGCGAGAAAGCCCCGGAGGAAGGCGAGGCCCGGGAGGAAACCGACAAGGCGGAGCCCGACTTCGAGGTCCTCCGGGAGCGGAGCGGACTGGTGGAGAGCAGTACCTACCCCTACGACCCCGCCACCAGCCCCGCCGCCGAAGAGGCCAACAAGCGCCGGGCTGCCCGCCAGGCCGCGGAGGCGCTGGCCGAAGGGATCCTGGATTCCATCAAGAGCGGGTTCTAGGGGCCCGTAAGGCCGGAGCCCGCTGCAGCGGGCGATTCCTCGAATGCGCCCCGGGGGGCAGAAGGGGCGCACCCCCGACCAGATGACGAGGCAACCCTGACATGGCCCTGCGCTCGGTGGAGGAGCTGGAGAAGCGGCTGCACGGTCAGCCGCCGCCGGTGATCCTGGTCCACAGCGACGCCCCGCTGCTGCGGGAGGAGGCGGCGGAGCGGGTGCGCTCGGTGCTGCTGGCCGACCCGGAGGTGGAGCGCCACGCCTTCCGCGCCGACGACCAGGTGGACTACACCGCCATCCGCCAGGAGCTGGCGGCGCCCTCGCTGTTCGCCCCTCGGCGGCTGGTGGAGATCCACTACGGCGGCGGGGCGCCCAAGGACGAGGGCGGCAAATGGCTCCAGGAGTACTGCGCCGACCCCGCCCCGGACGTGGTGCTGCTGCTGACCGCCGGCTACCAGTCCAAGAAGGACCAGCAGAAGAAGTGGTTCCGGGCGGTGGAGGAGGCCGGCCTCACTCTGGCGCGGTTTGCCCCGCGCCGCCACGAGCTGCCCGACTGGCTGCGCGGCCGCGCGGCGGGCTACGGTCTGGAGCTCTCCCCCGACGCCCTGACCTTGTTGGCGGAGCGGGTGGAGGGCAATCTGGAAGCGGCGGCCGGCGAGGTGGAGAAACTCGCCCTCTACACCGGCGGCCCGGCGCGCCTGGACGTGGACGGTGTGCTGGCGGCGGTGGGCGACCAGGCCCGCTTCTCGGTGTTCGACCTGGCGGAGGCCGCGCTGGCCCGGGATCCCCGCCGCACGGTGCGGGCGGTGGCCGCCCTGCGCGCCGAGGGCGCGGAGCTGCCGGCGGTGGTGGGGGCCATGGCCCGGGAGGTGCGCAACGTTATCGTCCTGCGGGACCGCCACCGCCGCGGCGGGGATTTGGAGGCGGCCTGCAAGGAGCTGAAGCTCTTCCCGCCGCGCAAGCAGGCCGCCCAGAAGCTGGCCCGAAATCTGGGCGAGGGCGAGGCGGAGCGGGTGCTCGCCGCCCTGGCCCGGGTGGACCGCATGAGCAAGGGCGCCGAGGCCGGTGACCCCTGGGCCGCCCTGGAGGACGCGGCGCTGGCGCTGGCCGGGGTGGAGACCGGCCTGCCGGCGGGGGCCTGACGGCGCAATCGGGCGAAAGGTGGTCGCGACGGGGGCCGTCGCTCCTACGGGCGGACCGCCTGGAGTAGAAGCCCGATTCAGCGGGCGAGTGCCAGCATCATCCACGGTGGCCGGGATGGAATCGCCCACTAAAGTGGGCTCCTACGAGGAAGCTCCAGCGGGAGCAAGGGGGCCATTGTAGGAGCGGCCGTCCCGGCCGCGACCGGATTGGCGGCTTCCGGGGGAATGCCCAGACGGGAAGTGTGGGAGCGGCTACCAGCCGCGACCCCGGGGTTGGCCGGTTCGGTCGCGGCCACTGGCCGCTCCCACAGGGGGGACCGGGGGATCGTGGCGGTTCCGCCGCTGCAAATGGGTAGAAGGACCAGTCGGGCACGCGCTTTGGGAGGAAGGACCATGGACGACGTTACCGCATACGTGCAGGAGCTGGGCCGCACGGCCCGCGAGGCCGCCCGGCAGATGAACCGGCTGGACCCCGGCCTCAAGGACAAGGCCCTGCTGGCCATGGCCGACCGCATCGAGGCCGAGAAGTCGGACATCCTCGCCGCCAACCGCGAGGACCTGGAGCGCGCCGCTTCCGAGGGCCTGGACGCCGCCCTGGTGGACCGCCTGGAGCTGAACGAGGACCGGGTATCGGCCATGGCCGACGGCCTGCGCCAGGTGGCCGGCCTGCCGGACCCGGTGGGCGCCATGAACGACCTGAGCATGCGCCCGAGCGGCATCCAGGTGGGCAAGATGCGGGTGCCCCTGGGCGTCATCGGCATCATCTACGAGTCGCGGCCCAACGTCACCGCCGACGCCGCCGCCCTGTGCCTGAAGTCCGGCAACGCCGCCATCCTCCGCGGCGGCAAGGAGGCCATCTCCTCCAACCGCGCCATCAGCCACATCATGCGCACGGTGCTCGCCGAGGTGGGCCTGCCGGAGGGCGTGGTCTCGGTGGTGGACACCCCCGACCGCGCCGCGGTGGGGGCGCTGCTCGGCATGCCCGAGCACGTGGACATCATCATCCCGCGCGGCGGCAAGGGCCTCATCGAGCGGGTGGCGGCGGAGTCCCGGGTGCCGGTGATCAAGCACCTGGAGGGGGTCTGCCACACCTACATCGACGCCGACGCCGATCTGGACAAGGCCGCGGACATCGCCGTTAACGCCAAGACCCAGCGCTACGGCACCTGCAACACCATGGAGACCCTGCTGGTGGACGCCGCCGTGGCGGGGGCCGTCCTGCCGGGACTGGGCGAGCGCTTCCTGGACGCCGGGGTGGAGCTGCGCGGCTGCCCCCGCACCCGGGAGCTGGTTTCGGGGGCCAAGGAGGCCGGCGAGGAGGATTGGGCCACCGAGTACCTGGGCCCCATCCTGGCGGTGAAGGTGGTGGACGGCCTGGACGCCGCCATGAACCACATCGCCGCCTACGGTTCCGGGCACACCGACGTGATCGTCACCGAGAACTACACCAGCGCCCGGCGTTTCCTGCGCGAGGTGGATTCCTCCTCGGTGATGGTCAACGCCTCCAGCCGCTTCGCCGACGGCTACGAGTACGGCCTCGGCGCGGAGATCGGCATCTCCACCGACAAGCTGCACGTGCGCGGCCCCGTGGGCCTGGAGGGCCTGACCACGGAGAAGTTCGTGGTGCTGGGCTCCGGGCAGACGCGGGGCTGAGGGCGGCGTGACCGAGGGCACGGGCGCATTGGATCCCCTGGGCGGAGAGGGGCCGCTGCTCCTCATGGGCGGCACCTTCGATCCCGTCCACTACGGCCACCTGCGGCCCGCCGAGGAGGTCCGCCAGCGGGTGGGGGCGGAGCGGGTGGTGCTGGTGCCTTCCGGGGAGCCGCCCCACCGCGCCGCGCCCAAGACCCCGGCGGCCCACCGCCTGGCCATGACCCGGGCGGCCGTGGCGGGCTTCCCCACCTTGGGGGTGCTGGACTGGGAGGTGCAGGCGGCCGGGCCCTCCTACACGGTGCGCACCCTGGAATGGCTCCGGGAACGTTTGGGGCGTCGGCCGATACTAATTATTATAGGTAGCGACGCCTTCACCCAACTCAACCACTGGCACCAGTGGGAGCGCATGCTCGACCTGACCCACATCGCGGCCGTCCGCCGCCCCGGAACCTCCCTGGAGGCCCTGGAGCCGGAGCTGGCCCGGGCCCTGGAGGGGCGCTGGACCGAGTCCCCCGCAGTGTTCCATGAGCAGCCCGCGGGGGCGGTGATGGCCTTCGATGTGACCCGCCTGGACATCAGCGCTACCGCCATCCGGGAGATGGTCGGCGCGGGGGCGAGCCCGCGCTTCCTGCTGCCCCACCAAGTGGAGGAATACCTTTCCGCTCATGGCCTCTACCGCCAAGAACCGTAAGCCGACGGCCAGCAAGCAAGAAGCGGATCGCCTGCTGGAGATCATCCAGACGGCCCTCGACGACCGCAAGGCGAAGGACGTGCAGACCCTGGACGTCTCCGAGCGCAGCGGCTTCGCCGATTACTTCGTGATCGCCACCGGTACCTCCGACCGCCACGTGGGCTCCATCGCCAATCACCTCCAGGAGGAGGTCAAGCACGCCGGGTTCCAGCCCGGCGGCATCGAGGGCGCCGACGGCGGCGACTGGATCCTGCTGGACCTGGGCGGGGTGATCGTGCACGTCATGCGGGCCGAGACGCGGGCGTTCTACAACCTCGAAGAGCTCTGGAGCGACATCCTGTCCGGGGATTCGGACAGCGGGTCCGGGCCGGCCTCGGATCAATAGGCCGCCAGTCCCCGTATGACCGATCCCGTCCCCCTCTACCTCGCCAGCCGTTCGCCCCGCCGGGCGGAGCTCCTGGAGCAGATCGGCATCCCGCACAGGCCCGTGGAGTCGTCCGTGGACGAGACCCCGCGGGCCGGGGAGGCGCCCGCCTCCTACGTGGAGCGCCTGGCCCGGGACAAGGCCGCCGCGGGGGCCGCGACCGTGGGCCTCCCGGACCGCAAGGGCGCCCTTGTCCTCGGCGCGGACACCGCCATCGAGCAGGACGGCAGCATCCTGGGCAAGCCCGGCGGGCCGGGGGACGCGCGACGGTATCTCCAGTCCCTGTCCGGCCGGGAGCACGAGGTGCTGTCCGCCGTGGCCGTCACCGACGGCCGCCGCACCGAGAGCCGCCTCAACCGCACCCGCGTGCGGGTGCGGCCCCTGGAGGCGGCGGAGATCGAGGCCTACATCGAGACGGGGGAGCCCATGGACAAGGCCGGCGCCTACGCCATCCAGGGCCGGGGGGCCGTGTTCGTGGAGGAGATCACCGGGAGCTATTCGGCGGTGATGGGATTGCCGCTGTGCGAGACCGACCAGCTGCTGCGGGGCTTCGGAGCCGGGACGCTTTGAGCGGCAGCGAGATCCTCATCAACGTCACCCCGCAGGAGGTGCGGGTGGCCATCGTCGAGAACGGCCTCCTCCAGGAGGTCCACATCGAGCGGCCCCGCACCCGCGGCATCGTCGGCAACATCTACAAGGGCAAGGTGGGCCGCGTCCTGCCCGGGATGCAGGCCGCCTTCATCGACATCGGCCTGGAGAAGGCCGCCTTCCTGCACGCCTCCGACGTCCTGCCCCCCGAGAACACGGACCTCCCCCGCAACGGCCAGGAACCGAAGATCACCGAGCTGCTCCGAGAGGGCGACGAGGTGGTGGTGCAGGTGAACAAGGACCCCCTCGGCACCAAGGGGGCCCGGGTCTCCACGCAGATCACCCTGCCGTCGCGTTTCCTGGTGTACATGCCCTACATCGACCGGGTGGGGGTGTCCCGCCGCATCGACGGGGTCGAGGAGCGGACCCGGCTGAAGGAGGCGGTGGAGGCCTTCCACCCGCCCGAGGAGCCGGGCGGATTCATCGTGCGCACCGTGAGCGAGGGAGTCCGTGAGCAGGAGTTCGAGCGCGACGTGCGCTTCCTGCGCCGGCTGTGGGAGTCCCTCCAGGCCGACATCCGCACCGCCAAGGCCCCCGCCCTGATCCACGAGGACTTCACCCTGCCCATGCGGGCCATGCGGGACATGGTGGACGATCAGGTGGACAAGGTGCGCATCGACTCCCGGGAGACCTGGGACCAGATCCAGACCTTCGCCCGCGACTTCGTGCCCGAGGTGGCCGACCGCATCGAGTACTACCCCGGCGAACGGCCCATCTTCGACCTCTACTCGGTGGAGGAGGAGATCCAGCGCTCCCTGGACCGCACCGTCTACCTCAAATCCGGCGGGCACCTGGTCATCGACCAGACCGAGGCGCTTACCTCCATCGATGTGAACACCGGCGGCTTCGTGGGGCGCAAGACCCTCGAGGAGACCATCCTCAAGACCAACCTCGAGGCCGCGCAGGCCATCGCCCGCCAGCTCCGCCTGCGCAACCTGGGCGGCATCATCATCATCGACTTCATCGACATGGAGAAGGCCGACCACCGCGAGCGGGTCTTCCGCGCCCTGGAGTACGCCCTCTCCCGCGACCGATCCAAGTCCCACCTGGTGGGCTTCTCCGAGCTGGGCCTGGTGGAGATGACCCGCAAGCGCACCCGGGAGTCCCTGGAGCGCCTGATGACCGAGCCCTGCCCCTACTGCCAGGGCCGGGGCCGGGTGAAGTCCCTGCAGACCGTCTGCTACGAGATCTTCCGCGAGACCCTCCGCGAAGCCCGCCAATACCCCGCCGAGCAGCTCCTCATCCTCGCCAACCCCTCCGTGGTAGACGTCCTCCTCGACGAAGAGAGCAAGGGCCTCGCCGACCTGGAGGCCTTCATCGGCAAGTCCATCACCCTGCGCTCCGAGGCCGGCTACACCCAGGAGCAGTTCGATGTGGTGGTGCTTTGAAACCTGGCTATTACTAACCGGTCCCAAGCCCCCATGGAAATTTGCCGGGAACGGGGCAGGTAGGCATGTTGGAAAAAGTGGGGCAAGGGTGCCGGAATGGCAGTAAAGAATGACTTTTTTTAACCGCGGCCGTGGCGGAGGGGCTCACCCAGAAAAGGCAGCACATCGGCTGCCTTTTCATAGCAAAACAGACGTTGGATGCTAATAAATTTAATTAGTACCCAACAGTGCTGGTCGCGCTAGAAAACAGCATTCCGCCAATAACAATTTGGATAACAATCATGGCTGCGATTCCGGCTGTTACGGAAATGGCAATCCTTTTTACGCCTTGTTTCCTCTCTAGCTCGTCGCTCCCAACAATTTGCATAACACCCTTAAAGCCTTGCCAGATCATGGCAATTATGATGGCAAGGTAGATGAGTGAAAGAAAAATTACAGAGCCCACTATTCCCTCCTGTGGTTAATTTCCCCTATAAATTTATTAGGGGTGTGGGGTTTAGGTGTTTCTAATTATAATAAATTTCTTGGAGCGTTTGAATAGGAGTTAGGGTTTAATGATTTATTTTTTTAAAATTTTAATTCCCAACGTCCAAGGTAAGGTTCTGGGTTGTTTCGCTAACAAAAGCTAGCTGTATGAGGTCTCTCTTCAGGAAGATAGGTTAGCAAGGGCTTATTTCGGTCAACGATAACCGCAATATGCTTTGTGCTGGGATGAGGCTCTCATTAGCGGACACATAGAGCGAACTCGGTCCTCGGCAATATAGGACGCTTACCGGTTCCAGGGTGTTGTCCGTCTCAACGGAGAAGCCAGAGTCTCCAGCGCTTCTGGGCCCCCAAGCCCTGGGGATTGGCCGAAACATCACCGGATCCAGCGTTCGAGTAAGCCGAACTCCCTGAACCACTGCACCCTTTAAGGGCCAAGGCCGTAGCCAGGAGGCTGGGGTTCATAAGCCGAAGGCAATTGCCCGGCTGAGCAGCAGGGCTCGCCCCTTACCAGGTTGAAAGCCGCCCCCTCGGGGGCGGCTTTCTTCGTCGCGGCGGAAGGACCGCCTAGCGCCGCAGGATCTTGATTCCCTCCACGTGGCTGTCTACGAGGTGGTCGTATTCGGCCTCCAGGTCGAATTGCACGATGGCCGCCTCCGCGGCGTCGCCCGCCAGGCCGCCCTCGATGCTGCCGCTGGCGGAGCCCTGGCGGGTACCGGTGACGGTGTAAATGATGTCGCCCTCCATGCCGTCCGCTACGAACACCGCCGGGTTGCCGTCCTGGCCGAGGCTGGCCCGCGACGCGCCGGTCAGCGCCAGGGTGGCGTCGTAGTTGCCGCCGTCGTTGAAGGTGAATTCGGCGCCGGTGAGGTCCTGGTTGACGAAGTCCACCGTCAGGCTGGCGCTCTTCAGGTTCCAGTTGCGGCCAACCCCGCTGTGGGCGCTGGTGTCCACCAGCGCCGGCCCCGTGGCGTTGGTGGCGGTGTAGGTGGCGCTGCTCACGCCCGCGTTCACCAGGGCGTCCATCTCGGCGGCGGTGGTGTAGTTCTGGGTCTTGGCGTAGAACAGCGAGCCGCTGCTGTCGAGGTAGTCCGTGCCGCCGTGGTCGATCTGGAAGTCGCCGGTCCAGCGCCCCCAGGAGATGCCGAGGCCCGCGTCGCCGCCGGACTCGGCGAGCTGCATGGACTCGTAGCGCACGGAGGGGTCGCCGAGGTTGCTGCCGGCGCGCACCAGGACCACCCGGCCCTGGTTGTCTACCCACACCTCGCCGAGGGAATTGGTGTCGAAGGCCCCGCCGTCGGCGGCGGAGACGCCCGTGCCCTGGAAGTCGGCGGGATCGCCCGCCCAGCCCGCGGCCACCAGCCCCTTGTAGTCGTTGGCGTCGGCGAACATGTCCGGCGAGCCCCAGGCGTCCACGTCGGTGGCCTCCTGGAAGCTCATCCGGGGCACGGCGTCGGCGGGGTCGGCGTGGGTGGCGGGGCCGCCGGTCGCGGCGCCCTTAGCGGCGCCCAGCCCGGAACCGCCGCCGTCGCCCTGCTCCCCGGACCGGCTCTGGCCCGCGCCGGAGGCGTCCCGGGCGACCGTGGTGCCCTCGAGGAGACCGGCCGGCGGCGTGATGATGCGGCGGGCGGGGTCGGCGGCGCTGGCGGCGTGGAAGTACTGCCCCGCGCCGAAGCGGGCCTGGCCCCGGTCGTTGTCCACGGTGATCTCGCCCTCGCGGACCGCGCCGTACAGGCCCTCCTGGGCCCCGCCGGAGCAGTCGCCCTCGCAGACCCGCAGGGCGTAGGCGGTGCCACGGACGCCGATGGACGCCACCGGGGTGTCCAGGCGGTACTCCTGGTCCTCCTTGCCGCCCTTGATGGCGCCGGTCACGGTGCGCAGGCCGCCCTCGACCAGCCGCAGGAAGGCCCCGGCCTTCTTGCCCTGCCCGGCCTCCTCGCGGTAGCGGAAGACGGTGAACCGCGTGTCCGGCTTGAGGGCCACCAGGCCGCCGTCCCGGAACCGGATCTGGGCGCGGGCCCCTTCGCCGCTGATCAGGATCTCCTTCTCCTGGATGATGGAGCCGCGGCGGAGGTCGCGCTTTTCGCCGTTGGGGCCGACGGCGAAGACCTCGCCGGTCTCCATGACCACCTTGCCGATGACCCGGTTCTCCGCGTGGGCCGGGGCGGACAGGGCGGCGGCCAGGGCCGCGGCGGTGAGGAGGGTGCGTTGCGGGTTGGTGCTCATGGCCGCTCCTTCAGTCGAGGTCGTAGCGGACGCGGAGCCAGTACCGGGTCCGTTCGTAGGCGTAGAGGTCGAGGTTGGCGTCGTTCACGGCGTACGAGGCCCGGGGGCCGACGCGCAGCCCGGCGGCGGGCGTCCAGTCCAGGCCCGCCTCGGCCTGGTACAGGGTCTCCTCCCGGGCCTCCCCGAACAGGGCCTGCTCGCCCGCGTACTCGCTCCGCCGGACGGTGCCCGTGGCGGTGAACAGGAACGGGCCGGAGGGGGCCACCGACAGGCCGAACCGTCCGCCGACCATGTCGCGCTCGGCGATGGCGCTGGCCGCCTCGGTGTCCTCGTCGGGGATCTCGCTGCCGTAGAAGCCGTTCAGGGCGGTGCGCACCTGCCAGGGCAGGTTCCAGACCTTGGAGAGGCCGAGGCCGGCGTTCCAGAGGATGGAGTTGCGCACTTCCTGCTCGGGGTAGGCGAGGCGGTCGCCCCGGGCGGTCCAGGACACCTGCCACGTCTCGCCGACGCGGACCTTCCCATCAAAGAAGACCCCGTAGGCGTCCTGGTAGGGCTCGCTGTCGAGGTAGAACCGGCGTCCGGAGGCGCCGAGCCGAATGTCCACGGGCCCCACCCACCACTGCGCGCCCAACTGGGCGGCCCCGAGGGCGGTGTCGTACGGGGTCGCCTCGGCGTGCATGGTCCGGGAGCCGTCCACCTGGAGGAAGAAACCCCGGTACGGCGTGGTGGGGACGGTGAGTCCGAGTCCGGCCCGGACTTGCCCGAAGTTGTCGTCGATGGCCTTGGACTCGTCGTCCAGTTGCAGGGCCAAAAGGCCGTCCATGATGGTCACCGAGTCATCGGCGGTGGCGCTGTTGACGTTGGAGTCGTGGCCGCCGGCCAGCTCGATGTGGCCGGTGAAATCGGTGTGCCGCTTGTGGTCGCGGGAGCGGATGGCGGCGAGGTAGCCGTCCACGGCCTCCGCCACCTCCGGCGGGGTGTCCTTGTCGTCGAGGGTCTCGAACTCCTCCTCGGCCCGGCGGTCCTCGCCCATGAGGTAGTAGGCCCGCGCCAGTTCGAGGCGCGCCCGATCGAGGTCCGGCTGGCGGAGGAGAACCCGCTCGAGGGCCATGGTCCCCTCGGTGTAATGGCCGGTGTCGACCGCAGCCACCCCGTAGTAGAAGTCGAACCGGGGGGTTCCCTCGTATTGATGGCGATATTCAAGGCCTAATTCGTAGGCCCTCTCAGGCTGTCCGGATTCCACCCAGACACTGAGCTTTTCAATGATGTTCGGAGCGCCCCAGGCAGGGGTGGTGAAGAGCAGTACGAGGAGGGTCAGGTTGATGCGTTTTGGCATGGAGTTCCCGTTGGAAGAGGTTTAAAGACAAAAAATCTTGTCCCCTTCCACCGAGACCAGCTTAAACCAGGCGGTTCCAAAGGCCTTAAGCTGTGGATTCAGCAGGGAAAGCCAGCCTTGCAAAAGGCTTCCCGCTGGGAGTCGCCGGCGGTTCCCGGAAAAGCGGGATTCCCGTTTGTGCCGACGGGCCGGAATTTCGGTAGGGGGACGAAAAAGCCCGCTAGGGCAAACAGCTAATCTGATCCCAGGAGATGATCCCGGTATCCCCCCCCCACCAGAGAAAACGGAGTTTAAAGCCGCTTCGGACACTTTTCAAATTTTGTCCGGGCATTGTCTATCGGAGTGGGTTCTGGGTGCGAACCTCCACGGAGCAAAAAATAGGCACAAGTTATTGAATTTTTTATATGGTACGGGGACCGCGGAAAGATAAGGGTTATGGGGGCTTAAAAAAGAAAAATGGCAGGAAGGGCTGAATCCTCGGGCGGCCCGGGAGTGAAGACGGAGTACATCCGTTTTCGAGGGCCTGAACGCTAGAGTTGGGGAGGCCAGGCTTACCACTTGGTACGGGGGGGATTGGCGAACTCCCCCCTGGCATCGCCTTACGGAGGTCCGTGATAGGGGCAGGCTCGGGCCCCGGCCAGGAATGGTGTTTGACGCTTGTTGGGGGTCTTTCGCTGGGGGTGGGAATTGCGTTTTGAGTGAAACCCCCGAAGGGCCCATGGCAGGCCTACCGGTAGGAATATTCCCACTCGTTGTCCGCCAAGGCTTCCAACACGCTCCCCATGATGAGCCCCGCATGGGTGTGATAGAGGCCCATCCGGCACCTTACGGGCTCGTGCAGGCCCGTGCGCGCCTTGGCCTCGAACTCGCTCCAGGAGATGATCGGTAGGTCGTGCCGGGCGGCGTCCACCCCCAGCCAGGCGTCGTCGGTGAAAATCATCTCCAGGCCCGGATGGTCGGGGACGTTGACCCGTACCGGCAGGCGCCGGCTGCGCATCAGCCGCACCCGGATGCGGTTGTAGCACTCCGCATCGATCCGCTTCGGCCGCACGCGTAGCGGCGTCAGTCCCTCGAGGATCTCGCTCACGGCCCCACCCTCCACCGGTCCCGGCTTCCGGTCCGTGTCCGCGCGGCTCAGCGATTCATCGCTGGATCCGCATCGGGCACCCCCTGCTCGAACACGCTGCTCGCCCGGATGTCCTCCGCCTTGATGGTCTTGAGGTCGGCCTTGGTGAGGTTGGTGTCGCCGGCGAACAGGCGGTTGGCCTGGCGCAGCCGGGCGCGGTCGATGGCGTTGCGGATGGAGCGGGCGTTGGCGAAGTGCGGCATCGCCATGCGCCGCTCGATGTATTCCTGGAAGGCCTCCTCGGCCTCCAGGCTGAAGTCGTAGTTGAGGTCGCCCAGCATTATCCGCGCGATCTCCATCAGCTCGCCCCCCGAGTAGTCGGGGAAGTCCAGGTGGTGGGCGATGCGGGAGCGCATGCCCGGGTTGCTCTGGAAGAAGCGGTCCATCTTGTCCGCGTAGCCGGCCAGGATCACCACCAGATCGTCGCGATTGTCCTCCATGACCTGCAGCAGGATCTCGATGGCCTCCTGGCCGTAGTCCCGCTCGTTCTCGGGGCGGTACAGGTAGTAGGCCTCGTCGATGAACAGCACCCCGCCCATGGCCTTCTTGAGCACCTCCTTGGTCTTGGGCGCGGTGTGGCCGATGTACTGGCCGACGAGATCGTCCCGGGTCACCGCCACCAGGTGCCCCTGCCGCACGTACTCCAGGCGGTGCAGGATCTCGGCCATGCGCATGGCCACGGTGGTCTTGCCGGTGCCCGGGTTGCCGGTGAAGCACATGTGCAGGGTGGGCGTCTCGGTGGTGAGCTGCATCTGCTTGCGCGCCCGGTCCACCAGCAGCAGGGCGGCGATCTCCCGGATGCGCTGCTTGACCGGCTCCAGGCCCACCAGCTCGTGGTCGAGCTTGTCGAGCACCTCCTGCACGTTGGAGGCGTGGAACTCCGCCTCCAGGTCGATGGGGGTGTCGTCGGGCGGTTCCCCGCCGGACGGCCCCGCTTCCTGGTTCTCGGGCAGATCTTCCGGGTTTACTTCCTGCATGGGTGGATACTCCTCGAAAGAGTGCTGGGTCAGCCTGGTTCCCGGAAGGGCCTGGGGCCCTTGCGGTACGCGGTCCTGGGGTGCGGCCCGGGCGAAAGGCGGTCGCGACGGGGGCCGTCGCTCCTACTACGCCCTTCAGCCATTAGGTGCAGGAGCCCGCTTCAGCGGGCGATTGCCGGAATAGGCGACGGGGTCCGATTCGGATTCGCCCGCTGAAGCGGGCTCCTACACCGGTATTGCGGCGCAGAAGGGGGCCGGGGCGGCGCCCGGCCCCTCGGCCGTGCCTCAGCGGTATCGCTCGCCCTCCGGCCGGTCCTGCGTGACGTAGGGCTGGATCGTGTAGCGGATCGTGCGCCCTTCGTCCTCGGTGCGGACCAGCCGGAAGCCCGGCTCCTCCTCGGTGGGCCGGTTGACGATGAAGGACAGCCGCGGCGTCTCCCAGCCCCGGTTGGAGTCGAAGCCCGTCACCCGGATGTAATGGCTGGGGAAGGCCTTGCGGCACTCGTTGATCTCGTACAGGACGGCCGCCGGGTCCTTCACGTCGAACATGGGCATGCCCCACATCTCCCAGTAGGTGTTGCGGGGATGGGGGTCGTCGGTGAACTCCACGTTCACCGCCCAGCCGTTGGCCAGGCAGTACTCCACCTGGCTCTTGATCTCCTCGTCGGTTAGATCGTGCAGGAAGGAGAAGGTCCCCTGCGTGATCCGGCTGCCGGGATTGGTCATTGCCATGGTGTCGCCTCCTCAGCTGCTGGCCGTCGTCTCGGGGACGAAGTCGGCGGTGTCCGTGGACTCGTAGTTGAAGGAGATGTCCTTCCAGGTATCCAGCGCCTGCTTGAGGGGCGTGCACCACTTGGCCTCCTTCTGCAGGATGTCCGGGCCCTCCTCCATGATGTTCCTGCCCTCGTTGCGGGCCTTGACCATGGCTTCCAGCGCGACTCGGTTGGCGGTGGCGCCGGCCTGGATGCCCATGGGGTGCCCGATGGTGCCGCCGCCGAACTGCAGCACCACGTCCTCGCCCAGATAGTGCAGCAGCTGGTGCATCTGCCCGGCGTGGATGCCGCCGGATGCCACCGGCATGGTCTTGTTGAGCGACGCCCAGTCCTGGTCGAAGAACAGGCCCTGCTGCAGGTTCTGCGGCACGTACTCCTTGGTCAGGGTGTCGTAGTAGCCGGCGATCATGTTGGGATCGCCTTCCAGCTTGCCCACCACGGTGCCGGCATGGATGTGGTCGACCCCGGCCATGCGCATCCATTTGGAGATCACCCGGAAGCTCACGCCGTGGGTCTTCTGGCGGGTGTAGGTGCCGTGCCCGGCGCGGTGCAGGTGGAGAATCATGTTGTTCTTGCGCGCCCACTTGGCCATGGACTGGATGGCCGTGTAGCCGACGATCAGGTCGATCATGATGATCGGCGACCCGAGCTCCTTGGCGAACTCGGCGCGCTCGTACATATCCTCCATGGTGGGGGCCGTGACGTTGAGATAGTGCCCCTTCACCTCGCCGGTGGCCGCCGACGCCCGGTTCACCGCCTCCATGCAGTAGAGGAAGCGGTCGCGCCAGTGCATGAAGGGCTGCGAGTTGATGTTCTCGTCATCCTTCACGAAGTCCAGCCCGCCTTTGAGCGCCTCGTAGACCACGCGCCCGTAGTTGCGGCCGGACAGCCCCAGCTTGGGCTTGGTGGTGGCGCCGAGCAGCGGCCGGCCGAACTTGTCGAGGCGCTCGCGCTCCACGACGATGCCGGTGGGCGGGCCCTGGAAGGTCTTGAGGTAGGCCACCGGCATGCGCATGTCCTCGAGGCGCAGGGCCTTCAAGGCCTTGAAGCCGAACACGTTGCCGATGATCGACGCGGTGAGGTTGGCGATGGAGCCCTCCTCGAACAGGTCGAGGTCGTAGGCGATGTAGGCGAAGTACTGGGCATCCTGGCCGGTGCCCTCGCCGGTGTTCGGCACCGGGTCCACGCGGTAGGCCTTGGCCCGGTACAGCTCGCAGTCCGTCAGCCGGTCGGTCCACACCACGGTCCAGGTGGCCGTGGAGGACTCGCCGGCCACCGCGGCCGCCGCTTCCTCCGCATCCACGCCCTGCTGCGGCGTGATCCGGAAGCAGCAGATCACGTCGGTGTCCTTGGGCTCGTAGTCGGGCTCCCAGTAGCCCATCTTCTTGTAGGGGATGACGCCCGACTTGTACCGCTCCTTCGGGTCCTGAATCTGCCCTTCGTTACCCATGGCCGGTCCTCCTGCTGGTTGGCACCTGTTGGCCGACCCCGGAACGATGCGTCCTATTCCGGAGTGTTTCACTCAGGAATAGAGTGGTACACCTGAGTCATAGCTAACAGTCGAAATGTTTTTGCCATTCCTTAGATGCGGGTCTATGGATCCGCGGAGGGACCGACCATGGAGCGGCCGACCATGAACCTGCGCCGGCACGCGAGCCTGCGCCAGCTGGAGGTCTTCGAGGCCATCGCCCGGCTGGGCAGCTTCAAGCGCGCCGCGCAGACGCTGCACGTGACCCAGCCCACGGTGTCCATGCAGATCCGGAAGCTCAGCGAGGCGGTGGGCATGCCGCTTTTCGAGCAGGTGGGCAAGCGCGTCTATCTCACCGATGCGGGGCGCTCCCTGTACGAGAGCTGCCGGGAGATGTTCGGCAGCCTGGAGCGCTTCGAGATGGACGTGGCCAACATGAAGGGGCTCACGCAGGGGCGCCTGCGGCTGGGGGTGGTGACCACCGCCAAATACTTCGCGCCGCGTCTGCTGGGGGGATTCTGCGAGCGCTACCCCGGGGTGGACGCCTCGCTGAAGGTGACCAACCGCGAGCGCGTCCTGGAGCGGCTGCAGAGCAACGAGGACGACCTCTACATCTTCGGCCAGCCGCCGGCGGGGGTGGACGTGGAGGCGGTGCCCTTCCTGCGCAATCCCCTGGTGGCCCTGGCCCCGCCGGGCCACCCGCTGGCGGGCCGGGCGGGGGTGCCCCTGGCCGAGCTGGGGGAGTACCCGTTCCTGGCCCGCGAGCCCGGTTCCGGAACCCGCCTGGCGGTGGAGCGCCTGTGCGACGAGCACGGGGTAACGCTCCGGGTGCGCATGGAGCTGGGCAGCAACGAAGCAATCAAGCAGAGCGTGGCCGCGGGCATGGGGGTATCGGTGCTTTCGGAGCACACTCTGGCGGGCGGGGGCGAGGAGGTGGCGGTCCTCGACCTGGAGGGCTTCCCCATCGAGCGCCACTGGTACCTGGTCTATCCGGCGGGCAAGCAGCTGTCCGTCGCCGCCCGGGCCTTTATGGACTACCTGCTGGCCGAAGGGGCGCGCATGGCGGAGTCGGGGGTCTCGGAGATCCCGCGCTCGCCCCAGGGAGGGTGGCCGGTGGGCCCTGCCGCGGATCGTGAGCCCCCAGGGCCGGAAGGGCGGTCCTAGGGTTGCCGGTAGGCTGCCATGGGCCGGTAGCGGGGCCGTCGGGGCGGGAGCGCCGGGAGCTCAGAGGCCCCAGCGCTCCCGGGCGGCCGCGAAGGCCTCCGGGTCGGCCCCGGCGAGGCGCAGCTCCTTGTCCTTGCCCTTCGCGCCCCGCTCCACGCTGGCGGCGGATTTGGGGAGGCCCAGCTCCTTGGCGAGGAACTGGGCGAGGTGCTTGTTGGCGGCGCCCTCCACGGGCGGGGCGGTGGTGCGCACCTTGAGGGCCCCGCCGTGAAGGCCGGCGACCTGGTCCCGGGCCGCCTTGGGCTGCACGCGCAGGCGCAGGATCAGGTCCTCGCCGTCCCAGCGGAAGAAGGCCTGCTCCGCCACGGCGCGGGCCTACATCCCGTAGGCGAGCTGCTGCAGGCTGCTTACCACGAGGATGCGCAGGAACTCGATGCCGAGCAGGACCACGATGGGGGAAAGGTCCAGGCCACCCACGGGGGGGATGAGGCGCTGGGCGGGGCGCAGGATGGGGTCGGTGATCTGGGTCAGGGCGCGGACCAGGGGGTTGGCGGGGTCCGGGCTCACCCAGGACATGAGCACCCGGATCAGGATGACCCAGAAGGCCAGCCGGAGGATGGCGTTGACCAGGAAGGCGACGGCGTCGATGAAATTGGCGGCGAATCCCATGGGTGCTCCTAGAACGGGTTGATACTTCCCACGGAGGACAGGAGGTTCACGAAGGATAGCATTGGAGGCAAGAATTCAGCTTCCCAGCTCCCGGGAGCGCCGGGCGGCGGCGGCCACGGCGTCCATGAGGGCGGTGCGCAGGCCGCCGCGCTCCAGGGCCTCCAGGCCGCGGGCGGTGGTGCCGCCGGGGCTGGTGACGCGGCTCTTGAGCACGGGGCTGGGGTCGCCGGTCTCCCGGGCCAGGGCGGCGGCGCCGCCGGCGGTGTGCACCGCCAGGGTGCGGGCGGTCTCGCGGTCCAGGCCCTCGGCCACCGCCGCCTCCTCCAGGGCCTCCAGGATCAGGAAGAAGTAGGCGGGGCCGCTGCCGGAGACGGCGGTGACGATGTCCATGTGCTCCTCCTTGGCCACCCACACCACCTCGCCGGCCGCCTGCATGACGGCCTGGGCGGTGTCCCGGTGCTCGGCGGAAGCCTCCGCGTCGGCGCAGAGGGCGGAGATGCCCGCGCCCACCAGGGCGGGGGTGTTGGGCATGACCCGCACCAGGGGGCTTTCCATGCCCAGCCATGCCCCCAGCTTGGCCAACGGGATGCCCGCGGCCACGGAGATCACCAGGGGCCGCGCCTCGCGCAGGACGGGGCCCAGGTCCAGGGCCACGGTCTCCATGACCTGCGGCTTCACCGCCAGCACCACCGTCGCCGCCTCCCGGGTCGCCTCGGCGTTGTCCGCGGTGGTGCGCACCTGGTAGCGGGCGGTCAGGTCGGCGCGACGGTCGGCGTCGGGCTCCGCCACCACCAGCTGGTCGGGCCGCCAGCCGGCGTCCACCAGTCCGCCGATGAGGCTGGCCGCCATGTTGCCGCCGCCGATGAAGGCGATGGGGGTCTGCGCCGCCATGGGCTTCTCCTTTGGCTAGTCCGTCTTTCCGGGGTAGGTTCGTTCGCCGAATAGGGCCGAGCCCACCCGCACGTGGGTGGCGCCTTCCTCCACGGCCACCTCGAAGTCCCCGCTCATGCCCATGGACAGGGTGTCCCAGGGCGGCCCCGGCACCGTCTCCCGCAGCTCGGCGAGCAGGCCGGCGAGGCGCCGGAAGGCGGGGCGCGATTCCTCCGAAGTCGCACCGGGGGCCGGGATGGCCATGAGGCCGCGCAGGCGGAGATGGGGGCATTCGTCCCGGATCCGGGTCGCCAGTGCCGGGGCCTCCTCCGGCGCGCAGCCGGACTTGCTGGCCTCGTCGCTGATGTTCACCTGGAGGCAAACGTCCAGGGGCGGCTGGCCGGTACGGTGGCGGTCCAGGGCGCGGGCGATCTTTGCCCGGTCCACCGAGTGCACCCAGGGAAAGGCCGTGGCCACCCGCCCGGCCTTGTTGCTCTGCAGGGGGCCGATGAAGTGCCAGTCCAGCGACAGGTCCGCTAGCTCCGCCTGCTTGGCCTCCGCCTCCTGGACGTAGGACTCGGCGAAGGCCCTCTGGCCCGCCTCCGCGAGGGCGCGCACGGCCTCGGCGGGGAAGGTCTTGGACACCGCCAGCAGGGTGACCGCCCCGGGGTCGCGGCCGCCGCGCCGGGCCGCGGCCGCGATCCGCTCGCGGATGTCCGCCACCCGCCTGCCGTATGCGGAGGATTCGTCCATGCGCCTGCTCCGGGCCTCGTTTCGCGGGAAGGGGAATATTATGGGCCCCCGCCGCGTCCGGGCAAAGCGGGGATGCAGAGGGTCCCCGTAGACGGTAGGATTGCCCGGAACCGGTCAGCAGGAAACCGTAAGGGGGACGCAGATGGCGATGGACATTTCCGAACTACTGACCTTCGCGGTCAAGCACGGGGCGTCGGACCTGCACGTGTCCGCCGGCGAGCCCCCCATGATCCGCGTGGATGGCGATATCAAGAAGATCAAGGCCCCGGCCCTGGACGAGAAGCAGGCCCACGACCTGATCTACGACATCATGACCGACGACCAGCGGAAGAACCTGGAGCAGGAGCTGGAGGCGGACTTCTCCATGGAGGTCCCCAACGTCTCCCGCTTCCGTGTCAACGCCTACCACCAGGATCGGGGCCTGGCGGCGGCCTTCCGGACCATCCCTTCGGAGATCCTTACCCTTGAGGACATCAAGGCCCCGGACATCTTCCAGCAGATCGCCGAGAAGCCCCGCGGCCTGATCCTGGTGACCGGCCCCACCGGCTCGGGTAAGTCCACCACCCTCGCCGCCATGGTGAACTACATCAACGAGACCCGGCAGGGCCACATCCTCACCATCGAGGACCCCATCGAGTTCGTGCACCCCACCAAGAACTGCCTGGTGAGCCAGCGCGAGGTGCACGCCCACACCCACAGCTTCGCCAACGCCCTGCGCGGCGCCCTGCGCGAGGACCCGGACATCATCCTGGTGGGCGAGCTGCGGGACCTGGAGACCATTCAGCTGGCCCTCACCGCCGCCGAGACCGGCCACCTGGTGCTGGGCACCCTGCACACCAGCTCTGCGCCCAAGACCATCGACCGTATCATCGACGTCTTCCCCGCCGCGGAGAAGGACATGGTGCGCGCCATGCTCTCCGAGTCGCTGCAGGCGGTGATCTCCCAGGCCCTGCTGAAGAAGAACGGTGGCGGCCGGGTGGCGGCGCACGAGATCATGCTCGGCACCCCCGCCATCAAGAACCTGATCCGGGAAAACAAGATCTCCCAGATGGTCTCCTCCATCCAGACCGGCCAGCAGATGGGCATGAAGACCCTGGACCAGGACCTGCAGCGCCTTATCCAGAACCGGGTGGTCACCACCGAGGAGGCGCTCACCAAGGCCAACAACCCCGAGTCCGTTCGGGCGGCCTGACCGCCTCCGGCCCCCTTCCCGCCCGGGGAGCGGGAACTACACTGGACCTTCGGAACGGCGGAAGAGGAGGCTGGGGATATGGCGGAGCCGCGCTGCACCGTGGACATCATCATCCACGATCCGGGGGACCGGGTTCTGCTGGTGGAGCGGGCCAACCCGCCCCACGGCTGGGCGCTGCCGGGCGGCTTCGTGGACCCCGGGGAGGCCCTGGACGGGGCGGCGCGCCGCGAGGCCCGGGAGGAGACCGGCCTGGAGCTGGAGGAGCTCTTCCAGTTCGCAACCTATTCGGCCCCGGAGCGCGACCCCCGCGGCCACACCATCTCCACGGTCTACGTGGCCCGCCCTGCCGGCGAGGCGCGGGCGGCCAGCGACGCCGCCAGCCTGGACTGGTTCCCGCTGGCCGACCCGCCCGAGACGGCCTTCGACCACGGCGCCATCCTCGCCGACTATCGGCGTTTCCTGGAGACCGGGGAGCGGCCGCGGCTGCCCTGAGCGATCCGCTCCCCACCGGCGCACGGCCCGATCAGAAGCCGCCGCCCATCTGGTCCTGCATCTCCAGGTAGACGTTGTAGGCGTTGCGGCGGTGGGTGGCGTCGAAGGCGGGCAGCCCCTCGTACTCGGACCAGTCGGTCTCGGCGTAGGCCTCCTCGAAGGGCACGAGGTTCTCCACCGCCTCGCCCATGCGCTCGCGCAGCTTGGAGATGTAGCCCCGCATGAATTCCACGGCCGCGGCGGCGTCCTTGTCGGCGGGGCCGTGGCCCGGAATGATCATCCGCGGCTCGGGCTCCAGCTCCGCCACCCGCTCCACGCCGGCCAGCCAGTTCTCCGAGTCCACGTTGTCGCCCACGAAGGGGATCCGGCCGTCGAAGAGGATGTCCCCGGAGAAGACTACGTTGGGCCCGTGGACGATCATCAGGGTGTCGTCCGGGGCGTGGGCGGGGCCGACGTGGACGAGCTCCACGCGCTTGTCGCCCATGTCGAGCACCTTGCGGTCGCCGAAGGTCTCGTCGGGCCCCACGATGCGGGTGTCCTCGTCCACCCAGGGGAACAGGGCCTCCCGGCGCTGCTTCAGGCGGGCCTCCGCCCCCGGGCCGCTCACGTAGCGCTCCGCCGTCTCGTGGGCGAGGATGGTGGCGTCGGTGTGGTCCTGGAAGGCCTGCAGGCCGTAGATATGGTCGGCGTGGTAGTGGCCGATCACCACGTGCGTCACGGGCTTTTTGGTAACGCCGCGGATCTTCTCCAGGAGCTTCCAGCCCAGCGAGGGGGTGCCCAGGGCGTCGTAGACCACCACCCCCTGCTCGGTGACCACGAACCCGGCGTTGGACATGAAGCCCTGGTTGTCGGCATCGGGGACCCCGTTGCGGCCAATGACGTAGTAGACGTCCTCGGCGGCCTGCTCCAGCTCCATGGAGATGTCCGCCTCCGCGTAGGAAACGTCCTCCCAGGAGACCGACTCCGCGCCCGCCGCGGGGGCGAGGAAGCCGAGGCCGAGGAACAGCGTTATCCACCAGTGGCGGCGTATGGCTCGCGACATGGAGTCCCTCCGATATGTTGACCGACCGAGGAAACGACCTTAACCGTTCTGCTGATGGGGGAAAATAGCATGCAAGGCGATTCGAGCGCGTCCGCCCTGGCCCGGGTCACGCTGCCCGAGGATGGCGGTTCGGCCAGCCGGGCCGTGGTCTGGCTGCACGGCCTGGGCGCCGACGGCCACGACTTCGCCCCCCTGTTCCAGGGGGTGGAGGAGCGCCTGCCCGGGCTGCGGGTGGTCCTGCCACACGCCCCGCAGCGCCCGGTGACCCTCAACGGCGGCATGCGCATGCGGGCCTGGTACGACATCGTCAGCCTGGAGCCCGACGCGGAGCAGGATCTGGACGGGATCCGGGCCTCTGCCACCCTGGTTGGGGGGCTGCTCGACGAGCTGGAGGGGGAGGGCATCCCCGCCGAGCGGACGATTCTGGGCGGTTTCTCCCAGGGCGCCGCGCTGGCGCTGTGGACGGGCCTCGGGCGGCCCCGCCCCCTGGCCGGCATCGTGGCCCTTTCCGGCTACCTGCCCGCCGATCCCCCGCTGGCGGAGGCCCAGCGGGAGACACCCATCTTCCTGGGCCATGGCCGCCACGACGGAGTAGTGCCCTTCCCCCTCGGGGAGACCGCACGCGACCGCCTGCGGACCCTCGGCTGCCGGTCCGTCACCTGGAACCCTTACGAGCTGGACCACGGCGTCGACGCGGAAGAGGCCGGGGACCTGCTGGCCTGGGTGGAGGGGGTGCTGGGGGAATAGGGTTGAGGCCGGTTCGGGCGACCGGCGCCAAACCGGCTTGGTGCGTCGGCGGCCGTTGGATCCCCGCTAGGGGAACGTGCCAAGCACCACGTCCCGCTGGCGCAGGTCGGCGAGGATGTCCGCGCCGAACGCCACCACCCGCTCAGGGTCGGGGTGGGCGATCTCGGCGGCGATGCGGCGCAGCAGCTCCGCTCCGGGGGCCGGCTCCTGTTCCATCAGCTCCAGGAGGCGGGCGGTGACGGGGTTGATCTCCAGGAAGCCGACGGCATCGGCGCGGTCGCGGTAGACCACCAGGCAGGTGGGCGCCCCCGGCGGTTCCTCGGGCCGGAAGTCGGGGCCGATGCGGTGCACGGGGGAGCGGTAGCGGAGGCTCCAGGCCAGGGGCGAGCGCACGGGTGTTCCGGTGAGGAGGTCGCCGTCCGGGTCGGCGGGGACGCCGGATGGGTCCTCGTCCGCCGTGTACAGGGCAAGCTCCGCCCATTCGTAGTGGGCCAACTCCGGCAGAAAGGGCGGGTCCTCCGGCCGCTCGCCCCGCCCCTCGGCCAGGTAGGCGAGGAATTCCTCGGCCACCCGGGGGAAATAGGGCGTGGCGGCGCGGTGGTCGGCGAGGAAGTCCGCCACCAGCTCCCGCCAGGCCTCCTCGTCGAGAGTCCGGCGCAGGACGGGGAAGGTGGAGGCGAGCAGGCCGTGGAGGTTGTTGAATACCAGGCGCCGGTAGACGGAGCGCCCCCGCTCGTCGAGGCCCGGTGGGGGCGGATGGCGGTCCGGGTCGCGCAGGTGGGCGGTGAGGGCCTCCTGCTGCTCGCGCAGGGCCGCCGGGGGCGCGGGCTCGTCCCCGCCCCGCCGGCTCATGCCTCGGCCTCCGCATGCCGCTCCTGGGCGCGGCGGATGGCGGCCACCTCCTCCAGCAGCTCCGGAAGCGGCGGGATCTCGGTGTCCCGCTCCAGCAGAGTGGGCAGCGGGCCGAAGCGCCGGTAGGCGGTGTCCAGCAGGTCCCAAACGGGGTCGATCACCGGCGCGCCGTGGGTGTCGATGAGGAGGTCCGGGGCCTCGCGGCGATGGCCGGCGATGTGGAGGTAGGCCACGCGGTCGGCGGGCAGGGCGTCCAGGAAGGCCATCGGGGCGTAGCCGTGGTTGGCGCTGTTCACGTAGACGTTGTTGACGTCCAGCAGCAGGTGGCAGTCGGCCTCCTCGGCCACGGCGGCGGTGAACTCCGCCTCGCCCATCTCCTGTCCGGGCGCGGCGTAGTAGGAGACGTTCTCCAGGGCCAGGGGCCGCTCCAGGTGCTCCTGGACCCGCTGGACGCGCCCGGCCACGTAGCGCACCGCCTCCTCGGTGAACGGGATCGGTAGCAGGTCGTAGAGCTGGCCGTCGTCGGCGCAGAAGGAGAGGTGCTCGCTGTAGACGGCCACGTCCAGGCCGTCCAGGAAGCCCTTGAGGGCGTCGAGGTGGGCGTGGTCGAGCGGGGCGGGGCCACCGATGTTGAGGGACAGGCCGTGGGCGGCCAGCGGGCGGCCCTCCACCGCGCGGCGGAAGTCCTTTCCGCGGGCGCCGCCCACGCCGATCCAGTTCTCCGGGGTCACCTCCAGGAAGTCGAGGTCGGCCCCCGGCTGCTCCAGGAGGGGGGCCACTAGGGCCCGGCGCAGGCCGAGCCCCGCCCCGTTCAAACCTCCTGTCGGGAGGCCGTCAGCCACCGGCGCACTTGCCCTCACCGCATTTCCCTTCGCCGCCATCCTTCTTGTCCTTGGCGGCCTTGTCCTTTTCGCCCTTGGATTTGTCGGAGTCGCTCATGCCGCCGCACTTGCCTTCTTCCCCTTTCTTATCGTCGTCGGTGGCGCCGCCGCACCGGCCCTCCGCCTGGTTTTCGGCCACCATGTAGCCGCTGCCGAGGTCGGCCACTTGAAAGGGGTTGGTATCGGCCTGGGCGCCGAGCGAGCCCAGGGCGAGGCCTCCGGCCACCGTGGCCCCGAGCATGTAATTGAACCCGTTGCTGCCGGTCTTGCGCTCATCCGTCATGGTTCGCCCTCCCGTTTGGAAATGGCCTTCGTTCCGCGCCGGTCGGCTGTGCCCGCGCGGGCGAAGGGGTCAGGACCGTGCGCTAATGGTCAGCCCTTGATACGCACTCTACCCCTGGACGATTTCCAGAAAAAACCCAATTTTTCTGGAAAGCTCGTCCAGACCTATAGGATCAGCGGTTCCTTCGGATGATCCGCGAGGGGGGAAAAGCCTAAATGGGGGGCGAGCGGCCCTGTTTGGTCCGGGCTTGCCCCCAGGGTCGCCGCCACGAACGGGTCCGTGAGGGTTGTGACGGCCCTTGTCCCGGTCCCCGAAGCCAATCCGTACAGCATGGGGGCGGGCTCTTATCGTTCGTGCTCCTTTAGGTAGCGGGCGGTCACCGCCAGGGCGTCCGGGTTCACGGAGATGGTGTCGATGCCCGCTTCCACCAGGAACTGGGCGAACTCCGGATAGTCGCTGGGCGCCTGGCCGCAGATGCCGATCTTGCGGCCCTTGGCCTTCACCTTGCGGATGGCCTCGGCGATGAAGCGCTTTACCGCCTCGTCGCGCTCGTCGAACAGGGGCGACACCAGGGCCGAGTTGCGGTCCACGCCCAGGGTGAGCTGGGTCAGGTCGTTGGAGCCGATGGAGAAGCCGTCGAAGATTTCGGCGAACTCCTCGGCCAGGATCACGTTGGTGGGCAGCTCGCACATGATGTAGACCTCGAGGCCGTCCTCCCCCTGGCGGAGGCCGTTGGCGGCCAGCTCGGCCCGTACCTTCTCGCCCTCCTCCACGGTGCGGCAGAAGGGCACCATGATCTTCATGTTGGTGAGCCCCAGCTCATCGCGGGCACGCCGGATGGCCTCGCACTCCATGGCGAAGCCTTCCCGGTAGGCCTCCGAGTAGTAGCGGGAGGCCCCCCGGAAGCCGATCATGGGGTTCTCCTCCTCCGGCTCGAAGTACCGCCCGCCGATGAGGTTGGCGTACTCGCTGGACTTGAAGTCGGACATGCGGACGATGACGTCCTTGGGCCAGAAGCTGGCGGCGATGGTGGCCAGGCCCTCGGAGAGGGTGCGCACGAAGAACTCGTGGTTGTCGGCGAAGCCCTCCGTGCGGCGGCGGATCTCCGCCCGGTCCTGGTTGCTGGTGCGGTTGGGGTGGAGCAGCGCCATGGGGTGGACGGCGATCTCGTTGTTGATGACGAACTCCATCCGCGCCAGGCCCACCCCGTGGTTCGGTACCTGGGCGAAAGTGAACGCCCGCTCCGGATTGCCCACATTCATCATCAGGCCCACGGACTCGGGCAGGGACCCCTCGTCGACCTGCAGGTCCTCGACGGTGTAGTCCAGCTCGCCCGCGTAGATGTAGCCCGTGTCCCCCTCCGCGCAGGACAGGGTCACCCGCTGGTCCGGATCCAGGACCTCGGTGGCGTTGCCCGCCCCCACCACCGCCGGGATCCCCAGCTCCCGGGAGACGATGGCGGCGTGGCTGGTGCGCCCCCCGCGGTTGGTGATGATGCCGGCGGCCTGTTTCATGATCGGCTCCCAGTCGGGATCGGTCATGTCGGTTACCAGGATGTCCCCGGTGTTGAACTCCTTCAGGGCCTTGGGGCTCTCCACCACCCGCACCGGCCCGGTGGCGATGGCCGACCCCACGCTGCGGCCGGACACCAGCACCTCGCCGGTCTCGTTCAGGCGGTAGGCGCGCATAAGCCCCGGCTTCTTGCCGGCGTGCACCGTCTCCGGGCGGGCCTGGAGCATGAACAGCTCCCCCGTGTCCTGATCGCGGGCCCACTCCATGTCCATGGGGGTGGGCTTGCCGTGCACGGCGGAATAGTGCTTCTCCACGGCCACCGCCCAGCGCGCCAGGGTCAGGGCCTCCTCGTCGGAGAGCACGAAGCGGTTGCGCTCCCGGGCCGTCACGCGCTCGTTGTAGGCGTTCCCGTCCTCCCCGTAGACCATGCGCAGGGCCTTGTCCCCCAGCTTGCGCCGGATCAGGGCGGGCTTGCCCCGCTCCAGGAGGGGCTTGAAGACGTAGTACTCGTCGGGGTTCACGGCCCCCTGGACCACGTTCTCGCCCAGGCCGTAGGCGGCGGTCAGGAACACCGCGTTTTCGAAGCCGGATTCGGTGTCGATGGAGAACATCACCCCCGCCGCGCCGTGGTCGGCGTAGACCATCCGCTGCACGCCCACGGACAGGGCCACGTCCAGGTGGTCGAAGCCCCGCTTGGTGCGGTAGGAGATGGCGCGGTCGGTGAACAGGGAGGCGAAGCACTTGTGCACCGCGCGGACCAGGTTGTCCGCGCCCCGCACGTGCAGGTAGGTCTCCTGCTGCCCGGCGAAGCTGGCGTCGGGGAGGTCCTCGGCGGTGGCCGAGGAGCGCACCGCCACCGCCATGTCCTCGAGCCCGGACTCGGCGCACATCTGCCGGTAGGACTCCCGGATGCCCTGCTCCACCTCCTCGGGCAGGGTGGCGTCGAGGATCCAGCCGCGTGCGCGCTCGCCGGCGTAGGCGAGGTCGGCGCGGTTGGTGATGTCGAGGTCCCGGAACAGCTCGCGCAGCGGCTCCCGCAGCCCGGCCTGGTCGAGCAGGGCGCGGTAGCCCCTGGCGGTTACGGCGAAGCCCCCGGGCACCCGCACCCCGGCCGCGGCCAGGTTGCGCGTGATCTCGCCCAGGGAGGCGTTCTTGCCGCCCACCTGGGCCACCATGTCCATGCTCAGGTCCTGGAACCAGATGATGTGGGGGATTTCGTCCATGGATCTCTCCGTATCCGGGTGCCGGGGCGGGACCGGGGGCGGAGCCCTTACGGGCGCCTTCCATCCTCGTCTTCATGCGGGCGGGTCCGCTATACTATGCGCATTGGCAGCCGGGGGCGGCCGCTTCCGGAGCCAGTGTGACGCGGAAATCCACCCCGGGAAAGGGGCCGCAGCCAGCGCGGGAACCGCACCATGAACAGCACCGACCTGACGGGCCACCTGCTGATCGCCCTGCCCACGCTCCAGGATTCCAACTTCGAGCATAGCGTGGTCTACATCTGTAACCACGGGGACGATGGGGCCATGGGGGTGATCCTCAACCATCCCTCCACGGTGACCCTGGGACAGGTCCTGGACCAGTTGGAGATCCCGCCCACGGACCTGGGGGTGCAGGAGGAGCCGGTGTTCTCCGGCGGTCCGGTGCAGCCGGAGCAGGGCTTCGTGCTGCATTCCCCGGACCGCCTGTGGGACCAGAGCCTGCCGGTGAACGAGTTCAGCGCCCTCACCAGCTCCAGGGACATCCTGGAGGCCATTGCCGGCGGCGAGGGCCCGGAGCGGTTCCGGCTGACGCTGGGCTACGCCGGCTGGGGGGCGGGCCAGCTGGAGGGCGAGCTGCAGCAGGACGCCTGGCTCACCGTGCCCGCCAGCCCCGCGCTGCTGTTCGAGACCCCCTTCACCGATCTGCGCGAAGCCGCTGCCCGTTCCTTGGGCATCGACATGAGCCTGCTGGTGCAGCACGGCGGGCATGCGTAGCGGATAGCCGGCGTCCGGACCCTTGAAGGACCCCCCGTAGGAGCCCGCTTCAGCGGGCTCCTGCAAGGGCTCGGCCCCCTGGGGTAGGAGGCCACCGCCCCCAAGCGAACCAAACCACTCCCGCAAGGTGTGACGCATTCATGAATGCCCCCGCCAGCCCGGCCGCCGCGGATGCCCTGCCCCGCCACTTCCTGGGGCTGGAGGACGTATCGGCGGCCACCATCAACCGCATCCTGGAGGAGGCCACGCGCTTCCGGCATCTGGTGGAGCAGCCGGACAAGAAGACGGACACCCTCAAGGGCCGCACGGTCATTAACCTGTTCTTCGAGTCCAGCACCCGCACCCGCACCAGCTTCGAGCTGGCGGGCAAGCGCCTGTCCGCGGACGTCATCAACATCAATGCCTCCGCCTCCGCCACCCAGAAGGGCGAGACCTGGATGGACACGGTGCGGACGCTGGAGGCCATGACCCCCGACGCCCTGGTGATCCGCCACGCCGAGAGCGGGGCCCCGCACCTGGCCGCCGGGGCGCTCACCAGCCACTGCTCGGTGATCAACGCCGGCGACGGCGCCCACGAGCATCCCACCCAGGCCCTGCTGGATATCCTGACCATCCAGCTGCACAAGGGGCCCATCCAGGGGTTGCGCGTGGCCATCGTGGGCGACACGGCCCACTCCCGCGTGGCCCGCTCGCAGATCCATGCCCTGCACACCATGGGCGCCGATGAGGTCCGGCTCATCGGCCCCAAGACCCTCATCCCGGCGGCGGCCGAAGAGGCCCTCGGCGTCCGGGTGTTCCATGACGCCGACGCCGGCCTCGAGGGGGTGGACGTGATCATCATGCTGCGCATGCAGATGGAGCGCATCCGCGGGGCGGCGGTGCCCAGCCAGCGCGAGTACTTCCGGCTCTACGGCCTGGACCGGCGGCGGGTCGGACGGGCGGCCGACGACGTGCTGGTGATGCATCCCGGGCCCATGAACCGGGGGGTGGAGATCGCCTCGGAGGTCGCCGACGGCCCCTACTCGGTGATCCTGCCCCAGGTCACCAACGGCCTGGCCATCCGCATGGCGGTCCTGAAGCTCCTGGCGGGAGGGGAATCCGCATGAGAACGCTGATCCGCGGCGGCCGCGTCATCGACCCGGCGAGCGGCCGCGACGAGGTGGCCGACGTCGCCATCGCCAACGGCCGCATCCAGGCCATCGGCGACGCCCCCGGGGACTTCGGGGCGGACCGGGTCATCGACGCCGACGGCCTGGTGGTCTGTCCGGGGCTCGTGGACATGCACGTCCACCTGCGCGAGCCCGGCCAGGAGTGGAAGGAGGACATCGAGAGCGGCAGCCGCGCCGCCGCCGCGGGCGGGGTCACCTCGGTGGCCTGCATGGCCAACACCCGGCCCGTGAACGACCGCCGCTCCGTGACCGAGCAGATCAAGTCCACCGCCCAGCGGGTGGGGCTGAGCCGGGTGCATCCCATCGGCGCCATCACCCGCGACCTGGCCGGCGAGACCCTCACCGAGATGCACGAGCTGGCCGGGGCGGGCTGCGTGGCCTTCTCCGACGACGGCCGTCCGGTGCCCGACGCCGGCATCATGCGCCGGGCTCTGGAGTACGCCGCCACCTTCGATTACCTGCTGATCCTGCACGAGGAGGAGGGGGCGCTGTCGGCGGGGGGCGCCATGAACGAGGGGGCCCACGCCACCCGCATGGGCCTGCCCGGCATCCCCAACGCCTCCGAGGACGTGATGATTGCCCGCGACGTGATCCTCGCCGAGCTCACCGGCGGGCGCATCCACATCGCCCACGTGGCCACGAGCGGCGGCGTTGAGCTGATCCGCCAGGCCCAGGCCAGGGGCCTGCCGGTCACCGGCGAGGCCGCGCCCCACCACCTGTTCCTCACCGACACCGACGTGGGCGCCTTCGACAGCCACGCCAAGATGGCCCCGCCCCTGCGCAGCCCGGAGGACCGCGCGGCGGTGCGCGCGGCGGTGGCCGACGGCACCCTGACCGCCATCGCCACCGACCACGCCCCCCACGAGGCCGACGCCAAGAGCGAGGCCTTCGCCTGCTGCGCCAACGGCGTCACCGGCCTGGAGACGCTGTTGGGCCTGACCCTGCGCCTGGTGGACGAGGAGGTTCTGGACCTGCCCAGCGCCCTGGCGCGGGTCACCAACGGCCCCGCGGAGGTGCTGGGCCTGGAGGCGGGCCGGCTCGGGGTGGGCGAGGTGGCGGACGTGTGCCTGTTCGACCCGGAAACCGAATGGACGGTGGAGCCGGAGCGCATGTACAGCCGCTCGGTGAACACCCCCTTCGCGGGCTGGCGGCTGCGGGGCCGGGTGACCCACACCCTGGTGGGCGGCCGGCTGGCGTATCCCTTCGGGGACGCCGAGTGACCCGGCGCGAGGCCTCCATCTTCGTCGAGGACGCCGAGGTCCTCGCCCACCGGGCGTGGCCGGGCGAGCAGTTCGAGCTGCGGGTGCGGGCGCCGGAGACGGCCGCCCGCGCCCGGCCGGGGCAGTTCGCCCACCTGCGCTGCGCCCCCGAGCTGCCCATGCGCCGGCCCCTGTCCATCCAGCGGGTGGAGCCGGAGGCGGGGGTGGTGGAGTTTCTCTACAAGCGCCTCGGCCACGGCACGCGCCTGCTGGCCCGGCGGGAGCCCGGCGAGGCCCTGAGCCTGATGGGTCCCATCGGGCAGCCCTTCCGGGTGGACGAGGCCGTCCACTACCCGGTGCTCATCGGCGGCGGGGTGGGCATCCCGCCCATGGTGTTCCTGGCCGAGACCCTCAAGGACCGCAGCGATGTGGCCCCGGCGGCCTTCCTCGGCTCCGAGGTGCCCTTTCCCTTCGAGACCCGCCCCTCGGAGCTGGAGCTGCCCGGCCTCCCGACCGAGGCCACCCATGCCGACGCCCGCCTGGAGGACTGGGGCGTACCCAGCCGCCTCGCCTCCCTGGCCGGCCTGCCCGGCGCATATGAGGGGTACGTTACCGACCTGGCCCGTGCCTACCTGGAGCCCCTGGCCCCCGCCGAGCGTCGCCGGGCGGCCATCTTCGCCGTGGGCCCGGAGCCCATGCTGGCGGCGGCCGCCCGCTTGGGTCGGGAGCTGGGGGTGGCCACCTGGGTCTCCCTGGAGGAGTACATGGCCTGCGCCGTGGGCGGGTGCGCCGGATGCACGGTGCGCGTGGAGGAGCCCACCGGTCCGGCCATGCGGCGGGTGTGCGTGGACGGCCCGGTGTTTCCCGCCGAGCGGGTCTTCCCCGAACCGTAGTGCGGTCTTTCTGCATAGGAGCCCGCTTTAGCGGGCGATCCTGGGCCCGGGCCCCGAGTCACTCCTCCATCACCCGCTCCAACCGGTTCCGGTATTCCGACTCGGGGGCGATTTCCTGGATCAGCTGCAGCATCTGCCGCGCCATCCGTGGGTGGCCCGCCTCCTGGTAGAGCTTCCCCGCCTCGTAGAACTCCCGCGAGGCCTCGCCGTCCCGACCCTCCCCCCAGTGGGCGGTGCCCAGATTGTAGTGGGCGGAGATGTGCTCCGGGTCCAACCGGATGGCCTCCCTGTAGGCCTCCATCTCCTTCTGGATCTCGCCGCTGTGGGCGTAGGCCACCCCCAGGTTGTAGAAGGCCTTCGCCGAATCGGGCCGGAGCTCGGTGGCCCGCTTCAGCGCCTGGGCCGAGGCCCGGGGGCGATCCTGCTGGGCGAGGGCCACGCCGAGCTCCAGGTGGGCTTCGGCCTGACGGGGATCCATGTCGATGGCGTCCCGGTACAGGGCGACGGCCGCCCCCCACTGATGGTTGCGCGCGTAATCCTGGCCGTGGTTGAGGAAGGTCCGGGCCTCCTCTCGGAGAGGCGCCGGCTGTTCCACCCCGGCCGCCGTCGCCGCCGCGGCCCCGAGCGTGCCCAGCAGGGCACCGCCCACCAGAAAGGCCCGGAACCCCGCACTCCGATGGGGTTCGCGATGATAGCGATGGGCCATGGTTTACCTCCGTGCTCGGGTATTGCCCGCCATGGATAGCAGGCTCTTGGGAAAAGGGGAACTCTTTTTGGAAGGCCGGAGCGCGGGGAAGGTTCCCGGGCTCGGAGGCCTATTCGGGGCGCGACCGAGCGGTTATTCTGTGGCCTTTGTCCGAGTGGCAGTCCGCCCCGCGGCGCACTGGCCCCGGTCCCCAACCCCCAGCAGGAGAAACGGATGGCAGCAGGGGAGCCCATTCGGGTTCTGGTCGTGGACGATTCGGCGGTGGTCCGCTCCGTGTTGAAGAAGGGGCTGGAGGAGGCCGGCGGCCTGGAGGTGGTCGGTGTCGCCCATAACGGCCGCCAGGGCCTGGAGATGGTGGGGTCACTGAGGCCGGACGCGGTGATCCTGGATGTGCTCATGCCGGAGATGACCGGCATCGAGTTCCTGGACCACCTGCAGCCGGGGCAGGCGGGGGCCCCCGTGGTGCTCATGTTCAGCTCCATGTCCAAGCAGGATGCGGAGGTCACCGTGGAGTGCCTGTCGCGGGGCGCCGAGGAGTTCATCAACAAGCCCGACCCGGGCCGGACGGGGATGCGCGAGCCCCTGGAGGAGACCGTGGACGATCTGGTCCGGACGGTCCGGGAGCTGGTGCGGGCCCGGCGGGAGCCGGGCCCGGATGGGGGCGGTCGCCGGGGAAAGGCGGCCCGGGAAAGCCCGTCCGGGCAGGGGGGCATGCCCGCGGGGTTCCAGCCGGACCTGGTGGTGATCGGCAGCTCCACGGGGGGCCCGCAGACCCTGCACGCCATCCTGGGGGAACTGGACCCGGAAGGGGCGGTCCGGGTGCCGGTCCTGCTGGTCCAGCACATGGCGCTGGGCTTCACCGGGGCCTTCGCCCAGCGGCTCGGGGACCGGGGGCCGTTCCGGTGGCGGGAGGCCGAGGACGGCGAGAAGATCCCGCTGGGCGCCGGGCTCGTGGCCCCCGGCGACTACCACATGCGCGTCTCCCGCGACGCCAAGCGCCTGACCGTCCATCTGGATCACCGGGAGCGGGTAAACTCCTGCCGCCCGGCGGTGGATCCGCTGTTCATCTCCGCCGCCGAGCTGCAGGGCACGCGGGTGCTGGGGATCGTGCTGACGGGCATGGGCCGGGACGGCCTGGAGGGAGCGCGCCGGATCCGCGAGGCGGGCGGCATGGTGGTGGTCCAGGACGAGCGGAGTAGTGCGGTCTGGGGGATGCCGGGGGCCATCGCCCAGGCGGGCCTGGCGGACGCGGTCCTGGAGCCGGGGGAGATCGCTGCCCTGCTGGACCGGGTGCTGTTCTCCCGGGCCACCTCGGCGTGAGGTCCCGCCCATGAGCGAGCTCAGCCCGTATTCCTTCGATCTCCTGGCGCGGTTCCTGAAGAAGGAGTCGGGGATCGTCCTGAAGCCGGAGAAGAGCTACTCCCTGCGCTCCAAGCTCCAGCCCCTGGCCCGCGAATGGGGCTATGACGGCCTGAACGACCTGGTGGGCCACGTGTACCGGGAGCGCCACAATCCCGAGGTGGTGGAGGCCATTCTCAACGCCCTGACCATCAAGGAGACCAGCTTCTTCCGGGACGGCCGCCCCTTCGAGGTGCTGCAGAGCCATGTCATCCCGGCAATTGCCGAGGAGCGAGCCGGGCGGGAGCTCAAGCTATGGAGCGCCGCTTGCTCCACGGGGCAGGAGGCCATTAGCCTAGCCATCAACCTGCGGGAGGCCCTGCCGCCCGAGCGGGCCGACCAGTGCATGGTGGTGGGCACGGACGTGAGCCAGAAGGCCATCTCCCGGGCCAAGAGCGCGGTCTATTCCGAACTGGAGATGCAGCGGGGCCTGCCCCCGGACATACGGCGCCGGTATTTCGAGCCGGTGGAGGGGGGCTACCGTCCGGTGCCGGAGATCCGAAGCATGATCCGCTACCGAACCATGAACGTCCTGGAGGCCGATTTCCCCCTGTCCCGGTTCGACCTGGTCCTGTGCCGCAACGTCCTCATCTATTTCGACGAGGAGGGTCGGCGGAAGGCCATGGACACGGTCCACCAACGCCTGGTGGCGGGCGGGTACCTGTTCACCGGGGCCGGAGAGGACGCGCAGCGAATGGACAGCCGGTTCGAGCGGGATCGGATCGACGGCGTCCAGTGCTTCCGCAAGGGCGGGGAGGGCTAGTCTCCCGCCCAGGCTTGAACGGCAAAAACGTGGAGGAGCCCATGCCCCTGACGCGGGTAGTAACCAACCAGGAGCTGTCCACCAGCGAGGAGCGCCGCCGCCTGCTGGGCGCCCTCTCGGAGCGCACCGCCGAGCTGCTGGGCAAGCCCGAGAGCTACGTGATGGTCACCCTGGAGACGGGCCGGGACGTCCTGTTCGGCGGCAGCGACGAGCCGGCGGCCTACGTGGAGCTGGCTAGCCTGGGCTTGCCCCAGGACCGGACCCAGGAGCTGTCGGCGGGGCTGTGCGACGTCCTGAACGACCGGCTAGGGGTTCCACCGGGGCGCATCTACATCCATTTCCAGGACGTGGAGCGCCACCTCTGGGGCACCAACCGCACTACCTTCGGCTGAGTCGCCGGATCACCGGGCCGGACCCCGGTGGGGGCACGGCCCGGCGGGTCTAGTCCCCGGTCCCCGCAGCTTCCCGCGCGGAGTCCGCCCGGTCGGCGAACAGGCTGGCCACCTCGCGGGGGTAACGCTCCTTCACCACCTTGCGCCGGATCTTCAGGGTCGGGGTTACCTCGCCCGCTTCCTCGGTGAAGGGCTGCGGTAGCACACGGAAGCGCCGGACCTGCTCCCAGGCGGGCAGGTCCTGCAGGGCGTTATGGACGGCGCTGCGGATCAGGCGCGTGACCGCGCCGTCCTCCGGGTCCTCCGGCGGCGAATCGGCGCCCAGCTGCTCGGTGACCTGCTGCCAGTTGGGCACGATCAGGGCCCCGAGGTAGGCCTCGCCGTCCCCGAACACCACCGCCTGCTGGATCAACGGCTGGGCCCCTAGGCGCAGCTCCACCCGCTGCGGGGGGATGTTCTTGCCCCCCGAGGTGACGATGAGGTCTTTCTTGCGGTCGGTGACGTACAGGTAGCCGGCCTCGTCCATCCCGCCGATGTCCCCCGTGCGCAGCCAGTCTCCGGCGAAGGTCTGCGCGGTCTCCTCCGGCTTGCCCCAGTAGCCCCGCATCACGGAGGGCCCCCGGACCAGGATCTCCCCGTCCTCCGCCGCCCACGCCTCCACGTTGGGCAGCGGGGGCCCAACGGTTCCCGGGCGGATGGCTTCGGGTGGGTTAACGCTTACCACCGGACTGGTTTCCGTCTGACCGTAGCCCTCCAGGATGGGGATCCCCGCCGAGCGGAAAAACGCGGCCACCTCTGGAGCCAGGGGGGCGCCGCCGCTCACCAGCAGGCGGACGCGGCCGCCCAGGCGCTTGCGCAGTCGTCCGCCCAGCAGACGCCGGCCGAGGGCCCGCCGCAAGGGGCCGCCCCCCTCCGCCCAGGCCAGGGTCAGGCCCGCCAGGCGGCTCCGCTCCGCTTGGGCCATGGCGCGCTCGTGGAACAGCTGGAAGAGCCGGGGCACCGCGAGCAGGATGGTGGGGCGGGCGGTGGCCAGGTCCGAGGCGACGGACTGGGGGCCCCGGGCATAGGCCACCTCGGCCCCGGCGAGGTAGGCCAGGAGGTGGCCCGTGGTGCGTTCAAAGATGTGGGCCAGGGGCAGCACGGAGAGGAAGCGGTCGCCTTCCTCGACGGAGAGCACCTCCAGGATCCCCTCCAGATTGGCCAGCAGGTTGCCGTGGGTGAGCTCCACGCCCTTCGGCCAGCCCGTGGTCCCGGAGGTGTAGACCAGCGTGGCCAGCTGGTCCCGGTGGATGCTGTCGGTGCGCATGCGGACGGTGGCCCGGTCCACCGCCTCCCCGGCAGAGAGGAAGGCTTCCCAGCTGCGGAAGGGCGGCTCCAGCGCCTGGTCGCCGGGATCGCGGACCGCTACCGGGGGCAGGTAGGAATTCCGCGCCGTCAGCGCCGACAGGTCCGCCAGGGACTTCGGGCCCTGGATGCAGATCAAGGAGGGCCCGGAATCCTCCAGCAGGTAGCGCAGGTCCGTGGGCTGCTGGCCCTGGTAGAGGGGCACCACCACCAGGCCCAGCAGCTGGGCGGCCCAGTCCACCGCGGCCCAGAAGCGGCCATTGGGCCCCATCAGGGCCACCCGATCCCCGGCCACCAGGCCGGAGCCGGCGAAGGCCCGCGCGATGTCCACTACCTCCTCGGCGAACGCCCGCGCGGTGACCGGATGGAAGCGGTGCCCGTCCGGTTCCAGGCAGGCGGTAGCCTCGGGGTGGGCGGCAACGCGGTCCAGGAAGGCGGCCCCCAAGTTGGAAGCGTTCCGGATCCGTTCCAGGGGGGAGGAGGCGAGGGCTGGTTGCGTCGGTGCCTCGTCTACCATGGTGGGGCCTTTCAGTCGCCGGCGCGGATCAGGCTGCCCAGTCCGGCGTCCAGCAGGGCCCCCTCCACCCGGGTCCGGGTGGAGCTGGGGCACTCGTCGCTCTGGGCCAGCTCGGCGAGCTCCCGGGTCTGGGTCGTGGAAAAGGAGCGCAGGACCCACTTGATGCGCAGCAGGGCCCCGGCGCTCATGGACAGATCGTCCACCCCCATGCCGGCGAGCAGCAGGGCGCCCACCGGATCGGCGGCCATCTCGCCGCACACGGAGACCGGGCGGCCCTCGCCGTGAGCCTCCTCCACCACGGTCCGGATGGCGTGCAGCACCGCCGGATGGAGGGAGTCGAACAGGCTGGCCACCCGGGCGTTGTTGCGGTCCACGGCGAGGAGGTACTGGGTCAGGTCGTTGGTGCCGATGGACAGGAAGTTCACCCGCCGGGCGATGGCCGCGGTCTGGAAGACCGCCGAAGGCACCTCGATCATGGCCCCCACCGGAAGCTCCGGGGCCGACTCACCCACGGCCGCCAGCTCCTTGCGGGCCCGTTCGATGAGCCTCAGGGCCTCGTCCAGCTCGTCCACGGTGGTGACCATGGGCAGGAGCACCCGGACGTTGCCCGAGGGGGCTGCCCGCAGGATGGCCCGGAGCTGGGTGAGGAAGATCTCCGGGTGGTCCAGGGACAGGCGCAGCCCCCGCCAGCCCAGGAAGGGGTTGTCCTCCTGGATGGGGAGGTAGGGAAGCAGCTTGTCCCCCCCGATGTCCAGGGTGCGGATGGTCACCGGCCGCGGGGCGAAGGTCTCGAACACCTGGCGGTAGATGCGGATCTGCTCCGCCTCGCCCGGGAAGCGGTCCCGGGTCAGGAAGGGCAGCTCGGTGCGGTACAGCCCGATCCCCTCCGCCCCGGAGCGCAGGGCGGGATCCAGGTCCGCCAGGAGCCCCGTGTTGGCGTACAGGGGAATGACCCGGCCGTCGGGGCTCTCGGCGGACTGGTCGCGCAGCACGGCAAGGCGCTCGGTGAGGGCCGCCTCCTCGGCCTCCAGGCGCTGGTACTCCTGGAGGATCTTGGGGGAGGGGTCCACGTACACCCTTCCGCTGTAGCCGTCCACCACCACGCGCTTGCCGTCGATGAGGGCCACGGGCAGGTCCTCCACGCCCATGACGGCGGGGATTCCGAAGGCGTGGGCGAGGATGGCCACGTGGCTGCCCCCCGATCCCGTGGCGCTGATGACCCCCTTGAGGTGCCCCTCGGGGACGCTCGCCATGTTGAGCGGCGAGATCTCCTCGCCCACCAGCACCGTGTCCGAGGGAAGCTCGCCGTCGTGGCGATGGCTGCCCTGCTGGAGGTGGGCGATGAGGCGCCTGCCGAGGTCGCGCATGTCCGCCGCCCGCTCCCGCAGGTAGGGGTCGTCCATGTTCTCGAAGGCCTCGATGTACTCCCAGACCACGTCGCGCACCGCCGCCTGCACCCAGGTGCCGGCGTCGATGCGGGCCTCCACGCGGCGCTGGAACCCCTTGTCCCGGAGGATGTGGAGGTAGGCGTGGATGAGGTCGGCGTCCTCCTCGTCGATGCGCTCGTTGAGGTTGCCGCCCAGCTCCGCCATCTCCTGGTCGGCTGCGTTCAGGGCCCGCTGGAACTCGCGCTTGTCGCTCTCGGGGTCCTCGCAGGGGCGGTCGGCGATGGCGGACAGGTCCGCCGGCGGGTACACCGCCCAGGCGGTGCCGATGGTGATGCCCTGCGCGCCCCCCTGTCCGGCCAGGAAGGCCTCGACACGGGGCGTCCCTTCCTGCTCGCCGCCCTCCGTGGGGGCGGTGGAGCGGATCCCCAGGCGCTCCAGGACCTGGGCGTGGGCGATCACCCCGCCCAGCTGCGCCGCGGCGGTGAACAGGAGCGTGGCGTGCTCCTCGTCGAAGCGCTCCGACTTGGTCCCCTGGACGGAGATGACGCCGAGCACCTCGCCGCGGTGCAGGATGGGTACCCCGAGGAAGGCCGGGAAGCGCTCCTCCCCCGTTTCGGGGAAGTAGCGGAACAGGGGGTGCTGGCCGGCGTTGTCCAGGTTCACCGGCTCCTCCTCGCGGGCCACCAGCCCGACCAGCCCCTCCCCGGGGCCCAGGCGCACCCGGCCCACCGACTCCGGATTGAGGCCGTCGGTGGCCCGCAGCACCCAGCCGCCCTCCACCTCCGGGTCGGAGAGGTAGACGGTGCACACCTCCGTGCTCATGGCACGGCGCAGGCCGGACACCAGGATGGCCAGCGCCTGCTGGAGGTTGGGGGCGCGGCCCACCTCCTGAGTGATGCGGTGCAGGGTGCGGAGGACGTTAGTCGGCTTCACGGCGTTCCTCGTCGGCGGCCCAGCGCGGGACCAGTTCGTGGTCCACCTCCAGGTGGTCCAGAACCCGCGCCACCACGAAATCCACCAGCTCCTCCACGGTGGCAGGCCGGTGGTAGAAGCCCGGGTTGGCGGGCAGGATGGTCACCCCCATTCGCGCCAGCCGGGTCATGTTCTCCAGGTGGATGAGGGACAGCGGGGTCTCCCGGTGCACCAGCACGAGCTGCCGGCGCTCCTTGATGGTGACGTCCGCGGCCCGCTCGATCAGGTTATCACTGGTGCCGTTGGCGATGGCGGCTACGGTGCCCGAGGTGCAGGGGCACACCACCATGGCCCGGGGGGCGTTGGAGCCCGAGGCCACCGGCGCCGTCCACTGCTCGCGGCCGTACACCCGCAGGGTGTTCGATCCGCATCCCAGGTGGGTCACCAGCGCTTCGCGCATGGCCTCGGGCTGGGCGGGCAGGTCCAGGTCCGTCTCCTGGCCCAGCACCACCTGGGCCGCCTTGGAGACGATCAGCTCCACTCGCACGCCAGCGGCCAGGAGCTGCTCCAGGAGGCGCAGCCCGTAGGCGGCGCCGGAGGCGCCGGTCCAGGCGAGGGCGATGCGGTCCGCCCCGTGGGAAGACTGGGATGCCACTTACCCGCTCCGGCCGTCAGACACTGAAATACTTGGCCTCTGGGTGGTGGCAGACGATGGCGGAGGTGGATTCCTCGGGGTGCATCTGCTGCTCGTCCGCCATGGTGATGCCCAGGCGGTCCGCCTGCAGGATCTGCAGCAGGGGCCGCTGGTCCTCCAGGTTGGGGCAGGCCGGGTAGCCGAAGGAATAGCGGGAGCCCCGGTAGCCCTGCTTGATCAGCGCCTGCGGGTCGCGGTCGTCCTCACCGGCGAAGCCCAGATCGGCGCGAATCTGCTTGTGCACCCACTCCGCCAGGGCCTCGGTGGTCTCCACGTTGAGGCCGTGCAGGTACAGGTAGTCGGTGTAGCGGTCCTCGTTGAACCACTCGCGGGCCACGTCGGAGGCGTGCTGACCCACCGTGACCACCTGCAGGCCGATCACGTCCATCTCCCCGGATTCCTTGGAGCGGAAGAAGTCGGCGATGCAGAGGTTCTTCTTGCCGTCCTGACGCGGGAGGGTGAAGCGCTGCAGCTCCTCGCTCCCGTCGGGGTCCGTGTAAAGGACGATGTCGTTGCCCTCGCTCTGGCAGGGGAAATAGCCGTAGACCGCCTGGGGGGTCTGGATCTGCTCCCGCTCCACCCGGGCCAGCATGTCGTTGAAGATGGGGTCCACCTCCTGCTTGGCCCACTGCCAGTACTCGTCCTTCTTGCGCCCCGCCTTTTTGAAGCCCCACTGGAACTGGTAGAGCATGGTCTTGTTGATGTAGGGCACCAGGGCGCGCACCGGGATGTGCTCGAGCACGCGGGTGCCCCAGAAGGGCGGGGTGGGAACGGGGTTATCGGTGGCGACGTCGGAACGGATCACTTGTTCGGTCATGGTCTTACCTATGCTGGGCGCCGCGTACACGCCTTTCGTCCAACCTTAAATCACTATCAGGTCGGCGGGAAAATGGCAAAAGCCGCGTAGCGGGGCCGTTAAAACCGGGTAAATCTGTCGGGTTTTACGCCTAAAAAAGGGGCCGCGCCCGGCGGCCCCCTGACTGCGGGTCAGGAGCCGCCGGTTACTCGGCCTCTTCCTGCTCCGGCTGGGCGTTGCCGGTGAGGCGGTCCATGAGCTGGAGCCCGGCGAAGGCGTCCTTGGCGTACTCCACCACACCGTCGCCGTAGGCCTCGGAGCAGTCCTGTTCCACGAAGTTGCGGGTCAGGGCGGCGCCACCCAGGAGCACCGGGGTCTTGATGTCCCGGCCGCGCATCTCCTCGAGGTTGTCCTTCATGATCACCGTGGACTTCACCAGCAGACCGGACATGCCGATGACGTCGGCGTTGTTCTCCTCGGCGGCCTCGATGATGGCCTCGCAGGGCTGCTTGATGCCGATGTTGACCACGTTGTAGCCGTTGTTGGTGAGGATGATATCCACGAGGTTCTTGCCGATGTCGTGGACGTCGCCCTTCACCGTGGCCAGGACCATGGTGCCCTTCTCCTCGCCTTCCTTCTTCTCCATGAACTGCTCGAGGTGGGCCACCGCGGCCTTCATGGTTTCGGCGGCCTGGAGCACGAAGGGCAGTTGCATCTCGCCGGCGCCGAACAGCTCGCCCACCACCTTCATGCCGCCGAGCAGGTGCTGGTTGACGATCTCCAGCGGCTCGTACTTCTCCATGGCCTTGTCGAGATCTTCCTCGATGCCGTCGCGGTCGCCGTCGACGATGCGCTCCTTGAGCACCTCCTCGATGGTCTCCGGCTTCTTCTTCTCCGGCCCGCCCTTGGCCTCCTTGTCCTTGAACAGCTCGATGAACTTGTGGAGCGGGTCGTAGCCTTCCTCGCGGCGGTCGAACAGCAGGTCCTCGGCGACCTTGTACTCCTCCTCGTCGATCTTGTGCTTGGGCAGGATCGCGGAGGAGTGCATGATCGCGGCGGTGAGGCCGCGGCGCTGGGCGTGGTGCAGCATCACCGAGTTCAGCACCTGGCGCGCCGCCGGCTTCAGGCCGAAGGAGATGTTGGACAGGCCCAGCACGATCTGGACTTCGGGCATCTCGTTGGCGATGGCCTCGATGGCGTCCAGGGTGTTGATGGCGTGCTTGCGGTCTTCCTCGTTACCCGTGCAGACCGTGAAGGTCAGCGGGTCGTACATCAGGTCGTGGGCCGGCAGGCCGTGCTGGTTTACCGCGAAGTCGTAAAGACGGCGGGCGATCCGCATCTTGTCGTCGACTTCCTTGGCCATGCCGTCTTCGTCGATGGTCAGGGCGATCACCCCGGCACCGTACTTCTTGGCATAGCCAAGCACGGTGGCGGCCTTCTCCTCACCTTCCTCGAAGTTGATGGAGTTGATCAGCGCCTTGCCGCCGTAGAGCTTCAGGGCGGTCTCGATGACCGGGGTCTCGGTGGAGTCGATCACCAGCGGGATGGTGACGTCGCCGCGGAAGCGGGAGATCACCTCGGTCATGTCGCGGACCTCGTCGCGGCCCACGTAGGCGGTGCACACGTCCAGGGTGTGGGAGCCTTCCTTGACCTGGTCCTTGGCGACGCGGGTGATGCCGTTCCAGTCCTCCTCATTGAGGAGCTCGCGGAACCGCTTGGAGCCGTTGGCGTTGGTGCGCTCGCCGATGGCCATTACCGCGTTCTCCTGGCGGAAGGGCACCTGGTTGTACAGCGAGGCCAGGGCGGGCTCCAGCTTGACGTCGCCGCGGTCCTTGGGCGCCTGGAAGCCGATCTTGTCGCGCAGCGCCTTCATGTGCTCCGGCGTGGTGCCGCAGCAGCCGCCGATCAGGTTGACGCCGTCCTCTTCGACGAAGCGGGCCACCCAGTCGGCCATCTCCGCGGGCTGCAGGGGATAGGTGGTCTTGCCGTCCACCAGCATGGGCAGGCCGGCGTTGGGCAGCACGGAGAAGGGCTTGGGCCAGTTCTCGCCGAGCCACTTGACGTGCTCGGACATCTCCGCGGGGCCGGTGGCGCAGTTCATGCCCATCATGTCCACGTCCATGGCGTCCAGGATGGTGGCCGCCGCCTGGATCTCGGTGCCCACCAGCATGGTGCCCACGGTCTCGATGGTCACCTGGGAGATGATGGGCAGGTCCACGCCGGCCTCGCGCTGGGCCAGGCGGATGCCGTTGATGGCGGCCTTGATCTGCAGCGGGTCCTGGGAGGTCTCGGTCAGGAACACGTCCACGCCGCCGTCGATCAGGCCCCGGGCCTGCTCCGCGTAGGAGTCTTCCAGGGTGTCGTAGTCGATATGGGCCAGGCTGGGCAGTTTGGTGCCCGGGCCCATGGAGCCCACCACGAAGCGCGGCCAGTCGTCGGTGGCGAACTCATCGGCCACCTCGCGCGCCTGCTCGGTGGCGATGCGGTTCAGCTCGCGGGTGCGCTCGGTGAGGTCGAATTCGGCGAGCACCAGCTTGTTGGAGCCGAAGGTGTTGGTCTCCACCGCGTCGGAGCCGGCCTCGTAGAAGGAACGGTGAATGTCCTTAACCACGTCGGGCCGGGAGTCACAAAGGATCTCCGAGCAGTTTTCCAGACCCAGGAAGTCTTTCTCGAGGTCCAGGTCGTATTCCATCAAAGCGGTGCCCATCCCGCCGTCCAGGATCAGCACGCGCTCTTTGAGTCGGTCCATGAAACGGCTCATCAGAGGCTCCTCTAGTAATCGTTGAGGTGTGAGGAGTAAGGAGTGAGGAGAAAACCGATGCGGGGGGTGAGAAGCGGTTACGCCTCACCCCTCACGCCTCGCTCCTCACAGCCCCAAGTTCTGCCAGATGCGCTTGGTGGCCTCGGCCTTGTTCAGAGTGTAGAAGTGGATGCCGGGGATGCCCTGGGCGAGCAGATCCTCGGCCTGCCGGGTGGCGATGTCGATCCCCAGCTCCTTCTGCGATTCGGTGTCGTCGCCGAAGTGCTCCATGCGCTTGCGGATCCATGCCGGGATGTCGGCGCCGCACATCTGGGAGAACCGGTCGATCTGCTTGAAGTTGGTGATAGGCATCAGCCCCACCTTGATGGGGATGTCCACGCCCATCTTCTGCACATCGTCCACGAACTTGTAGTAGGACAGGTTAGTGAAGAAGTACTGGGTGGTGGCCACGTCGGCGCCCGCCTTTACCTTACGGACGAAGTTCTCCATGTCCGTGACCGGGTCGGGAGCCTCCGGGTGGAACTCGGGGTAGGCGCCCACCACCACCTCGAAGGAGGGGAAGTCGCTCTTGATGAATTCCACCAGTTCGTTGGCGTAGCGGAAGCCGCCCTCCTTGAAGGCCTCCTCGTCCTCGGGGATGTCGCCGCGCAAAGCGATGACCCGCTTAACTCCGGAGTCCTGGTAGCGCTGCAGGATCTCGCGGATGTCCTCCTTGCGCGAGCCGATGCAGGACAGGTGAGGGACGGCCTCAAGCCCGGCCTCCTTCTGGATCCAGTCCACCGTGTCGAACGTGCGCTCCCGGGTGGATCCGCCGGCGCCGAAGGTCACCGAGCAATAGGCCGGATTCAGCGGCTTGAGCTCGTGGACCGCTTCCTGGAGCCGCTTCTCGCCCTCGTCATTCTTGGGCGGGAAAAACTCGAAGGAAAATTCGTAATTTTCCCGTTTGAAACCCATATTCGTATCCTCGCTTCGCGGTAGATGCCTGGCGGCCTCGCCGCTTTCGAAAAATCCCCATTGGTGGGCCGCCCCGGCGGGACGGCCTACGAATGGGGACGAACCCCATTCGGGAGGAGGGCGGACCTCCTCCTACCGATGCCTACCGCGCCGATTAGTAGCGGTAATGCTCCGGCTTGTACGGCCCCTCGACCGGGGTGCCGAGGTAGTCGGACTGGTCCTTGGTCATCTCGGTCAGATGGCCGCCGAGACCCTCCACGTGGACCCGGGCCACCTCCTCGTCGAGGTGCTTGGGCAGCACGTAGACCTTGTTCTCGTACTGGTCACCCTTGGTGAACAGCTCGATCTGGGCGAGAACCTGGTCCGAGAAGCTGTTGGACATGACGAAGCTGGGATGGCCGGTGGCGTTGCCCAGGTTCATCAGACGGCCCTTGGACAGCAGGATGATGCGCTTGCCGTCGGGCCAGATGACGTGGTCCACCTGCGGCTTGATCTCGTCCCACTCGAGGTTGGACAGGCCCGCCACATCGATCTCGTTATCGAAGTGGCCGATGTTGGACACGATGGCGTTGTCCTTCATCTGGTCCATGTGGGCGCGGGTGATCACGTCCTTGTTGCCGGTGGCGGTGACGAAGATGTCGGCCTCGGGGGCCACCTCGTCCATGGTGCGCACCTCGAAGCCCTCCATCTGGGCCTGCAGGGCGCAGATGGGGTCGATCTCGGTGACCGCCACGCGCGCGCCCATGGCCTTCAGGGACTGCGCGGAGCCCTTGCCGACGTCGCCGTAACCGGCCACCACGGCGTACTTGCCGGCCACCATCACGTCGGTGGCGCGCTTGAGGCCGTCCAGCAGCGACTCGCGGCAACCGTACAGGTTGTCGAACTTGGACTTGGTCACCGAGTCGTTGACGTTGATGGTCGGGGTCTTGAGCTGACCCTGCTTCTCCATGTGGTACAGGCGGTGGACACCGGTGGTGGTCTCCTCGGTGACGCCGCCGATCTGCTCGAGAAGCTCGGGATACTTCTCGTAGACCATGGCGGTGAGGTCGCCGCCGTCGTCCAGGATCATGTTGGGGGTCCAACCGTCCGGGCCGTGGATGGTCTGCTCGATGCACCACTCGTACTCTTCCTCGGTCTCGCCCTTCCAGGCGAACACCGGGGTGTTCTCGGCGGCGATGGCCGCGGCGGCGTCGTCCTGCGTGGAGAAGATGTTGCAGGAGCTCCAGCGCACTTCGGCGCCCAGGTGCTGCAGGGTCTCGATGAGCACGGCGGTCTGCACGGTCATGTGGATGCAGCCGGCGATCCGGGCACCCTGCAGGGGCTGCTTGGAGCCCCACTCTTCGCGCAGCTTCATGAGACCGGGCATCTCGGTCTCGGCGATCTTGATCTGCTTCCGGCCCATACCGGCCAGGCCGATATCGGCTACCTTGTAATCTTCAGCCATTCTCTAAAGCTCCTTCATATCGCGAAACGGAACCGTTGCCGTAATTCGCGAAGCAAAAAGACAAACTGTTAGAAAGCCCCGGCTAGACCGGGCCAGCCGGGGCGACCGCGGCGTCCGCGAAGCTTAAAGCCCGGCGTCGGCCTTGAGGCCCTCGGCCTTGTCGGTCTTCTCCCAGCCGAATTCCGGCTCCGGCCGGCCGAAGTGGCCGTTGGAGGCGGTCTTCTTGTAGATCGGCCGCAGCAGGTCGAGCATCTGCACGATGCCCTTCGGCCGCAGATCGAAATGCTTCCGGATCAGCTGCTCGATCTTCTCCTCGTCGATCTTGGCGGTGCCGAAGGTCTCGACGTGGACGGAAACCGGGTTGGCGATGCCGATGGCGTAGGCCACCTGCACCTCGCACATGTCGGCGAGGCCGGCCGCCACCACGTTCTTGGCCACGTAGCGGGCGGCGTAGGCGGCGGAGCGGTCCACCTTCGTGGGATCCTTACCGGAGAAGGCGCCGCCGCCGTGACGGCCCATGCCGCCGTAGGTGTCGACGATGATCTTCCGGCCGGTGAGGCCGCAGTCGCCCACGGGGCCGCCGATCACGAACCGGCCGGTCGGGTTGATGAAGTACTTGGTGTCGTCGGAGAGCATGGAGGAGGGGATGATCGGTTTGATCACCTCTTCCTGGATGGCCTCCTTGAGGTCATCGTGGCTGACGCTCTCGTCGTGCTGGGTGGAGATCACCACGGCGTCGATGGCCTTGGGGGTGTTGCCCTCGTAGCGCACGGACACCTGGGACTTCACGTCAGGACGCAGCCAGGGAAGCTTGCCGTTGTTGCGCAGCACCTTCTGCTGCTCGGTCAGCTTGTGGGCGTACTGGATGGGCATGGGCATGAGGTCTTCGGTCTCGTTGGTAGCGAAACCGAACATCAGGCCCTGGTCACCGGCGCCCTGGTCGAGGTCGAGGCCGGTGCCTTCGTCCACGCCCTGAGCGATGTCCTGGGACTGCTTGTCCAGGCCGATGAGCACGGCGCAGGTGTTGCCGTCGAAGCCCATGTCGCTGCTGTTGTAGCCGATGTCGGTGATGGTCTTGCGGACCACGTCGGTGTAATCGACGTTGGCGCCGCTGGTGATCTCACCGGAGATGATGGCCATGCCGGTGTTCACCATGGTCTCGCAGGCCACACGGGACATGGGGTCCTGCTCAAGCAGGGCGTCCAGAATGGCGTCCGAGACGTTGTCGGCCACCTTGTCAGGATGGCCTTCTCCAACCGATTCGGAGGAGAAGAGATATTCGCGTGCCATACCCGAAATGCTCCTCGTGTTGCAAAAAGTTGAGGGTTGATGAAATCTTTGGGGCGCGCCGGAGCCCTCCGGCGCGCGGTGCTACAGGAAACTCGCCGCCCGCCTCGCCCGTTCATGCCGGGATACATACCCCGGCGGGACGGGGCGGGGTGACCCGGATCAGCCGCGAGGCTTGTAGGCCACCTGCTGGATGAAGTCCACCTCGTCGCGGTCGTACGGCTTCTCGAAGTCGCCGTAACGGACTACGTTGATGAAGCCCGCGTCTTCCAGCAGGTGGGAGACGTAGTCCTGCCGCAGCGGGTACATCTTGAGCTGGAACTTGGCGCCGTCCGGGAATACGTACTCGAAACGGGCCAGGTAGCGGTTCAGCTCCGCGGGGTAGGCATCCACGCCCTTGCCGGAGTAGTAGTAGTTGTGCTTCGAGCTGTAGCCGTGCTCCAGCATGGAGTCGTAGTTGCGGTGGTCGATGACGACCATGCCGCCGGGCTTCACCACCTTGAACATCTCCTCCAGGGCGTCCCGCCGGGCCTCGTGCTCGAACAGGTGGGTGAAGGAGTTGCCGAGGCAGAGCACGGCGTCGAAGGTGTTCTCGCCGAGGTCCTTGGAGAGCTTGACCCAGTCCACGGTCTTGGTGCTCTCGAGGTCCACGCCCACCTGCTTGGCGTTCTCCTCGGTCTTGCGGACCATGTTGTCGGAGCCGTCGGAGGCGGTCACCTTGAAGCCATTCTTGGCCAGGGTGATGGCGTGGTAGCCGGTACCGCAGGCCACATCGGCCACGGTCTCGCAGTTGGAGGCCGCCAGCAGGCGCTCGTAGAAGCCGCCTTCGCCCTCCTCACGATTTTCCCAGCCGACCAGGTGGTCCCAGTAGTCGGCGAAGTCCGGGGTGTACTGCTCATGCTCGAGCCCGGTGTTCTCGTTTCGAATCCCCATAGGAGAAACTCCTCCCTCGATGATAGACGGATATTGGCGAATTCTGGCGGCCGCTAGGGGCGAAGGGCGGGTTGGCGCAGTGCCCGGGCGTGGTCGCCCCGAGGGGCGTAACGGGTGCGGCGCGCCCCGGAACCCCGGGGCGCGCGAGCGGGAGCCGAATCACGAACGGCCTTCGCGATGGTGTGCGGAGGTAAGCACGACGGCCCGCGCGGGGCGGAGGATCCACCGGCGCGGGCTTCGGAAGATGGTGCAGCCTGGAGCGGGACCAGCGGTCGGCGGCCAGGGATGTGTGCAAAGCACGAAGCGGTGTCAGGAAGCAAGAAGTCGCCTGCTCGGTTTGAACTGCACGGTATCCTATCACCAACTTCAAGCATGACCAAATGCGCTTCCCCCGCCAGTGCGGGGATTTGCGGAAAAAGGTGCGGCATTGCCGGGAATTGGCCGGCCTCCCGACCGGCCCGCCCGGGCGGGGTGAAGCCCGGGTCGGTCATTGACAGCATCACCAATCACCATACAATGTTTTCGCCGAGAAGAAGTGAAAATTTGTGCGGCCCAGACGATCCCGATGGGAGAGACCCCGCCGTAGGCGGGGCGCCGAAGGGGAAACTCCTCCCGGAAGCTCTCAGGCAAAAGGACCATCGGGGGATGGGGCTCTGGAGAGACCTGGCCGTGGCTCCCGTGCGGGGCGCCGGCAGGGCACCGAAGGGGTAGCTTCGCTCCAAACTCCCTGATCGCCCTTCGCATGGGCAGGGATTTTGCGGCGAAGTGAACTCTCAGGTTTCCAGTACAGAGGGGAGGATGGCACGGGTGTGCCGTCCTCCCCTTTTTTATTGGGCGATGACGGCCGATCCCGCGACACGGGAGGAAGCCACGATGGACCAGCAGCCGATCAAGTTCCACGGCGGCAATGCCTCGCGCATGCCCTCGTGGATCCGATATGCCCTGGGCGACGCCCGGGATAGCAAGTACGGGGCCACGGCCCGGGCGGTGCACGGCAACCGCCTGGTGACCATCTGCGAGGAGGGCAATTGCCCCAATCGCGGTGAGTGCTGGAGCCGCGGCACCGCCACCTTCATGATCCTCGGCGAGACCTGCACCCGCGCCTGCGGCTTCTGCTCGGTGGCCACCGGCAAGCCCGGCGTGCCCGCCGACTATTCGGAGGCGGAGCGGGTGGCCGACGCCGCGGCCCAGATGGATCTGTCGTACGTGGTGCTCACCTCGGTGAACCGCGACGACCTGGACGACGGCGGCGCCGGCCTGTTCGCCGCCACCGTGCGGGCCTTGCGCGCGCACAAGCCGGAGATGGGGGTGGAGCTGCTCACCCCCGATTTCCGCAAGGTGGTGGACCCCGCGGTGGCCACCATCGCGCCGGAGGCCCCGCTCGTCTGGGGCCACAACGTGGAGACCGTGCCGCGGCTCTACAAGCCGGTCCGCCCGGGCTCCGACTACGCCCGCTCCCTCTACGTCCTGGAGCGCGCCGCGGCCATCGAGGGCGTGGAGGCCAAGTCCAGCCTCATGCTCGGCCTCGGTGAGACGGAGGCCGAGGTGCTCGCCGTCATGCGCGACCTGCGCGAGGTGGGCGTGACCCGGCTGGCCCTGGGCCAGTACCTGCGGCCGGCTCGGGACAAGCTCCCCGTGCAGGAATACATCCATCCCGACCGGTTCGCCGCCCTGGAGGAGGCGGGCCGGGAGATGGGCTTCTCCTGGATCAAGGCCGGCCCGCTGGTGCGGAGCTCCTACCACGCCGAAGAGGTCCAGGGCTAGGCGCGCCGCCGGTGCTCCGGCGGCCCGACGGAAGCAACAAGGGAAAGCGACCATGGGGCTGAGAACGCCACTGTATGACACCCATGTCTCCAGCGGGGCCAAGATGGTGCCCTTCGGGGACTGGGATATGCCGCTGCACTACGGCTCGCAGGTGGAGGAGCACCACGCGGTGCGCCAGGCCTGCGGCATCTTCGACGTCTCCCACATGCTGGTGGTGGACCTCACCGGGAACGAGGCCCGGCCTTTCCTGCGTAGGCTGCTGGCCAACGATGTGGCCAAGCTGGACGATGGGGAAGGGCGGGCCCTGTACACCTGCATGTGCACGGCCGACGGCGGCGTAATCGACGACCTCATCGTCTACGCCATGCGGGAGGACTGGTTCCGCATGGTGGTCAACTCCAGCCGCCGGGAGACCGACACCGACTGGATCCGGGCCCGCCGGGACGAGGCCTATCCCGGGGTGGAGATCACCGAGCGCCACGACCTCTCCCTGCTCGCCGTGCAAGGCCCGCGCGCCGAGGAGATCCTGCCGCCCCTGCTGGGCACCGCCGCGGCCGAGTCGGTGAACGCCCTCAAGGGGTTCCAGGCGGCGGTGGTGGACAGCGAGCTGGGCGAGCTGTTCGTCGGCAAGACCGGCTATACCGGGGAATCGGGGTACGAGATCGCCCTGCCCGACGACGACACGGTGGCTTTCTGGAACGCCGTGGTGGAGGCGGGGGCCCGCCCGGCCGGCCTGGGAGCGCGGGATACCCTGCGCCTGGAGGCGGGTCTGAACCTGTATGGCAACGACATGGACGAGACGACCACCCCTCTGGAGGCGGGACTGGCCTGGACCGTCGCCTGGGAGCCGGCGGACCGCGACTTCATCGGCCGCGCCGCCCTGGAGCGGCAGCGCAGCGAGGGCCCGCAGCGCAAGCTCATCGGCCTAGTGCTGGAGGGTAAGGGCGTGCTGCGCAGCCACCAGGAGGTCCACTTCGACGGCCTCGAGGAGGTGGGGGAGATCACCAGCGGTACCTTCTCGCCCACCCTGGAGCGCGGCATCGCCCTGGTCCGGGTCCCGGCGGCGGCCGCCGAGCCGGGCCGCGCGGCCAAGGTGGTGGTGCGCAGCCGCGAGCTGCCCGCCAAGCTGGTTCGGCCGCCGTTCGTGAAGGCCGGCCAGGCCAATTTCGAAATCTGACTGCAAATCCCCGCCGAACAAGCCCTGTACAAGGAGGGAACGCCATGGATGTCCGGGATGATCGCCGCTACACCAAGAGCCACGAGTGGGTGAAGGAGGAGAGCGACGGCACGGTCTCCATCGGGATCACCGATTACGCCCAGGACCTGCTTTCCGACGTGGTGTTCGTGGAGCTGCCCGAGACCGGGAACACCGTCGCCACCGGTGACGAGGTGGCGGTGGCGGAGTCCGTGAAGGCCGCTTCCGACATCTACGCCCCCATCTCCGGCGAGATCGTGGCCGCCAACGAGGACCTCGAGGATAGCCCGGAGAAGGTCAACGAGGAGCCCTTCGACGGCGGCTGGATCTTCCGCATGAAGCCCAGCGACCAGAGCGAGGTGGAGGCGCTCATGGGTCCCGAGGCCTACCGGGAGCTGTGCGAGTCCGAGGAGTAGCGCATGCCTTTCATTCCGCACACCGAGGCGGATGTCCGCGAGATGCTCGACACCATCGGGGTGTCGAGCGTGGAGGAGCTGTTCGCGGAGATCCCCGAAAACATCCGGGCCAAGCCTCTGGAGAAGGTGCCCGAGGGGCTCTCCGAGATGGAGCTCATGCGCCTGATGCGCGAGCGGGCCGCCCGCGACGAGGCGGGGCTGCGCACCTTCGTCGGCGCGGGGGCCTACGAGCACCACATCCCCGCGGCGGTCTGGGAGCTGGCCACCCGCGGGGAGTACTACTCCGCCTACACGCCGTACCAGGCGGAGGCCAGCCAGGGCACCCTGCAGACCATCTACGAGTTCCAGACCATGGTGGCGGGCCTCACCGGCCTGGAGGCCGCCAACGCCAGCCTCTACGACGGCGGCACGGCCCTGGCCGAGGCCATCCTCATGGCGGTGCGTGCCCACAAGGGCAAGAGCCACAAGGTGCTGGTGCCCGAGACCGTGCACCCCTCCTACCGCCGGGTGGCCCACAGCTTCTGCGAGGCGCAGGGCATCACCCTGGAGACGGTGCCCTATGACGAGGCCACCGGCGTCGTGGACCCCGGCGCCCTTGTCGGGGAGGCCAACGAGCACGCCGCCCTGGTGGTACCGCAGCCCAACTTCTTCGGCCGGCTGGAGGACGCCGAGGCCCTGGCCTCCTGGGCCAAGGAGCGCGGTGCCCTGGTGATCGCGGTGGTCAACCCCATGTCCCTGGCCCTGCTGACGCCCCCGGGCGAGTGGGGGGCGGACATCGCCGTGGGCGAGGGCCAGCCCCTGGGACTGCCCATGTCCAGCGGCGGGCCCTATCTGGGCCTGATGGCCACCACCAAGAAGCTGGTGCGGCAGATGCCCGGACGACTGGTGGCGCGCACGGTGGACACCGATGGCAAGGAGGGCTTCGCCCTGACCCTGCAGGCCCGCGAGCAGCACATCCGCCGGGCCAAGGCCAAGTCCAACATCTGCACCAACCAGGGCCTGGCCATGACCGCGGCCACCATCTACATGGGTCTGGTGGGGGAAGAGGGTCTCAAGCAGGCGGCCGGGGTAAGCCACACCAACACCCGCAAGCTGGTGGACAGGCTCACCGCCATCGACGGCGTGGAGCAGCGCTTCGACGGGCCCTTCTTCCACGAGGCGGCCCTGCGCCTGCCCAAACCGGCCGGCAAGGTGGTGGAGGCGCTGCAGGATCACGGCATCCTGGCGGGCTTCGACCTGGGCCGGGAGTACGACGGCCTGGACGACACCCTGCTGGTGTGCGCCACCGAGACCAAGACCGACGCCGACCTGGACGCCTTCGCCGAGGCCCTCAAGGCGGTGTTGTAGAACAAGGGGCAGGAACCGCGGAGACGCGGAGAGCGCAGAGGAAGGCGGAAGTTTGCCCGGGCCCAATCGAGGCGGGTGCGGAAAGCTTCCCCACAGCCGCCAGATCGGGCCCCAAGGAGGCCGGCGCTGTTTTCCTCAGCCTCCTCCGCGCCCCTGCGGTCAATCCGCTGCCTACGAGCGCCCCGAACCCCTGAGGGGCCCGATTACCGACGAGGAAGCATCCATGCTGATCTTCGAGCATAGCCGCGAGGAGCGGACCAACCGGGCGCAGATGCCCCGCGGGGAGGTGGCCCTGGACGACCTGCCGGAGGGCCAGCGCCGCGGCTCCGGGCTGGGCCTCCCGCAGGCCAGCGAGATGGACGTGGTCCGCCACTACACCCGGCTGTCGCAGCAGAACTTCTCCATCGACACCCAGTTCTATCCCCTGGGGTCGTGCACCATGAAGTACAACCCGCGGGGCGCCAACGAGGCCGCCATGCTGCCGGGCTTCCTGAACCGCCATCCGGAGACGCCGGCGCGCTTCAGCCAGGGCATCTTCTCCGTGCTCTACGACCTGCAGGAGATGCTGGCCGACATCTGCGGCATGCACGCGGTGTCGCTGGCGCCGGCGGCGGGGGCCCAGGGCGAGTACGCCGGCGTGGCCATGATCCGGGCCTACCACGAGGCCCACGGCAACCACGACCGCGACGAGATCATCGTCCCCGACTCCGCCCACGGCACCAACCCGGCCACCGCCTCCATGGGCGGCTTCAAGACCGTGGAGATCGCCACCAAGCCCGACGGCGACATCGACCTGGAGAGCCTGGAGGAGGCCCTGTCGGAGCGCACCGCGGGGCTGATGATCACCAACCCCTCCACGCTCGGCCTGTTCGAGCGGGGCATCAAGGAGATCGCCGACAAGGTCCATGATGCCGGCGGCCTGCTCTACTACGACGGCGCCAACCTCAACGCCATCCTGGGGAAGGTACGGCCCGGCGAGATGGGCTTCGACGTCATGCACTTCAACCTGCACAAGACCTTCTCCACGCCGCACGGCGGCGGGGGACCGGGCGCGGGGCCGGTGGGCGTGAGCGAGCGCCTGCTCCCCTTTGTCCCCGTGCCGCTGGTGGCCGAGGGCGAGGACGGCTCCTACTTCCTGGAGTACGAGCAGCAGCGCCCGCAGACCATTGGCCGCATGACCGCCTTCCCCGCCAACATCGGGGTCCTCCTGCGCGCCTACGCCTACATCCGCATGGTGGGGCGCGAGGGCATGGAGCGCATCGCCGAGCACGCGGTGCTCAACTCCAACTATCTGATGGAGAAGCTGCGGCCCCACTACAAGGTGGCGTACCCGGAGCGGCGGGCCATGCACGAGTTCATCCTCACCCTGGAGGACCTGGCCAAGTCCGAGGCCCACGTGGCGGCCATGGACGTGGCCAAGCGCATGCTCGACTACGGGGTTCACGCGCCCACGGCCTACTTCCCGCTGTCGGTGCCCGAGTGCTTCCTGGTGGAGCCTACCGAGTCCGAGGCGAAGGAGACCCTCGACCACTTCGCCGACGTGCTGGCCAAGGTCCGGCAGGAGGCCGAGTCGGAGCCGGAGACGGTCAAGAACGCCCCCTATACCCTCCCCGTGAAGCGCCTGGACGATGTGCGCGCGGCCAAGGAGCTGGACCTGGCCTGGAACGGGGAGCGCAAGGCGGCCGGCTAAACAAGCCGGCCCCTGCGGCCCGATTACCGAAAAACCCCACGAAGGAGTAAACCATGAGCGCCCTGATCGCCGGATCCTTCGCGTTCGACAACATCCTGGTGTTTCACGACAAGTTCAAGAACCACATCCTGCCGGACAAGGTCCACATCCTGAACGTGGCCTTCCTGGTGCCGAGCATGCGCCGCGAGTTCGGCGGCACCGCCGGCAACATCGCATTCAACCTCAAGCTGCTGGGCGATGACCCCATCGCCATGGGCGCGGTGGGCACCGACTTCGGCCCCTACGCCGAGTGGATGGACAAGCACGGCATCTCCCGCAAGTACGTGAAGGAGATCCCGGAGCACTTCACCGCCCAGGCCTTCATCACCACCGACGAGGACGACAACCAGATCACCGCCTTCCACCCGGGCGCCATGGGCGAGGCCCACCAGCAGAAGATCGCCGATGTCACCGAGAAGGTGGAATGGGGGATCGTCAGCCCGGACGGCAAGGACGCCATGATCGAGCACTCCAAGCAGTTCAAGGAGGCGGGCATCCCGTTCATCTTCGACCCGGGCCAGGGCCTGCCCATGTTCTCCGGTGACGAGCTGCTCGAGCGCGTGGACGAGGCTGAGATCCTGGCGGTGAACGATTACGAGTGGCAGATGGTGCAGGACAAGACCGGCCATACCGCCGAGGACCTGTCCAAGCGTGTCTCCACCCTGATCGTCACCAAGGGCGGCGAGGGCTCCGAGATCTACACCCAGGACGGCATGGTCCACGTGCCCACCGCCAAGCCGAACTCCATCGAGGACCCCACCGGCTGCGGCGACGCCTACCGCGCGGGCCTGCTGTTCGGCCTGACCAACGGCTTCGACTGGGAGACCACGGGGCGCATCGCCGCCACGATGGGGGCCTACAAGATCGAGTCCAAGGGCCCCCAGAACCACTCGTTCACCATCGACGAGTTCAAGGCCCGGATGGAGGAGAACTTCGGCAGCAGCTTCTAGGCCGAGGCGCCCCCGAGCCAAAAGGCCCGCCCCGCCAGGGGCGGGCTTTTTTTGTGCGGCTTCCGGGGCAGGGGGTTGTCCCGTGAAGAGGGGGAGTCAGTACCGGCGGCCGGCCCAGGCGATCCGGCCCAGGACCCGGAGCCCGGAGCGATCCTCCCGGGGCATGGTGAGCTCGGGATAGACGGGGTTGTCGCAGCCCACGCGCAGGGCGCCGTCCGGCAGGGGGACGGCGCGGCGGGGAACGGCGATCCCCTCGAGCAGGAAGAGGTACAGCCCGGCGGTCTCCACGCGCGTCGCCCGGGCGTCGGCCAGTACGAGGTCGCGGGGCTGGAGGGTGGGGGCCATGGCGTCGTCCGGGCTCTCGGCGAGCAGCAGGGATTCCGGGTCCAGGTGCTGGGATTCCAGCCAGGTCCGTTGGAAGCGCAGGGGGGCGATGCCGTCGCCGAACCGGGAAGGGGCGACCCATTCCGATTCCGAGGTGTAGGCCCCGTTGCCGTCGCGGATCCCCCCCGGGCCGGGGCCCCCGCTTCGAGGGGTGCCGTAGGCCAACCATTCGAGGGAGACGTCTCCCGCATCCGCCAGGGCCGCCGCGGTGGCCAGGGAGGGGATGTTGTCGCCCCGGATGTACCGGAAGAGCTGGCTCTCGCGAACGCCTGCCTTGGCGGCGAGGCGCCGCTTGCCCCCAACCCTGTCCGCAAGGGCGGCGATGCGCTCGCCCAATCCGGACAGGGGGGCATGGGTAGGGTCCTGAGGCGTTTCGGGGGCGGGTGGGCTCATTGCTTGGGGGTGACTGTCGGATAGGTTTGTTTGGTGGTGCCGTTTTTGGTATGTTTCTACCGTTTTTGCGTTATGGGCTGCCAAATGGGAGCGGCATGGACTGGGACCCCGCGGACATCGTGGCTGCCTTGCACAAGGCCGGATGGTCGCTACGGCGGCTGAGCTTTGCCCATGGCTATCGGTCGGACGCCCTGAAGCATGCGCTGCGGCGCCCCTATCCGCGGGCGGAGCGGCTCATCGCCGAGACGCTCGGCCTGGAACCGCGGGACCTATGGCCCAGCCTTCACGGGGCCGAAGACCCCGAGGATCCGGAGGCGACGGATAGGCGGCCCTCGGACCCCTGTACCCATGGGGACAGCGGGCAGGATACCACCCCGGGGGAATGAGCCAATGCCAGGAGAGGAGCGCAACGCAGGGTGCGGGGACTGCCCCGCTTGTCGGGACGCCGGCCCACCGGAGGCTTGCCTGGAGGGAATCCTGGAGGGGCTGGGGGCGGGCGGCCTGCTCACGGACCGGGGCCGGACCATCCATTGGGTCAGTGAGGCCTTGCAGGATTGGTGGGGCCTGCATCCGGAACATTGGCTGGGGCGGCCGCTGGAGGCCCTGGGCGCCCACCCCGCCATCGGGCCCTGGATCGGACCCTTGCTGGCCGGGGACGCCGCTACTCCCGCTGGCCCTGTCTATTGCGAGGTGGGGGGCAGCTGGTTCCGGGTGACGCGTAATCGGGGGCCGATACCCCGCCTGGAGGGTGACCTACTGGGAGTGGTGGATCTCACCAGCGAGGGGCGCCGCCTGCGGCGGCTGGAGCGCGCGGCCGTCAGGGACGACCTGACCGGCCTCCCCAATCGCCGCAGCTTCCGGGAGCGGCTGGGGGCCGCGGTGGACGGCTCCTGCCGGCACGGCTACCCCGTCAGCCTCGCCTATCTGGACCTGGACGATTTCAAGCGGGTCAACGACCGCCTGGGCCACGTTTCGGGAGACGCGGTTCTCCGGGCGGTGGGAGAGACCCTGGCGGGGTTCGTGCGCCGCGAGGACACCGCGGCCCGCCTGGGTGGGGAGGAATTCGCGATCCTGTTCTCCCACACGGCCCCCGAAACGGCCCGCGCCAAGGCGGAGGAATTCCGCGAACGGCTCATGCGGGCTGCCCTGCCCGGCCCCGAAGCGGCCCCCGGATCCGTGCTGACGGTCAGCATCGGGACGGCCGGGGGTAAGCTCGCGGGCCTGGGCCGGAGGGAGGAGGCCCTCGGCGAGTGCCTGCTGGCGGCGGCGGACCGGGCCCTGTACGCGGCGAAGGCCGAGGGGAAGAACCGGGTCCGCATGGGGGTGCTGCCGGGGCCGGTCAGACGTCCTCCTTGAGCTCCCCCTCCCACGAGCAGTCGTCCCCGATCCACACCGCCGCTCCGCCGGCGATGTTGTAGACCTCCTCGAAGCCCATCTCCTGGAGGGTGGCGGTGGCCATGGCGCTGCGCCCTCCCGATTTGCAATAGAGCAGGATGGGGCGCTCCTGGGCCCGGCACAGGACGGGATGGGGGTTCTTGTAGTCGGGGTCGGCGGCGGATTCCAGGATGCCGCGGGGGACGTTGACCGCACCGGGGATGTGGCCCATGGCGAACTCGTCCGGCTCCCGCACGTCGAGGATCAGGACCTCCTCCCGATCCTCGAGGATCTCTTCGGCACTGTCCGGGTCGATCTCACGGATGCGTCCGCGGGCTTCGGTGACGAAATCCTTCAGGGCCTTGGCCATGGTCGTTCCTCGGTAAGGTCTTGGTGCAATGTGGGCGGGGAATGGTACCGCAGAGACGCGGAGGGCGCAGAGGACGACGGTGAGGAGGCAGGGCGGAGCCCGGCACGAGGCCAAACGGGCCGCAGGTCGGTTATTGTTTGGTCTCCGCGTCCTCGGCGCCTCAGCGGTTAGTCCCCCGTTGGCTCCGGCCCCTCGGCCAGAGCCGCCTCGAAGGCCGGGCGGTCGGTGATGGGGGCCGAGCATTCGGTGCCGTGGCAGAGGTAAGCAGTCACTTCGCCGCGGGGCGTGCGGTTGCCCAGCGCCTCCGGCAGGTCCGCCGCATCCTCCGGTATTCGGTAGATGCGGCGGCGGGGATGATAGCCGGTCCGGGCGGCACGCTGCCATTCCGCGGCCGCTGCACCACCGCGGAGGGTTGCCAGGGTGGGCGGCTGGACAGCGTCCTCCAGGGCCGTGATCAGCGCCACGTAGGCCCCCGGATGGGCCTTCAGCTCCGGCATGAACAGGCGCAAGGCCCGCTCCGCGGCGTCCAGGTAGCGCGGCTCCCCGAGCAGGTGGCCCAGCTCCAGCAGGCCCTGGGCCGCGGCGCCGTTGCCGGAGGGCAGGGACTGGTCCAGGCCCGGTTTGGGGCGATGGATCAGGGCCTCGTGGTCGTGGGCGGTCATGAAGAAGCCGCCTTCGCCGGAGTCCTCGAAGCGTTCCAGCAGGGTGTCGGCCAGCTCGCGGGCGAAGGCAAGGTCGGCGTCCCGCCAGTCCTCCTGGAGCAGCTCCAGGAGACCGTTAAGCAGGAAGGCGTGGTCCTCCAGGTAGCCGGGCTGGTGCGAGACGCCGTCCTTGTGCACCGCGAGCAGGCGATCCCCGTCCCACAGCCGCTGGCGGATGAAGTCCACGGCGGCGCGGGCCAGTGCGCCGTAGCGGGTCTCGCCGGTGGCGCGGGCGGCCCGGGCGAGCCCGCCGATGAGCAGGCCGTTCCAGGCGGTGAGGACCTTTTCGTCCCGGCCGGGATAGGTCCGGTCCTGCCGGGCCGTGAACAGCCGCTCGCGGGCGGTGGCCAGGAGCTGGTGGGCCCGCTCGGCATCCATGCCCAGCTCCGTCGCCGCCTCCTCCGGCTCGCGGATCCGCTTCAGGTGGTTGCTGCCCTCGAAGTTGCCGGCCCGGCTCAGCCCGTAGACCCGGGTGGCCACCGCCAGCTCCGCCTCCCCAAGGAGCGCGGATACCTCCCCGTAGGACCAGAGGTAGTAGGCCCCCTCCACCCCCTCGCTGTCGGCGTCCAGGGTGGCGTAGAAGGCCCCCTCGGGATGGCGCATCTCCCGCTCCAGCCAGCCCACCGTCTCGCCGATGGCCTCGGCGTAACGCCGTTCCCCGGTGCCGGCGTGGGCGTCGGCCAGCACGCCGAGGAGCTGCGCGTTGTCGTAGAGCATCTTCTCGAAGTGGGGAATGATCCAATCGGCGTCCACGCAGTAGCGGAAGAAACCGCCGCCCAGGTGGTCGTACAGGCCGCCGTCCACCATGGCCCGCAGGCTGTGCCGGCCCATCCCTCCCGCCCGGACGTCGCCGTCCAGGGCTTCCCGGCGCAGGCAGAAAACCACCTCCCCGGCGTGGGGGAACTTGGGGTGCCCGCCCCAGCCGCCGTGCTGGGGGTCGTAGTCGCCGTCCAGGTCGCCCCGCAGCCGCTGCACCGCCTGGCCATCGAGGGGCTCCGCCCCGGCGGGACTGATGCTCCGCAGGCCCTCCACCACGGCGTCACCGTTCTGGGCCACGGCCTCGCCGTTATCCCGATAGAATTCGGCCACCTTCTCCAGCACCTCCCCGAAGCCCGGCATGCCGTACTTGGCCTCCCGCGGGAAGTAGGTGGCGATGAAGAAGGGCCGTTGGTCGGGGGTCAGGAAGGCGGTAAGCGGCCACCCACCGCCGCGTTGGTTCATAAGCTGATGGGCGAGCTGGTAGATCTGGTCCAGGTCGGGGCGCTCCTCCCGGTCCACCTTGATGGGAACGAACAGGCGGTTCATGCGCTCGGCCAGGTCGGGATCCTCGAAGGATTCATGGGCCATGACGTGGCACCAATGACAGGCGGAATAGCCGATGGAGAGCAGGATCGGCCGCTCCAGGTCCCGCGCCAGCTGAAGGGCGGCCTCGTCCCAGGGCTGCCAGGCCACGGGGTTGTCGGCGTGCTGCTGCAGGTAGGGGCTGGAGCAGGCCCCGAGGCGGTTTTCGGTGAGCACCTCGCCGGCCATGATGGGCTCCTGCGGTAGGTGGAAAGGAAAAACCTACCAAATTGGTCAAGATGCAAAAAGTGAGAAAACCGCCAAGTGCGCAAAGAACGCCAAGGAAAACAGAAACCGGCGATCCGGTTAGCTCAGAAGCTGTGGTTGTGGGAGCGGCTATCAGCCGCGATTAGCCAAAAGGGTGGCTGGCCTAGTCCCTCCCAATACGGCCTGGGGTGGGGCTTTAACCAATTCCCGAACTAAACCGAATAGGCAGTAGACAGAAAACCTCTCGTCTTGGGTCTTCTTGGCGTCCTTGGCGGTGATCCGCGCAGTTAGCCGATCCAGACGCTCTGGACGTTGGTGAACTCGCGGATGCCCTGCTGGCCGAGCTCGCGGCCGTACCCGGAGGCCTTGATCCCGCCGAAGGGCAGGCGGGGGTCGCTTTTCACCATGCCGTTGACGAACACGCAGCCCACCTCCAACCGCTGGCCCACGGCCTCCGCCCGCTCGCGGTCCGCGGACCACACGGCGCCGCCCAGGCCGTAGCGGCTGCGGTTGGCCAGGGCTACCGCAGCCTCGTCGTCGGGCACGCGAAAGACCGGGGCCACCGGGCCGAAGGTCTCCTCATCGGCCACGGGCATGCCCTCGGTGACCCCGTCGAGGAGGGTGACCGGATAGTAGTAGCCCTTCCCGGGGGGCATCTCCCCGCCCATGAGCAGGTCGGCCCCGGCCTTGACGCTGTCCCGGACCTGGCGGTGCAGAGTGTCGCGCAGGTCGTGCCGGGCCTGGGGACCGATGTGGGTTTCCGGTTCGGCGGGGTTGCCGAGACGGAGTTCCTCCAAGTGCGCCCGGAAGCGCTCCAGGAAGTCGTCGGCCACCCGGTCGGCGACGATGAAACGCTTGGCGGCAATGCAGCTCTGGCCGCTGTTGATGGTGCGGGCGGTGGCCGCCACCCGGGCCGCCTCGTCCAGGTCGGCGTCCTCGAGCACCAGGAAGGGATCGGAGCCGCCCAGCTCCAGGACGGTCTTCTTGATGGCCGCCCCGGCGGTGGCGGCCACCTTGCGACCGGCCGCCTCGCTGCCGGTGAGGGTGACGGCCCGGACCCGCGGGTCGTTGATGACCGCCTCCACCCGGCCGGAGCCGATGGCCAGGTTCTGGAAGGTGCCCCGGGGCAGGCCGGCCTCCGCCAGGATCCCCTCGATGGCGGCGGCGCAGGCGGGGACATTGGAGGCGTGCTTGAGCAGCATGGCGTTGCCCGCCATCAGGGTGGGGGCGGCGGCGCGGAACACCTGCCAGAAGGGGAAGTTCCAGGGCATCACCGCCAGGACCGGGCCCAGCGGGGCGTAGCGCACGTAGCTGCGGCTGGCGTCCGTGTCGATGGGCTCCGAGGCCAGGAAGCGCTCGCCCTGCTCCGCGTAGTAGTCGCACGCCCAGGCGCATTTCTCCACTTCGCCCCGCGCTTCCTTGACGGGCTTGCCCATCTCGCGGCTGATGAGCTCGGCGTATTCCCCCGTGTTCTGGCGGAGCAGGGCGGCGGCCGCCTGCAGCACCTTGCGGCGCTGGGAGAAGGTGGTGGCGGACCAGGCGGAGAAGCCTTCCCGGCTGGCCTCCAGGGCCGTTTCCAGCTGCTGGTCGGTGAGCTCCTCGAAGACCTCCAGGACTTCCCCGGTGGCGGGATTGATCGATTCCATCACCATGGTTGCCGCTCCTGCTGTGTGGGATGGCGGGGGAGGGCGGCGGCCGCCGAGCCTCCTTGACGGGAGGCAGGCCCCATTTGAGAATAAACTCCCTTCAAGCAAGGGATAAAGGGCCCCGTTTCCGCGCGGGTGACGGGGCTTCCCCTATGCCCTCCCGAAGGGCTCCAGGCTGACGGACGGGGCCCGACCACAGTTTCAAGCATAAAAGCCTGGGGAGAAACGGATGAGCATCAAGCGGGTCTGTGTGCTGGGCGGCAGTGGGTTCGTGGGCCGCCACGTGGTCCACCGTCTCCACAAACACGGCTATGAGGCCCGGGTGGTCACCCGCGATATCGCCCGCCATCAGGACATGCGGGTCATGCCCGGCGTGGAGGTGGTGGCGGGCAACCCCCTGCGCCAGGCCGATCTGGACCGGCATTTCCGGGACGTGGACGCGGTCATCAATCTGGTGGGCATCCTCGCCGAGAAGCGGCCCGGACGCCGGGACTATCCGCCGGAGCGGCGTGGCGATTTCCACGCCGCCCACGTGGAGCTGCCCCGCATGGTGGTCAAGGCGGCCAAGCGGGCGGGCATCCGCCGGGTCCTGCACATGAGCGCCAACGGGGCGGACCCGCTGGCCCCCAGCCAATACCAGCGCTCCAAGGGCCTGGGCGCCCGAATCATGCGGGAGGCCGGCGAGCGCAGCGAGGGGCTGCCGGAATCCTGGCTGAACGGGCCCAAGATGACCCGCGGCGAGGGCCTGGACGTCACCATCTTCGAGCCGAGCATCATCTTCGGGGAGGGCGACAGCTTCTTTACCCGCTTCGCCAAGCTGTTGCGGCGGACGCCGGCGGTGTTCCCCCTGCCCAAGGGGGATACCCGCTTCGCTCCGGTCTGGGTGGAGGATGTGGCCGAGGCCTACGCCAAGGCCCTCGGCGACCCGCGCACCCACGGGGAGACCTACCAGCTGTGCGGACCCCATGAGTACGCCTTCGCCGACATCATTCGCATCATCGCCGAGCTGGAGGGCGTCAACCGGCGCGTGTGGTCCATGCCGGACTGGCTGGCCTGGGTGCAGGCCGCCTTCCTGGAGCGGGTTCCGGGGAAGCCCCTGACCCGGGACCAGCTCCTGAGCCTGGGCGAGGACAACGTCTGCGACGGACCCTTCCCGGAGATCTTCGGGATCGACCCGCAGCCCGTGGAGGCGGTGGTGCCCACCTACATCGGCGACCGGAACCGCTCCATGGACGATCTGTACAAATACCGGGCCGCCGCCCGGCGGGATCAGTGAGCCCGCGCCGGTCTGGGGAGGGATGAATGGTAGAATTTCTGCAGGACAACTGGCTTCTGGTGGCCGGCCTCGTGGTGCTGGCCGGGATCATGTTCAAGGGCCCCATCACCATGTGGCTCACCGGAATCCGCTCGGTGGACCCGGCCGAGGCGGTCCGCCTGGTCAACCAGGAGGGCGCCCAGGTGGTGGACGTGCGCGAGGATCAGGAATGGCAGCAGGGGCACATCCCCAACGCGGTGCATGTGCCGCTGGGCCAGATCTCCGACCGGCTTACGGAGCTGGAGCGCTACAAGCAGTCCGAGACGCCCCTGGTGATGGTCTGCCGCTCCGGCAACCGTTCGGCCAGCGCGGCGCTGCGCCTCCGCAAGGCCGGGTTCACGTCCGTCTACAACCTCAGCGGCGGCACCATGGCCTGGCAGCAGGCCGGCATGCCGCTGGAGAAGTGATCCCCGAGGAAGGACGATCATGGCACGAGTCGAGATGTACGCCACCCGGATCTGCCCCTACTGCAGCATGGCCGATGCCCTCCTGCGCTCCAAGGGCGTGGAGCCGGAGAAGACCCTGGTGGACGTCCATACGGAGGAGCGCGCGCGCATGCTGGAGCGCTCGGGGGGACGGCGCACGGTGCCGCAGATCTTCATCAACGGCCAGCATATCGGCGGTTTCGACGAGCTGAAGGCCCTCGACCAGAAGGGGGGGCTGGATCCCCTGCTGGCGGAGGCCGCCGCGGAAAAGTAGCGGGCCTCCCTGGGGCCCGGAACGGTGGGTACGGTCACGCGCGGACGACGGGAGCGGGTATGAGTGAAGAGCAGGGCGCCTCGGGGGAACAGCCTGTATTCGCCTTGGAGCGGGTGTACGTCAAGGATGTCTCCTTCGAATCCCCCAACGTGCCGGATGTGTTCACCTGGCAGGGGCAGCCGCAGGTGAACGTGGAGCTGGGGACCCAGGGCAGGGTGGTTAGCGACCAGGGCCATGTGGAATCGGTGCTCACGGTGACCGTGCGCTCCACCCATGAGGACCGGACGGTCTTTATCGCCGAGGTGCAGCAGGCGGGGCTGTTCCGGGTGTCGGGGGTTCCCGATGAGCAGCTGGAGCAGCTCATGGGGATCAATTGCCCCACCATCCTGTTCCCCTACGCCCGGGAGGCCATCTCCAATATGGTGACCCACGGCGGGTTCCAGCAGCTCCTCCTGGATCCGGTGAACTTCCAGGCCCTCTACGAGCAGTCCCGTCAGCAGCAGGCGGGGGAAGCCGGGGAGCATTGATCGTGGCCGGATGGCGCGTCGGTGCGGTTGCGGTCCTGGCGGGACTCGCCCTGTTGGCGGGCAATCCCGCCGGGGCCGCCCCCTACAAGTCCATCGACGCGGGCAAGGTGAACCTGCGGGCCGGCCCCGGAACGGAACACCCGCGGCAGTGGGTGGTCAGCTACGGCTATCCCGTGCGGGTCCTGGAGACCCGGAACGGCTGGGCCCGGGTGGAGGACTACGAGGGCGACGTGGCTTGGGTGGCCGAGCGCCTGCTGTCCGATCGGCGCACGGTGCTGGTGACCAAGCGGCTGGTGAACGTCCGCGAGGGGCCGGACACGAGCCACGACATCGTCTTCCAGGCGGAGCAGCACGTCCTGTTGCGCTACCTCGGCAAGCGGGACAATTGGGTGCACGTCCAGCATGCCGACGGCGAGAAGGGCTGGGTGTACGCCGCGCTGGTGTGGGGGGACTGAGCATGGAGCGGGCCGCCGTCCTGGGGGCGGGCGCCTGGGGCACCGCCCTGGCCATCCACTTGGCCCGGTGCGGCTTCCGGGTCCTCCTCTGGGACCGGAGCCCCGAGCGGGCGGCGGCCATGCAGGAGGCCCGGGAGAACCGGGACTACCTGCCCGGGGTCCCCTTCCCCGAGGAGGTGACGGTCACCGCCGACATGGCGTCGGTGGCGGGCTGCCGGCGCCTCGTGCTGGCGGTCCCCAGCGCCGTGCTGCGTGACGTGGCAACGGCCGTGGCCGCCCATGCGGATTCCGGGTCCTGGGTGGTCTGCGCCACCAAGGGCCTGGAGGAGGGGTCGGGCAAGCTGGCCCACGAGGTCCTGACAGAGGTGTTTGGCGAGCGCACCGCCGGCTGGGCCGTCCTCTCGGGGCCCAGCTTCGCCGACGAGGTGGGGCGGGGCCTGCCCACCGCCATCACCGTGGCCCAGCCCGATCTCGGCCGCGCCGAGGCCATGGCCGCCTGGTTCCGCTGCGACCCCGTGCGGGTCTACACCAGCGACGACCCGGTGGGGGTGGAGCTGGGGGGCGCGGTCAAGAACGTCATCGCCATCGCCGCCGGCATCGCCGACGGCATGGGCCTCGGCTACAACGCCCGCGCGGCCCTCATCACCCGGGGGCTCGCGGAGATGAGCCGGCTGGGGGTGGCCTGGGGCGGTCAGGCCGAGACCTTCGCCGGCCTCACCGGGCTGGGGGACCTGGTGCTCACCTGCACCGGGCCCCTTTCCCGCAACCACCAGCTAGGCGAAACCCTGGGCCGCGGCACCGCGGTGGACCGTGTGCCCGCCACCCTGTGGCGCCGGGCCGAAGGGGTGCGGGCCGCCCGCGCCCTGCACGCCAAGGCCCGCGAGCTCGGCGTGGAGATGCCCATCACCGAGCAGGTCTACCGCGTCCTGTACGAGGGGGAGGATCCGCGGCAGGCCCTGCACAGCCTGATGCACCGCAGTCCCAAGGCGGAGCAGCCCCTGAGCGCCCGGGACGATCAAGCCTGAGCCCCCTGCTGCGGGACGCGCGGAACTTCCAGCGAGGGTGTGAGCCCAATATCCAGGCCCGCTGCGTCGCCCCGGCCACGGAGGGGCGCGCGGGCGCACTTCGGCCGGAGGGAGAGATGGCGGACAAGATCGCCGAGATGAAACGTCTGATGGTGGAAGCGCTCCTGGAGCGCCAGGGGCGGTGCTTCGTCCACGTGGTTCCCTCAGTGGGCGAAGAGGCCTCGGCCCTGCCCGCGGAGTACCTGGACCGGGACAGCTGCACCCTGGCGTTGAACATGGCCACCCAGGTGCCGGTGGTCAACGAATGGGGCGTGGAGGTGTCCACCCGCTTCGGGGGGCGCGCCTTCAACTGCGCGGTGCCCTGGTCGGCGGTGGTCCAGGTGTTCGATCCCGACCAGCAGGCGGCGGTGCTGGCCTGGCTGTTCCCTGTCCAGGAGGGCGCGGACAGTGAGGACGGATCCGAGGAGGCCGCCGCGGACACCGAGGGCGCCTCGGAGGACACCTCCAACGACACCGGCCGGGAGGGCAAGCGCGCCGGCCATCTGAAGGTCATCAAGTAGGACGGCCCGTCCGTCCCAACCGCTCAGATCGGGGTGGGCCAGGGAGTCGCTCGCCACAAGGCGGGAGGAAAGTCCGGGCTCCACAGGGCAGGGTGCCGGGTAACGCCCGGCGGGGGTAACCCCGGGAAAGTGCCACAGAAAGCAAACCGCCTCGCCCCCATGGGGCGGGGTAAGGGTGAAAGGGTGCGGTAAGAGCGCACCGCGTCGTCGGTAACGGCGGCGGCACGGTAAACCCCACCCGGAGCAAGGCCGAATAGGGGAGCATGGGCGTGGCCCGCGTCGCTCCCGGGTAGGCTGCTCGAGGCGGTCGGTAACGGCCGTCCCAGATGAATGGCTCCCACCCGTCGCCCTCTGGACGGCGGGGACAGAACCCGGCTTATCGGCCCACCTCGATTCCTATTCATTGCTGGAAAGACCGGAAGGTCCTCAAGCCCGCCTGATGGCGGGCTTTTTTGTTTGGTTTTATGGCGGATTCGGATATCCCGGGCGGCCGGGGAATTTCCTTGACGGGGGGGTAGGCCCTTAATAGAGTTCGCTGAAGGGGGACAAAGTGGGATGCAGTGGGGTACGGTGGGACAATGTTCCGTGGGGCCTTCGAGCATACGATGGACGAGAAAGGACGTTTGTCCATTCCGTCCCGGTATAGAGAGCTGCTGGAGGCCAACAGCCACGGACAGGTCGTGGTAACGGTGGACCCGGACCGCTGCCTGGCCGCCTACCCCTTTCCGGAATGGGAAAGCATCGAGTCCCGCCTGGGGGAGATGTCCATGCTGCGCCGGGAGGTGCGCCAGTTGGAGCGCTTTCTGGTGGGCAACGCGGTGGAGTGCGAGCTGGACCGCCAGGGGCGCATCCTCGTTCCGCAGACCCTGCGGAGCTTCGCGGGTCTGCAACGCGAGGTGGTGGTGGCCGGCCAGATCAAGAAGTTCGAGATCTGGGACCAGGAGCAGTGGTCCCAGCAGCAACAGCAGTGCCTGGATTCCATGGAAGGTGCCATGGAGGTCCTGGCGGAGCTGGGCCTGTAAGCGGGTCCGGCCGGGAATGGAGGCTGCACTGGGTGATGGCGGCGGAAGGGAGGCAACATCTCCCGGTCCTGGCGGAAGCGGCGGTGGACGCCCTCCGGCCGGGACCGGACCGCCGTCTGGTGGACGCCACCTACGGGCGGGGCGGCCATGCGCGGCTGATCCTGGATAGGCTCGGCGAGACCGGGGAGCTGCTGGCCCTGGACCGGGATCCGGAGGCCGTCGCCCATGGGCGTGCCGAATTCGCGTCCGACCCCCGCTTCCGGATCCTCCGTCACCCCTTTTCCCGGATCGGCCCGGCCGTGGCGGAGGCGGGCTGGACCGAGGGCGTGGACGGGATCCTGGCCGATCTGGGGGTTTCCTCGCCGCAGCTGGACGACGCCGCCCGGGGTTTCAGCTTCCGCGAGGAAGGACCGCTGGACATGCGGATGGACCCCGGGGCGGGCCCCAGCGCCGCCGAATGGCTGCGGGAGGTGGACCCCGGCGAGCTGGAGCGGGTCCTGCGGGAGTACGGGGAGGAGCGCCACGCCCGGCGGGTGGCGCGCGCCATCCTGGCGGCCCGGGAGCGCCTTGCTACCACCGGGGACCTCGCGGAGGTGGTCCGTGCGGCGGTTCCGGGGCGCGGCGAGCCGGGCAAGGACAAGGCCACCCGCACCTTTCAAGCGGTGCGGATGGCGGTCAACGACGAGCTGGGGGAGCTGGAGGCCTTCCTCGAGGCGGCGGTGGAGGTGCTCCGGCCGGGCGGAAGGCTGGTGGTGATCGCCTTCCATTCCCTGGAGGACCGCATGGTGAAGCGGTTCATCCGCGAGGAGGCCCGAGACTGCGTCTGTCCCCCCGATTTTCCGGTATGCCGCTGCGACAAGGCGGCGCGCCTGCGGCCGGTGGGCAAGCCCCTGCGTCCCGGGCCCGAGGAGCGGGAGGTCAATCCCCGCGCTCGGAGCGCCATCGCCCGGGTGGCGGAGCGGCTGGCGGCGTGAGGCGGGCGGGCGCCGTGGCGGTCCTTGTGGCCCTAGTGCTGGCGAACGCGATGGCCGTGGTGTGGGTCCGGGAGGAGGCCCGGCAGCTGGACCTCACCATCCAGGAGCACCGCGACCGGGTCCGGGCGCTGGAGACGGAATGGGGACGGTTGCAGCTGGAGCGGGCCGCCCTCGGGGCCCGCAGCCGGGTGGAGGAGCTGGCGCGCGAGCGGCATGACATGCACACCCCCGACCCCGGGGAGATCTGGGACTTTCGGCCATGAAGCTCGCCTGGCGGGGACGGTTCGCATATTTCCTCCTGCTTATGGGGTTTCTGGGCATCACCGTCCAGCTGCTCCGGGTGCAGGTGGTGCGCGCCCCCGACCTGCAGGAGAAGGCCCGGCAGCAGGCGTTCCACAAGGTCCGGGTGCCCGCTATCCGCGGCGCGGTGCTGGATCGGAACGGCGCCCCCCTGGCGGTGAGCACCCCAGTGAAGTCGGTGTACGCGGCCCCGCCCGAGGTGGCCACGGGGCGGGGAGACCTGGAGCGGCTGGCCCGGGCCCTGGACATGGAGCCCCGGGCCCTGCGCGAGCGCCTGGAGCGGAGCAGCCCCTTCGTCTATTTGCGGCGGCAGGTGCCGCCCAGCGTGGCCGAGGCCGTGCAGGCCCTCGGCATCAACGGCATCGGTACGGTGCAGGAATACCGCCGCTACTACCCGGCGGGTGAGGTGGCGGCCCATGTGGTAGGGTTCGCCGGCGTGGACGGCATCGGCCTGGAGGGGGTGGAGCTGGCCTACGACCGGACCCTGAGCGGCACCCCCGGCAGGCGCTTGGTGGAGCGGGACGCCCTGGGGCGGGACATGCGCACCCTGCGGGTGGAGAAGCCGGTGCGGCGGGGCGACGACCTGCGCCTCAGCCTGGACAGCCGGCTCCAGTACGTGACCTACCAGGCCCTCAAGGAGACGGTGGCCCGGTACGAAGCCAAGGCGGGCATGGCGGTGGTGGTGGACCCCCATACCGGGGAGGTGCTCGCGCTGGCCAACGTCCCCTCGTACAATCCCAACCGCCGCGGCGGGCAGGGCGGGGCCGCGAAACGCCGCAATCGGGCCATCACCGACGCGATGGAGCCGGGATCCATTCTCAAGCCGTTCACCGTGGCCGCCGCCCTGGAGGAAGGGCAGGTGCGGCCGGATACCGAGGTGTTCTGCGAGAACGGGCTGATGCGCGTGGGAGGCCACGCCATCCACGATGCCCATCCCATGGGCGAGGTCCCCGTGCAGGAGGTGATCCAGAAATCGAGCAACATCTGCGCCGCCAAGATCGCCCTCGATCAGGACAACCAGCAGCTGTGGGGTCACCTGCGGGGCTTCGGCTTCGGGCTGCGGCCCGGTACGGGCTTCCCGGGGGAGGCCAGCGGGGTGCTGCGTCCCCCCTACCAGTGGAACCGCTTCGAGCGGGCCACCATAGGCTTCGGCCACGGCATGACCGCCAGCGCCCTGCAGGTGGCGCGCGCTTACGCGGTGCTGGCCAATGGCGGGGTGCGCCTGCCGCTCACCCTGCGGCGGGTGGGACCCGATGAGGTGGTTCCGGGCAAGCGGGTCCTCGGCCGGGAAACGGCGGAGGAAATGGCGGAGATGCTGAGCCTGGTGGTGGGCCCCGGGGGAACGGGCAAGCGCGCCGCCCTGGAGGGGTACGGGGTGGCGGGCAAGACCGGCACCGCGCAGAAGCCGGAAAAGGGCGGCTACGCGGAGGACAAATACCTGTCGGCCTTCGCCGGCTTCGCTCCCGTGAGCAACCCCAGCCTGGTGGCCGTGGTGATGGTGGATGAGCCCCAGGGCGAGCACTACGGCGGCAAGGTGGCGGCCCCCGCTTTCCGCCGCATCATCGCCCAGGGGCTGCGCCTGCGGCAGGTCCCGCCGCGGCCCAGCGAGGAAGGGGGCGGACCGCCGCCCCCGTTGCGGCAGGCCCGCGGGACCGGGGAGCCCGCCGCCGCGTCGGGGTCCGCGTCATGAGGTGGGAACAGCTGGTCCCCGAGGCGGTGGCCGAGGGCGCCGGCTGGCTCCCGGTGGAGGCGGTGGCCGCCGACAGCCGCGCGGTGCGCCCCGGCACCCTGTTCTTCGCCCTCCAGGGGACGACGGCCGACGGCCACGACTACATCGGCGAGGCCATCGCCGCCGGGGCGGTGGGCGTGGTGGCGGAGCGCGCGGTGGATCTGCCGCCGGAGGCGCCGCTGGCGGTGCATCCCGGGGCCCGGCGGCTCCTGGGCGAGGCGGCGGCGCGCCTGGCGGACCATCCGTCCCGGGACCTGCCGGTGGTGGGGGTAACTGGGACCAACGGCAAGACCACCCTGGCCTGGCTGCTGGCGGCCCTGTTCGACGACGGGGCGGTGATCGGCACCCTCGGCTGGGGGCGGCCCGACGCCCTGCACCCCTCCGGGGAGACCACCCCGGATGCCGTGACCCTGCAGGAGCGCCTGGGCTACCTGCGTACTGAGGGGGTGACGGGGGTGGCCATGGAGGCCAGTTCCCACGCCCTCGACCAGGAGCGGCTCGCCGGCACCACGCTGACCGGGGCCGTCTGGACCAATCTGACGCCGGAGCACCTGGACTACCACGGGGATCTGGGCGCCTACCGGGCGGCCAAGCGGCGGCTGCTGGAGCGTCCGGGGCTGAGCTTTGCCGTGATCAACGCCGAGGACCCCGCGAGTGGGGACTTCGCCGCGGCGGTGGCCCCCGGGGTCCCCCTTTGGCGGTACGGCCTGGAGGTGGGGGGCGTGCGCATGGAGCAGGCGGAGTGCGGCCCGGAGGGGATCCGCCTGCGGGCCGCCACCCCCCGAGGCGAGGTTGCGGTGCGCTCTGCCTTGGTAGGCCGGGTGAACCTGTCCAACCTGCTCGCGGCGGTGGCCGCCGGCCTCGCCCTGGGGCTGGAGCCCGCCGAGGTGGGGCGGCGCCTCTCGGTCGCGCCCCCGGTGCCCGGCCGTATGGAGAACCTGGGTACGACGCCCCGCGGGGCCCGGATCTGGGTGGATTACGCCCATACCGCCGACGCCCTCGAGCGCACCCTCGAGGGGGCCCGGGAGCTCACGGAGGGCTCCCTGTGGTGCGTCTTTGGGTGCGGCGGGGAGCGGGACACGGAGAAGCGGCCGGCCATGGGCGCGGTGGCGGCACGCCTCTGCCAGGAGGTGGTGCTCACCTCGGACAACCCGCGCGGCGAGGACCCCGAGGGGATCATCGCGGCGATCCGGGCCGGAATGGGAGAGAGCGAGCCGGTGGCGATCCCGGACCGCGGGGCGGCCATCGAGCACGCCCTGGAGGCGGCTGGCGCGGGAGACGCGGTGGTGATCGCCGGCAAGGGCCACGAGCGGGAGCAGGAGCTGGCCGGGCACCGCATACCCTTCAGCGACCGAGAGGCGGTCCGCCATTGGCTGGCGAGCTTCCGGGAGGCCGCGGGCCATGATGAATCTGGCTGAGGTGGCGGAATGGACCGGCGGTCGCCGCCACGGCGAGGCCGTGGTGTCGGAAGTGGATACCGATACCCGTCGCCTCCGGCCCGGGGCCCTGTTCGTGGCCCTGCGCGGGGAGCGCTTCGACGGCCACGACCACCTCGACGCGGCCCGCGAGGCGGGCGCCGCGGCGGCCCTGGTGGAACGGGGCGCGGCGGCCGGTGATCTGCCCCGGGTGGAGGTGCCCGACACCGGCCAGGGGGTGCTGGATCTGGCCGCCGGCTGGCGGCGCAGTCTGCCGGCTTCGGTGGTGGCGGTGACCGGCAGCTGCGGTAAGACCACGGTCAAGGAGATGCTGGGGGCGGTGCTGGGCGCCGCCGGGGGCCTGAGCCACGCCACCCCCGGCAACTGGAACAACACGGTGGGCGTGCCCCTGACCCTGTTCGGACTGGGGCCGGAGCACCGCTACGCGGTGGTGGAGGCGGGCATCAACCAGCCCGGGGAGATGGACCGCTTGGCGTCGGCGATCCGGCCGGACGTGGCGGTCATCACCAACGCCGCCGCCGCACACCTGGAGGGCCTGGGGTCCCTGGAGCGGGTGGCGGAGGAGAAGGGCCGTCTCCTGCACGGTCTGGGTCGCGAGGGGGTGGCGGTTCTGAACGCCGATTCCCCCTTCGGGGAGCAGTGGGCCCGCGCGGCGCCCGGACCGGTGCTGCGTTTCGGCCTGGAGGCCCCGGCGGAGGTGCAGGGGGAATGGGCGCCGGAGGGCGATGGCGGGCGCCTGTGGCTGCGGCTGCCCGATGGGGAGGCGGAGGCCCGCCTGCCCCTGCCGGGCCGCCACAACGCGCGCAACGCCTTGGCGGCGGCCGCCGCGGCCGCCGCCCTGGGCATTTCTGCGGCGGACGTGGCCCGCGCCCTCGAAACGGTCGCCCCCGTGGAAGGGCGGCTGCGTTTGCGCCGGGGCCGGGCGGGCCTTACCGTCCTGGACGACACGTACAACGCCAACCCCGCCTCCCTGGAGGCGGCCCTGGAGGTGCTCGCCGAGGGCCCGGGCCGTACCTGGCTGGTCCTGGGGGACATGGGGGAGCTCGGACCCTCCGGGGCCGAGCACCACCACCGGGCGGGGGAGCAGGCCCGGGCCCTCGGCGTGGACGCGCTCATCGGGGTCGGCGCCCTCGCCGGCGAGGCCGCCCGGGGCTTCGGCGCGGCCGCGCGGAGCGTCGCCGACTGGGAGGAGGCCGCGGACATCCTGGAGACCGAGGCGGCGAGCGGGGACCGGGTGCTGGTAAAGGGGTCGCGGACCATGCGGCTGGAGAGGCTGGTGGCCCGCCTTAGGGGAGACGACTAGGTGCTGTATCACCTGCTATTCGAACAATGGGGGGACTTGCCCGGCTTCTCCCTGTTCCAGTTCATCACCTTCCGCACCATCGCGGCGACGCTCACGGCGCTGATCCTGTCCTTCCTGGTGGGGCCGTGGATGATCGCGCGGCTGAGCCGCTACAACATCGGCCAGACCGTGCGGGAGGAAGGCCCCGAGAGCCACCTGCCCAAGGCGGGAACGCCCACCATGGGAGGGACCCTGATCCTGGTGGCGCTGGTGGTGCCCACGCTGCTGTGGGCGGACCTCAGCAACCGCTATGTGTGGGTGGTGCTGCTGGCCACCGCGGCCTACGGGGTGATCGGCCTGGTGGACGACTACCTCAAGCTGGCCAAGCAGGACCCTCGGGGCATCGGGGCGGCCAACAAGATGGGGGGGCAGCTCCTGGTGGCCACGGCGGCCGCCGTGTACATGTACAGCCTGGCCGACGCCCCCGTGGACACGGCCCTGGCGCTGCCCTTCATCAAGGACGCCCTGATCCCGCTGGGGATCGTCTACATCCCGCTAACCGTGCTCGTGGTGGTGGGGACCTCCAACGCGGTAAACCTCACCGACGGTCTGGACGGGCTGGCCATCTTCCCGGCCCTGATGATCGCCTTCGGCCTGGGGATCTTCGCCTACGTCACGGGCCACCTGGGATTCGCCGAATACCTGCAGATCCCCCATGTGGACGGCGCGGGGGAGATGGCGGTGATCTGCGGGGCGCTGATCGGCGGCGGGCTGGGCTTTCTGTGGTTCAACGCCTACCCGGCCCAGGTGTTCATGGGCGACGTGGGGGCCCTGGCCCTGGGCGCCGCGCTGGGGCTGATGGCCGTGGTCGCCCGCCAGGAGATCGAGCTGGTCATCATGGCCGGCATCTTCGTGGTGGAAACCCTGTCGGTGATGATCCAGGTGGCCTCCTACAAGCTCACCGGCCGGCGGGTGTTCCGCATGGCGCCGTTGCACCACCACTTTGAGCTGCAGGGCTGGCCGGAGCCGCGCATCGTGGTGCGGTTCTGGATCATCACGGTGATCCTCGTCCTGGTGGCCTTGTCCACGCTGAAGATCCGCTAGGGAGCGCGAGATCGTCATGACCGCCGAAGCCCCCCGGATTCCCGCCGCCGCCCGCGCCGACCTGGCCGGGTGGCGCGTGGCCGTGGTGGGGGCGGGCAGCACGGGCCGGAGCGCCGTGCGCTTCCTGCAGGCGGCGGGCGCTCGCGTGGCGCTCACCGACAGCCGTCAGGATCCCCCGGGGCTGGAGGGTCTGGACCGCAACGAGGTTTTGGCTGGGGGGCTGTCCCTGGGCGGCCTCGACGGCGACCTTCTGGCGGCCCAGGACCTGGTGGTGGCCAGCCCCGGCGTCCCGCCGACGGAGGCGGCCCTGCAGCGGGCCCGGGCGGCGGGGGTGCCTGTGATCGGCGACGTGGAGCTGTTCGGTCGCTACGCCGGGGCCCCGGTGGTGGCCATCACCGGCTCCAACGGCAAGAGCACCGTGACTACCCTGGTCGGTGCCATGTTCGAGGCGGCGGGCCGCTCGGTGCGCGTGGGCGGCAACCTGGGGACCCCTGCCCTGGACCTCCTGGACGGTGCCGCTCCCGACGCCTACGTGCTGGAGGTCTCCAGCTTCCAGGCCGAGGGCCTGGACCGCTTCCGGCCCGGAGTGGCCGTGCTGCTGAACCTGAGCGCCGATCACCTGGACCGTTATCCGGACGAGGTGGCGTACTTCGACGCCAAGCTGGCCCTGTTCCGCAACATGGGTGAGGGCGACACCGCGGTGCTGAACGCCGACGATCCGGAGGTGCGGGAGCGGGCGCAGGCGGTGCCGGCGGAGGTGCGGCGGGCCTGGTTTGGCGCCGGCGCCCCGGCGGCCGGCGGGGCCGGGCGAGTGGAGCGGGCGGACGGCCCGTGGCTGGCCCTGGGGGGTCCGGAGGGCCCCGAGCCGGTGCTGCCGGAGGCCGAGTGGCCCCTGGTGGGGATCCCCAACCGCCAGAACGCCCTGGCTGCCCTGGCCGCCGGACGGGCCGCCGGCCTGGAGCCTGAGGCCCTGGCGGACGCCATGCGGGGATTCCGTGGGCTCCCCCACCGCATGGAGCTGGTGGCCACCGTGGGCGGAGTGCGGTATGTGAACGATTCCAAGGGCACCAACGTGGGGGCCGTGGCCTCCGCCCTGGAGGGGCTGCCGGGACGCTGGGTGTGGATCGCCGGCGGCATCAACAAGGGCGGGGATTTCACGGTCCTGCGCCCCCTGCTGGCGGAGCGCTGCCGGGAGGCGGTGCTGATCGGCGAGGCCGCCGGGGAGATCGCCGCCGCCATCGACGGGGCGACCCCGGTCCACCAGGCCGGCGACCTGCACGCCGCCGTGTGCCGGGCCGCCGCGGTGGCGGAGGCGGGGGACACGGTGGTGCTCTCGCCGGGCTGCACCAGCTTCGACCAGTATCCCGGCTTCGCGGCCCGCGGGGAGGACTTCCGGCGGGCGGTGACGGCCCTGGAGGAGAACCATGCCTTCCGCTGATATCCAGTGGCGGCGCGTCCTCCCGGACCCGCCCCTGCTGGGGGCGGTGGCGGCCCTGCTCGGCCTGGGGCTGGTGATGGTCTATTCCGCCTCGGCGCCCCTGGCCACGGAACAGGTGGGCAGCTCCTTTTACGTGGTGGGCAGGCAGCTGGTCTATATCCTGCTGGGCCTGGCGGTGGGAGCCGCCTGCACCCTGACTCCGCCGGAGGTGTGGCGGCGCCTAGCCCCCTTCGTGCTGCTGGCGGGGCTGATCGCCCTGGTGCTGGTGCTGATCCCCGGGGTGGGGGAGCGGGTGGCGGGGGCCGCCCGTTGGCTGGACCTGGGGGTGGCCCGGGTCCAGGTCTCGGAGCCGTTCAAGGTGGCGTTCATTCTCTACCTGGGCAGCTATCTGGTGCGCAAGGGGGAGGCGCAGCTCGGCACCTTCGTCCACGGCCTCCTGCCCATCCTGGTGATCGCGGGGCTGTCGGCGGCCCTGTTGCTGCTGGAGCCGGACTTCGGCGCCGCCGCCCTGGTGGTGGGCACGGGGCTGGTGATGGGCTTCCTCGGCGGCATCCGCCTGCGCCACCTGCTGGCGGCCGCCCTGGGCGTCCTGCCCTTCGCTGCCTGGGCGGTGTTCGGCAGCGACTACCGCTACCAGCGGGTGGTGGCCTTTCTGGACCCCTGGGCCGATCCCCTGGATTCGGGGTTCCAGCTGCGCCAGTCCCTGATCGCCTTCGGGCGCGGCGAGTACGGCGGGGTGGGTCTGGGGGACGGCATCCAGAAGCTGTTCTACCTCCCCGAGCCCCATACCGATTTCATGTTCGCCGTGGTGGGCGAAGAGCTGGGGCTGGTAGGGACGCTGGCGGTGCTGGTCCTCTATGGCGTGGTGGTCCGGCGCGGCTTCGTCATCGCCGAGCGGGCCGGGGATGCCTACGGCCGCCTGGTGGCCCAGGGGATCACCTTCCTCCTGGGCTTCCAGGCGCTCGCCCACATGGGGGTCAATCTGGGCCTGCTCCCCACCAAGGGGCTGACCCTGCCGCTGATGAGCTACGGCGGCTCCAGCCTGGTGACCACCCTGGCCGCCCTCGGCATCCTGGCCTCCATTGATCTCCACCGGCCGGGCCGGGGAACGGGAGGCGGCCGGGCCGCTCCCCGGCAGCTGGCGGGGGCGGCGGCGTGACGGGGCCGCGCGGCGACCTCCGGCCCGAGAAGGCCCGCAGGGGGCAGGGCCCGGTGCGCGTGGTCATCGCCGCGGGCGGCACCGGCGGCCACGTCTTCCCGGCCCTGGCGGTGGCCGATGAGCTGAGCCGACGGGGCGTGGAGGTCCATTTCGTGGGGACCGGCGCCGGGGTGGAGGCCCGCGCCGTTCCCGCCGCCGGCTACCCCTTGCACCGCCTGGAGATGCGTGGCCTGCGGGGCAGCGGTTGGCGGCGCTGGGCGGCGCTTCCCTGGGCCCTGGGCCGGGCCGTGGCGGCGGCGGGGCGCACCCTGCTGCGCCTGCGCCCGGCGGCGGTGCTGGCCATGGGCGGCTACGTGGCCGCGCCGGCGGGCCTGGGGGCCTGGGTGACGCGGCGCCCCCTGGTGCTGCACGAGCAGAACGCCGTGCCCGGGCTCGCCATCCGTTTGCTGCGCCGCCTGGCGACCCGCATCCTGACCGGGTTCCCGGAGGCGGCCGAGCGTCTGGGTCCCCGGGCCCGCTGGGTGGGCACGCCGGTGCGGACGGAGCTGCTGGGCCTGGAGGAGCCGGCAAGGCGGTACGCCGAGCGCGGCGGCCCCTTGCGGGTGCTGGTGTTCGGCGGCAGCCAGGGGGCACGCTTCCTGAACCGCGAGGTGCCCCCGTGCCTGGCCGGCCTGGCGGAGGAGCGGCCGGTCACCGTCTGGCACCAGGCCGGGCGGGACGAGGGGGAGGCCGTGGAGCGGGCCTATGCCGACGCCGGGCTGGAGGCCACGGTCACGCCCTTCATCGAGGACATGGCCGCCGCCTACGCCTGGTGCGACCTGGTGTTCTGCCGCGCCGGGGCGGCCACGGTGGCCGAGCTGGAGGCGGCCGGCGTGCCCGCCGTGCTGGTGCCCTTCCCCCACGCGGTGGACGATCACCAGCGCAAGAACGCGGAGGCCCTGGTGGACCGCGGCGCAGCGGTGTGCCTGACCCAGGAGGAATGGGAGGGCCGGGAGGTCATCGGTCTGTTGAGGAATCGGCTAGCCGATCGGGAGGCGCTGGCGGCCATGGGCGAGGCGGCCCGTGGCCTCGCCCGCCCCGAGGCGGCCAAAGCGGTGGCGGATAGCTGCCTGGAGGGAAGGGAACATGCCGGATAACAGGCCCTTTGAGGCGGCGGAGCGGCCGGCCGGGCCGGAGCGCCACCACCGGATCCATTTCGTGGGGATCGGGGGCGCGGGGATGAGCGGCATCGCCGAGGTGCTGCTGGCTCTGGGCTTCCCGGTAAGCGGCTCGGACCTCAAGGAGTCGGCCACGGTGGCCCACCTGCGGGAGCTGGGCGCCAGGGTGCATATCGGCCACGACCCGGAGAACGTGGCGGGGGTGGACGTGGTGGTCACCTCCTCGGCGGTGAAGCGCACCAACCCCGAGGTGGCCGCCGCCCTGGACGCCGCCATCCCGGTGATCCCGCGCGCGGAGATGCTGGCCGAGCTAATGCGCTTCAAGCGCGGGGTGGCGGTGGCGGGCACCCACGGTAAGACCACCACCACCTCGCTGGTGGCCACGCTGCTCCACGAGGGCGGCCTGGACCCCACCATGGTCATCGGCGGCCGCCTCAACAGCATCACCGGCAACGGCATGCTCGGCGAGGGGGACTACCTGGTGGCGGAGGCGGACGAGAGCGACGCCTCCTTCCTCTACCTCCATCCCCAGATGGCGGTGGTCACCGGCATGGACCCGGACCACATGGACACCTACGGCGGCGACCCGGAGCGCCTGGAGGCCGCCTTCCTGCAGTTCCTGCAGCAGGTGCCCTTCTACGGCCTGGCGGTGCTGTGCCGCGACCACCCGCGGGTGCGGGAGATGCTGCCGCGGCTCACCAAGCCCTGGGTCACCTACGGCTACGATTCGGAGGCCCATTACCAGGCCCGCAACGTGGCCGCGCGTGGGAGCCGCATGACCTTCGAGTGCTGGCGTTACGGCGAGGAGGCGCCGCTGGTGGAGGTGGCGCTCAACCTGCCGGGGCGGCACAACATCGCCAACGCCCTGGCCGCCATCGCCGTGGCCGACCGCCTGGGGGTGGCCCCCGAGGCCATCCGCCGGGGGCTGGAGGGCTTTTCGGGTGTGGGGCGGCGCACGGAGGTGCGCGGCGAGCGCGACGGCATCCTGTACGTGGACGACTACGGCCACCACCCCGAGGAGGTGCGGCTCACCCTGGCGGCGGTGCGCGAGGCCTGGCCGGAACGCCGCCTGGTGGTGGCCTTCCAGCCCCACCGCTACACCCGAACCCGGGATCTGCTGGAGGAGTTCGGCGGGGCCTTTGGCGAGGCGGACGAGCTCCTGCTCGCCGAGGTCTATCCGGCCGGCGAGGAGCCCATTCCCGGGGCGGAGGGCCCGGACCTCCACGATGCGGTGGTGCGCCATGGCCATCCCCGTGCCCGTTTCGTCGGCCCGCTGTCGGGGATGGCGGAAGCCCTGGGCGAGACCGCCCGGCCCGGCGACGTGGTGCTGACCCTCGGCGCCGGGGACATCGGCGCCCTGGCCCGGGAGCTGTGCCCCGGGGAGGAGGCGGGCCCGTGAGCGCCCCCGCCCAGCGCTCCCGGCTCCGGCGCGACGTGCCCATGGCGCCGCGCACTACCTGGCGGGTGGGCGGCGCGGCGGAGCGGCTGTTCTCCCCCCGTACCCTGGAGGAGCTGCAGGCGTTCCTGGCCTCCGGGGAGGCGGTGGAGCCGCTGCTGTGGGTGGGGCACGGCTCCAACCTCCTGGTGCGCGACGGCGGCGTGGGCGGGACGGTGATCTGCACCCGCGGCGGGCCCAAGGCCCTGGAGCGCCTGGCGGACGACCGGGTGCGCGCGGAGGCGGGGGTCAGCTCCGCGCGGGTGGCCCGGTTCTGCGCCGAGCAGGGGCTGGCGGGGGCGGAGTTCCTGGCGGGCATCCCGGGGGCCATCGGTGGCGCCCTGGCCATGAACGCCGGGGCCTACGGCGCCGAGCTGGCCGACATCCTGGCGGCGGTGGAGGTGATCGACCGCCGGGGTGCAGTGCGCACCGCGGATCCGGCGGAGTTCGCCTTCAGCTACCGCCACTCCCGCCTGCCCGAGGGGGAGTGGTTCGTGGCCGCTCACCTCCGGTTGGAGCCGGGCGACCCGGAGGCCATCCGGGAGCGGACCGACGAGCTGCTGGATCACCGCGGCCGCACCCAGCCGGTGAACCTGGCCAACGCGGGCTCGGTGTTCCGCAACCCGCCCGGCGACCACGCCGCCCGCCTGATCGAGGCGGCGGGCCTGAAGGGCACCCGTCTGGGCGGGGCGGAGGTCTCCGAGCGCCACGCCAACTTCATCGTCAACCGGGGCCAGGCCTCGGCGGCGGACATCGAGGGCCTGATCCGGCTGGTGCAGGAACGGGTGGCGGAGGACGCCGGGGTTACCCTGGAGCCGGAGGTGCGCATCGTGGGGCGCGAGCCATGAGCGGTCCGGTGGCGGTGCTCTACGGCGGCCCCAGCGCCGAGCGCGCCATCAGCCTCGCCAGCGGCGAGGCGGTGGCCGCCGCGCTGGAGCGCAAGGGGTATCCGGTGGCCCGCATCGATGCCGGGCGCGACCTCCCGGAGCGCCTCCGGGAGGTCGGCGCGGAGCGGGCCTGGATCGCCCTGCACGGCCCCTTCGGGGAGGACGGGGTGGTGCAGGGCTGCCTGGAGACCATGGGCGTGCCCTACACCGGCTCGGGGGTGCTGGGCTCCGCCCTGGCCATGGACAAGCTGCGCTCCAAGCGGGTCTGGCAAGCGGCGGAGTTGCCCACTCCGCCGGTGGTGGACCTGGGCCGGGAGCCCCTGGAGACGGTGCCCGCGCGCCTGGGCTGGCCGGTGATGGTCAAGCCCGCCTGCAGCGGCAGCTCCCTGGGCATGGCCCGCGCCGAGGGGACCGAGGAGCTGGAGGCCGCGCGGGAGGCGGCGGCCGCCTACGACGATACCGTCTTCGCCGAGGCCTGGGTGGACGGCGCCGAGGTGACGGTGGGGATCCTCGACGGCGCGCCCCTGCCGGTGCTGCGGCTCGAGGTCGAGCGCGGCTTCTACGACTACGCGGCCAAGTACGAGCACGGCGCCGGGACCCAGTACCTGCACCCCACCGGGCTCGGCGCCGAGGTGGAGGAGCACTGCCAGCGACTGGCCCTGGACGCCTTCGACACCCTGGGCTGCCACGGTTGGGGCCGGGTGGACATGCTGGTGGGCGATTGCGGGGTGCAGGTGATCGAGGTGAACACCGTACCCGGCATGACCGAGCACAGCCTGGTGCCCAAGGCCGCCGCCCACGCGGGGATCGGCTTCGACGACCTCGTGGAGCGCATCCTTGCCGCAGCGGCGCCGTGAAGGCGGGAGGAGGGGCCTTCCGATACCGCGCCTGCGGTACCTGTTCCTCGGGGCGGGGGCCCTGGCCGCCGCCGTCTGGGTGGCGGGGATGCTGGACGACGCCAGGGCCTGGCTCGACCGCCAGAGCCCGGTGCGCAAGGTGGCCATTGGCGGCGACCTGCGGCACACGGATCCGGAGGCCCTGGCCCGCTGGCTGGGCGACCGGCTGCAAGGAGGCTTCTTCACCGTGGACCTGAGGCGCCTGAAACGGCAGTTGGAGGCCCGCCCCTGGGTACGGTCGGCGCGCATCGGGCGCCAGTGGCCCGATACCCTTCGGGTGCGGGTGGCGGAGCATAGCCCGCGGGCCCTGTGGTCCGACGGCGGCCCCTGGTTCCTGGTGAGCCGGGAGGGGACGGTGTTCAAGCCCCGGGACCTCGACGATGAGGCGGGTCTGCCGCGGCTGGCCGGCCCCCGCGACCGGCTGGGAGCCCTGCTGGAACGCCTGGCGACCCTCCGGGCCCGCCTGGAGGATCACCGGGTGAGCCGGCTCCGGGTGGATGCCCGCGGGGCCTGGTCGGCGGAGGTGGACGGCCGGGTCCTCCTCCGCTTCGGGCGCAGGAACTGGGAGCGACGCCTGAACCGTTTCCTCCGGGTGGAGCGGGAGTGGGAGCTCCTGGAACGTACCGTCAGCCGGATCGATCTGCGGTACCCCGACGGCCTGGCCGTGGCCCCCGAGGCGGAGGCGGGGCAAGGGGACCGGGCGGCGACCAAACACCCCCCGAACCAAGGGTGACATAGGGTGGAAATGACCAGGAACACGGACAACAACCTGATCGTCGGCCTCGATATCGGCACCTCCAAGGTCTGTGCCGTGGTGGGCACGCGCACCGCGGACGGCGGCCTGGAGATTATCGGTATCGGGCGCCACCCCAGCCGCGGGCTCCGCAAGGGGGTGGTGGTCAACATCGAGTCCACGGTGGCCTCCATCCGGGCGGCGGTGGAGGAGGCCGAGCTCATGGCCGGCTGTACCATCGAGTCGGTTTGGGCGGGCATCGCCGGCAGCCACATCCGCGGGCACAACTCCCAGGGGGTGGTGGCCATCAAGAACCAGGAGGTGGACGAGGCCGACGTCCAGCGGGTCATGGAGAACGGCCGGGCCTTCGCCCTGCCCACGGACCAGAAGATCCTCCATGTGCTGCCCCAGGAGTTCATCATCGACAACCAGGAGGGTGTCCGCGAGCCCATCGGTATGTCCGGGGTGCGCCTGGAGGCCAAGATCCACGTGATCACCGGGGCGGTGTCGGCGGTGCAGAACATCATCAAGTGCGTGCGGCGCTGCGACCTGGAGGTGAACGACGTGGTCCTGGAGCAGGTGGCCTCCAGCGCGGCGGTCCTCTCCGACGACGAGCGGGAGCTCGGGGTGTGCATGGTGGACATCGGCGGCGGCACCTCGGACATCGCCGTGTACACCCAGGGCAGCCTGCGCCACACGGCGGTCCTGCCGGTGGGGGGTGACCAGATCACCAGCGACATCGCCTTCGCGCTGCGCACCCCCACCTGGGCCGCCGAGGAGATCAAACAGAGCTACGGCTGCGCCCTCACGGATCTGATCCAGGAGGACGAGGAGATCGACGTGCCCAGCGTGGGCGGGCGGGAGCCGCGCAAGCTGGCCCGCCAGACCCTCACGGAGATCATCCAGCCGCGGGTGGAGGAGCTGTTCAACCTGGTACAGGAGGAGCTGCGGCGCTCCGGCCTCGAGGAGGTGGTGGCCTCGGGGATCGTCCTTACCGGCGGCTCCAGCCAGATGGAGGGCATGCAGGAGCTAGCGGAGGAGATCTTCCACGCGCCGGTGCGGATGGGCTTTCCGGAAGGAGTGGGCGGGCTCAACGACGTGGTCCGCAACCCCATGTACGCCACCGGGGTGGGGCTGGTGGAGTTCGGTCGCGAGCACGGCCGGGATCCCTCCATCCGGGACTGGAGCGGCTCCGGTTGGAAGACCATCGTGAAGCGCATGCGGGCGTGGTTCCGCGAGAATTTCTAACCGTCATTTCCGGGCCGCGGGCACGGGCCCGGGCGGGAAGGGATGGGCGCGGATGAGAGCAGACGGTTTCGATCCAAGGAACGGCAAAGCGAGCCGCGCTCGTTGCAGCTGTTGCCGCGCGTCCTCGCCGCTGCCGGCGGCTGGGATACCGGTGCGCCGGGGAGTGACCGGGCGCACCGGAGCGGGCTTGCGGGCCGGTACCGCATCCGCCGGCTGTGTCGAGGAAGCGGGCCAAGGCTAGCGTCAGGAGGAGGGGAGCGATGTTCGAACTGGAAGATACGGTGGGTCAGGACAGCGCCACCATAAAGGTGGTCGGGGTTGGCGGCGGTGGTGGCAACGCCATCTCCAACATGGTGGCCTCCAACCTGGACGGGGTGGAGTTCATCGTCGCCAACACCGATGCCCAGGCGCTGCGTCGCATCAACGTGGAGAACAAGATCCAGCTCGGGGCCAACATCACCAAGGGCCTGGGTGCGGGTGCGTCGCCGGAGGTGGGCCGCCAGTCCGCCGAGGAGGACCGTGACCGCATCCGGGAGGTCCAGGCCGGCTCGGACATGGTGTTCATCACCGCCGGCATGGGTGGCGGCACGGGGACCGGCGCCGCGGCGGTGTTCGCCCAGGAGGCCAAGGAGCAGGGCATCCTGACGGTGGCGGTGGTTACCAAGCCCTTCGAGTTCGAGGGCAAGAAGCGCCAGCAGCAGGCGGAAGCGGGCATCGAGGCCCTGTCCAAGCACGTGGACTCGGTGATTACCATCCCCAACGAGAAGCTCCTCCACGTGATGGGGCGCAAGGCCAGCCTGCTGGACGCGTTCAAGCGGGCGGACGACGTCCTCCTGAACGCGGTGCAGGGCATTTCCGAGCTGATCACGCGCCCGGGCCTGATCAACGTGGACTTCGCCGATGTCCGCACGGTGATGTCGGAGATGGGCATGGCGGTGATGGGGTCCGCGGCGGCCTCCGGCGACGACCGGGCCGAGGAGGCGGCCAATCACGCCATCTCCAGCCCTCTGCTGGAGGACATGGACCTCTCCGGGGCCCGGGGCGTGCTGGTGAACGTCACCGCCGGCATGGACATGGCCATCAGCGAGTTCGAGTCGGTGGGCAACGTCATGCGGGAGTTCGCCTCCGAGGACGCCAACGTGGTCATGGGCACGGTGCTCGACCCTGAGCTGAGCGACGAGCTGCGGGTGACCGTGGTGGCCACCGGTCTGGGCGAGGCCAAATCCCGGCCCAAGCCCATGGCGCCGGAGCCCCAGGCGGCGGTGCGGCCCAAGAAGGAGAGCACCGAATCGCTGGATACCCCCACCTACCTGCGGCGTCAGCGGGAGCAGGGGCAGGGGAGCCAGCTCGATCAGGACGATCTGGACATTCCCGCGTTCCTGCGCAAGCAGGCCGACTGACGGACCGTTTCTATAAGGACGGATTTGCGGTAGGATAACCGTTTACAAGGAACCCGTCCGGTCCACAGGCGGACGCCCACGCGGCGTCCAGGAGGGTGGGTCCGGTCCCCTCCACAGGTGCATAGGCCATGGTCGCTCAACGGACACTGCGAAACTCCATTCAAGGGACCGGGATCGGTCTCCATTCCGGCGAGAAGGTGGCGGTGACCCTCCATCCCGCTCCCGAGGACACCGGCATCGTCTTCCGGCGCGCCGACCTTCCCGAGTGCCCGGAGATCCCCGCCTGGGTGGAGAACGTGGTGGAGACCACCCTCTGCACCACCCTCGGCGTCAACGGCATCCGGGTGGCCACGGTCGAGCACCTGATGGCCGCGTTCGCCGGCTTGGGGATCGACAACGCCTACGTGGACCTCGACGGTGCCGAGGTCCCCATCATGGACGGGTCGGCCGCTCCCTTCGTCTTCCTCCTCCAGTGCGCCGGGGTGCGGGAGCAGGAGGCGGCCAAGCGGTTCATCCGCATCAAGCGCCGCATCCAGGTGTCCGACGAGGACCGCAAGGTCAGTTTCGAGCCCTGTAACGCCTTGCGCATCCACTTCCAGATCGACTTCGACCATCCCCTGATGCGGGATAACAACGAGGTGGAGCTGGACTTCTCGGAGACCGCCTTCACCCGGGAGATCAGCCGGGCCCGCACCTTCGGCTTCGCCCGGGACGTGGAGCGTCTGCAGGAGCAGGGGGTGGCCCTCGGCGGCAACCTGGACAACGCCATCGTGGTGGACGACCACAGGCTCCTGAACGAGGAGGGGCTCCGCTACCACGACGAGTTCGTCCGCCACAAGGTGCTGGACTCCATCGGGGACCTGTACCTCATGGGGCACCCGGTGCTGGGCTGCTTCCGCGGCTACAAGTCCGGCCACGCCCTCAACAACCGCCTGCTGCGGGCCCTGCTGGCCGATTCCACCGCCTGGGAGATGGTCGAGCGGGAGGAGTGCTCCCTGGAGCCCCGCCCCTACCTGGACCCGCTCCCCTCCCACTGAAGCGCGGGAACGGGCGCGTTGTTCGTCCTCCGTCTGACGCTGTTCCTGGGCGGCCTCGCCGCCCTTGCCTCCCTCCTGCTCTGGGTGGTCACCCGGAAGCGGGCCTTCCTGCGCGGGTTCGTCCGCATCCTGCAGGTGGTACTGATCCTCCTCCTCATCGCCCTCGGCTACTTGTTCGGAGGCCGGTTGTACGCGGGCCTTTAGCCGCGACCTGACCGCAGGCCCCGACCGCGCCAGGGGACCCTGCGCCCACTCTCCCGTGGAGGCGCAGGGGAGCCATCGTCCCCACGGCCTACTACGCCCCGCCGTCCTCCCCGGGCGGGGTGTGCAGGTGGTCCGCCAGGCGCAGCAGGGCGGCCCGCAGGTCCGGATCGGCCACCTCGGCGGCGCTGTCGGCCACCCGGGCCGCCGCCTCGGGACTGTACCGCCGGTGGCGGGGCGGCGGTGTCCGCTGTCCCACGGGCCGGACCACGGGGCGCAGCTCCTGCAGGCCGGCCAGACCTTGGGCGCGCAGCCGCCCGGCGAGCTCGTCCGCCTCGAAGCGCAGCCGGGTGGCGTTCCCTGGGTTGGCGACGCCGATGGTCAGGACGGTGCCGTCCCAGCCTTCCACCCAGGCGTGTTCCCGCCAATTCGGGCCCGCCACGCCGTCCCAGATCCGGGTAACGGCCGCAAGCCGCTCAAATTCCTCGGTCATGCCCTGCTTGCGCAGCAGGGCCCGTATGGTGCCGGCGACAGAATCTGGACGAAATTTGGTGTAGCGCATAATGTCCTGCGGAGGCAGCTTCCCTTGCGGGGGCAGGTTTGCTAGTTTTTATGGTGCTTGAGGAAGAAAAATCCCGCCGTCGCAGAGGAAGAAAAAGTGGCACGGAACTGTAAAGAGAGTTACTGCCTGGTGCTGACACGGGGATCCACCGGGCGGCCCCTCCATGTCAGTTTCAGTCGCACCACCCTCTTCGGGGGGATTGTATCGTTTCTGAGCTTCATGGCCGCGTTCGCCTATCTCGCCTCCCAGTTCCTCCTCACCCCCCCCGACGCCTCCACGCTGAAGAAGAAATACGAACAGCGGCTGGCACGGGTCGAGGCCGAGCGGGTGGACCTGCAGGAGGATATCAAGCGGTTCCGGGAAACCCGCGAGGGAATGGAAGCGGCCATGCAGGCCCTGGGTCAGCAGATAGGCACCATGCAGGCCCGCGTGACCCGGCTGGACTCCCTGGGCGAGCAGGTGGTCAAGGTGGCCGGCCTGGACGATGGCGAGTTCGATTTCGCCCCGGATCCGGCGGTGGGCGGCCCCGAGGAAACCCTAGAGGGGCAGGGCGGACCGGTGAAGCTGGGCGGACAGGACCTCACCGAGCTGGCCCGGGAGGTGGAGCGGCTGTCGGAGCGGATCGCCAACCGTCAGGGGCAAATGGAGCTGCTGCGGGGCATGATCGACCGGCGCAACGTCCGGCAGCAGATGCGTCCCGACGGCTGGCCCACCGACGGCGGCTGGCTCTCTTCGCACTTCGGGCGCCGTATCGACCCCTTCTCCGGCAATCCGAGCTACCACGACGGCGTGGACATCGCCAACAAGGAAGGCGCCGAGGTCAAGGCCATCGCGCCGGGGGTCGTGACCTGGGCCGGGGACCGATACGGCTACGGCAAGCTGGTGGAGATTGACCACGGCAACGGCTACCGCACCCGCTACGGGCACAACCAGGAGGTGGCGGTAGAACTGGGGGAATCCGTGGAGAAGGGGCAGCAGGTCGCTTCGGTGGGCAACACGGGGCGCTCCACGGGTCCGCATATCCACCTGGAGGTGCTGCGCGAGGGAAAGGCCATCGATCCGCGCAAATTCCTGGACCGGTAGTCCGCCGTTCCGCTATCGTACCCCCGCTATCTCGCCCAGAGAACCATTCGCCCGAATACGTGACCAAGGGATAGCCCCGCTTTCCGGAGCCCCGGAAAGCGGGCGTATCGCGGCCCTTCCCCAATCGCCAGCCAAACGGACCAAGCATGCTGACCAAGCTGATCGGTAAGACCTTCGGAACCCGGAACGAACGCCTCCTGAAGCGCTACCACAAGCTGGTGGAGCGGGTGAACGAACAGGAGGAGGCCGTACGGGCCCTGAGCGACCAGGACCTGGCGGCGCAGACCGAGCGGTTCCGGGAGCGCCTTGCCGGAGGGGAGAAACTGGACGATCTGCTCCCGGAGGCCTTCGCCACGGTCCGGGAGGCCAGCTACCGGGTGCTGGGCATGCGCCACTTCGATGTCCAGCTCATCGGCGGCATGGTGCTCCATGACGGCAAGATCGCCGAGATGAAGACGGGTGAGGGCAAGACCCTGGTGGCCACCCTGCCTGCCTACCTGAACGCCCTCCCGGGGGAGGGCGTCCACGTGGTCACGGTGAATGACTACCTGGCCGGCCGCGATGCGGAGTGGATGGGCCAGGTGTACCGCTTCCTGGGCCTCTCCGTGGGCACCATCCGGGCCAACATGCCCACCGAGGAGCGCCAGCAGTCCTACGCCTGCGACATCACCTACGGCACCAACAACGAGTTCGGTTTCGACTTCCTGCGGGACAACATGGCGTTCCGCAAGGAGAACCAAGTCCAGCGGGAGCACGCCTTCGCCATCGTGGACGAGGTGGACTCCATTCTCATCGATGAGGCCCGCACGCCGCTGATCATCTCCGGGCCCACCGAGGACCGCACCGACCTCTACTACAAGATCGACCGCATCATCCCCAACCTGGAAGCCGAGACCGACTACGCGGTGGATGAGAAGGCGCGCCAGGTGACCCTCACCGAGGACGGCAACGAGAAGGCGGAGCGTCTCCTGGACGAAGCGGGATTGCTGAACGAGGGCGACCTCTACGACGCCGCCAACGTCAACCTGGTGCACCACGTAAGCCAGGCCCTGCGCGCCCACGCCCTGTTCACCCGGGAGAAGGACTACATCGTCCGCGACAACCAGGTGGTCATCATCGACGAGTTCACCGGGCGGATGATGCCGGGCCGGCGCTGGTCCGACGGCCTCCACCAGGCGGTGGAGGCCAAGGAGGGGGTGGAGATCCAGAACGAGAACCAGACCCTGGCCTCCATCACCTTCCAGAACTATTTCCGGCTCTACGACAAGCTCTCCGGCATGACCGGCACCGCCGACACCGAGGCGGTGGAGTTCAAGCAGATCTACGACCTTGAAGTGGTGGTGGTGCCCACCCACAAGCCCATGGTTCGCGAGGACCTGGACGACGTGGTGTACCGCACCAAGGGGGAGAAGTTCGACGCCCTGGTGGAGGAGATCCGGGACTGCTACGAACGCGGCCAGCCGGTGCTGGTGGGCACCGCCTCCATCGCGGTGTCCGAGGAGCTGGACGAGCAGCTCAACCAGGCCAAGATCCCGCACAACGTCCTGAACGCCAAGTTCCACGAGAAGGAGGCGGAGATCATCGCCCAGGCCGGCCGGCCGGGGACGGTGACCATCGCCACCAACATGGCCGGCCGTGGCACCGACATCGTACTCGGCGGCAACCTGGACCTGGAGCTGCGGGCCATCGAGGAGGACGACAGCCTCTCCGAGGAGGAGAAGGACCGGCGCCGCGAGGAGACCCGCCGGGACTGGCAGGAGCGCCACGACCGCGTGGTGGAGCTGGGCGGGCTGCATATCGTCGGCACCGAGCGCAACGAATCCCGGCGCATCGACAACCAGCTGCGGGGCCGCGCCGGCCGCCAGGGCGACCCCGGCGCCTCCCGCTTCTTCCTGTCCCTGGAAGACGACCTCATGCGCATCTTCGCCTCGGAGCGGGTGAGCGGCCTCATGCAGCGCCTCGGCATGCCGGAGGGCGAGCCCATCGAGCACCCCTGGGTAAACAAGGCCATCTCCAACGCCCAGCGCAAGGTGGAAGGCCGCAACTTCGACATCCGCAAGCAACTGCTGGAGTACGACGACGTCAACAACCAGCAGCGCCAGCTCATCTACGAGCAGCGGCGGGAGCTCATGGAGTCCGAGGACATCTCCGACACCGTGGAGGCCTTCCGCGAGGCCGTGCTGGATTCGGTGTTCCACCAGCACATCCCGCCGCAGTCCGTGGAGGAGGAGTGGGATACCGCCGGCCTGGAAGAAGGCCTCTACCACACCTTCGGCCTCCACCTGCCCGTCCGCCAGTGGCTGGAGGAGGATCCCGACCTCCACGAGGAGCCCCTGAAGCAGAAGCTCTGGGAGGCGATCACCGATTTCTACCGGGAGAAGGAGGCCTCCGTCGGACCGCAGGTGATGCGTGAGTTCGAGAAGGTGGTGGCCCTGCAGGTTCTGGATACCCAGTGGAAGGACCACCTGGCCGCCATGGACCACCTCAAGGAGGGCATCCACCTGCGCGGCTACGCCCAGCGGCAGCCCGTCCAGGAGTACAAGCGGGAGGCCTTCAGCATGTTCGAGGCGCTCCTGGACCGGTTCAAGCAGGAGGTGGTGGAGCTGCTGTACAAGGTTCAGGTGCGCGCCGAGTCCGACCTGGAGGCCTTCGAGGAGGATGCCTCCGAGCCGGCGGACATGGAGTACCAGCACCCCACCGCCGAGGGGGCGGTGGCCTCCGAGGTGGTGGGCTCAGAGGGCGGCCATGCCGCCCGGGCCGAGGCCGAGCCGGCCGAGGAGCCGCAGACCGTCCGCCGGGAGGGCCGCAAGGTGGGCCGCAACGAGCCCTGCCCCTGCGGCTCCGGGAAGAAGTACAAGCAGTGCCACGGGAAGGCGAGCTAGCCATGGCGGTGGGTCCGGACAACCGGCCCGAGCTGGCATCGGTTTCCGGGGTCCGGCTGGGGACGGCCGCGGCCGGCTTCAAGGATCCCGACCGGGAGGACCTACTGCTGGTTGCCCTGGCCCCCGGTAGCCGGACCGCAGCGGTGTTCACGCGCAACCGCCTGCGTGCCGCACCGGTGCTGGTGGCCGAGGAGAACCTGGCCACCGCCGCACCCCGCGCCCTGCTGGTGAATTCGGGCAACGCCAACGCCGCCACCGGGCAGCCCGGCATGGAGGTGGCCCGGGAGAGCTGCCGCCTGGTGGCCGAAGCCCTTGAGGTGGATGCCGACACGGTGCTGCCGTTTTCCACGGGCGTTATCGGGGAGCCCCTCCCCCTGGAGCCCTTCGACGGGGCCCTGCCGGTATGCGTCAGCCGGCTCCGGGAGGAGCCGGAGGCCTGGTGGGCGGCCGTCGAGGCCATCGGCACCACCGACACCCGACTGAAGGGGGCGAGCCGTACCCTGGAGGTGGCGGGGACCCCGGTCCACATCACCGGAATCGCCAAGGGGTCCGGCATGATCCACCCCAACATGGCCACCATGCTCGCCTTCGTGGCCATGGACGCCCCGGTGGCGGACGAGCCCCTGCGGGTTATGCTAGAGACGGCCGTGGCAGAGAGCTTCAACCGCATCAGCGTGGACGGGGACACCTCCACCAACGATGCCCTGACCCTCTCCGCCACCGGACAGGCCGCCATGGCTCCGGTGGATTCCGTCACGGACCCCAGGTACAACGAGCTCGCCGAGGCGGTGACGGGGGTCTGCCGGGACCTCGCCCTGGCCATCGTGCGCGACGGCGAGGGGGCCACCAAGCTCCTCACCATCCGAGTGTCCGGCGCCGCCGCAGACGCCGAGGCCGAGGCTGTCGCCGACCGGATCGCCCGATCGCCCCTGGTGAAGACCGCGGCCTACGCCAGCGACCCCAACTGGGGGCGGCTCCTCGCGGCTGCGGGCGCCGGGGCGCCGGAGGACCTGGACTGGAGCCGGGTGACCCTGCACCTCGGCGAGGTATGCGTGGTACGCGGCGGGGTGCGGGCGGACGATTACACCGAGGCGGCCGGACAGGCGGCCATGGCGCCCGAGGAGGTGACCGTGCACCTCGACCTGGGCCGGGGCCGCGGATCCGCCCTCCGCTGGACCTGCGACTTCTCCCACGAGTACGTGACCATCAACGCCGAGTACCGCACCTAGGTACCCGCGGCTGTGGGGACCGCAGAGACGCGGAGGGCGCCGAGAAAAGCCCCGCAAAGGCCGGCAGGACCCTTTGCCCGGAGGAAGGATCCCCTTTCCCTCTGGATTCCCTTTTCCCCATTCTCGTTTCCTTCTCCGTGACCTCAGCGGTTAATCCAGCATCGAACAGGGGCAACCGTGGCCGTCGACCCTGAGCTCCATGTGGCGGTGGGATTGGTTCGGCGGGAGGGGTGTTTCCTCCTCGGAAGCCGGGACCCCGACAGGCCGGGAGGCGGGATCTGGGAATTCCCGGGCGGCAAGCTGGAAGCCGGTGAGACGGCGGAGGCGGCCCTGCATCGGGAGCTGGCCGAGGAAGTGGGCATTCACGTTCACTCGGCCCACACCTACCCGGCCTACGACCACCGTCAGCGGGACTACGCCGTGCGCCTGTATCCCTTCCTGGTGATGGAATTCCGCGGCAGGCCCAGGGGGCTGGAGGGCCAAGCCGTGCGCTGGGTGGCGGAAGCGGAGCTGTGGGCGGAGGCCGACGCCATGCCCGGCGCCAACGCCCCCCTGCTCCACCACCTGGCCGAATGCGGCCTGTTCGGTCCCCGCTAACCCCCGCGCCTTCCGATCCGGAAGGCTTCCCGCGTTTACCCTTCCAGCACAGCCAGCAGGCTCCGTACTGCCCAGGAGACGTCCGGGGCGGCCAGAATGGCGTCCATGCAGGCCACGCCCTGGGCACCGGCCTGCCGGGCCGTGGCGGCGTTGGCGGGGCTGATGCCGCCCAGCGCAACCACGGGAACGGGGCTACCCGCGGCCAGGGCGGCGAACCGCTCGGGCCCAAGGGGGCGGGCTTCGGGGTGGCTGCGGGTCTCGAACAGGGGGGAGAGCAGGGCGAAGGACGCGCCTACTTGCCGGGCGCGCTCCAGCCCGGCGCGGTCGTGGGCGGCCACGCTCAGGGGCCCGTCCCATTGGTCGGCGGCCGGGCGGGGGAGCCCCTCGGGCAGGTGGAGGCCGTCGGCCGCCACCGCCCGGGCCAGCCCGGGCCGGCCGTTGACGAGGAGGCGCGCGCCGCGCGCGCGGGTTGCCTCGCGCAGGGCGGTGCCGAGGACCAGGGCCTCGTCCTCGGGCAGGTCGCGGTCGCGGAGCTGAACGGCTGGAAGGCCCGCATCCAACGCCCTTTCCACCACCTGGGACAGGGGTCGGCCGCCGGTGCGGTTGCGATCGGTGATCAGGAGGAGGGGGGGAGCCTCAAGCGTTTTCGGCCTCCATGGCCTCAGCGATGGGCCCCTGTAGCTTGGTCAGCGCCTTGCGCTCGATCTGACGAACCCGCTCGGCGGAGATCTGGAGCTCGTCGGCCAGCTCCTGGAGGGTGGCCGCCGGGTCGGTAAGCCAGCGCCGCTGGATGATCTCGCGGCTGCGCTCGTCCAGGTTCGCCAGGGCGCTGGCCAGCGCCTCGCCGGTACGCTCCTTGTGCTCCGATTCGGCCAGCTCCTCCTCCACGGATTCGCCGCCGTCGGGGAGCATGTCCACCCGGGTGTCGCCGTCTTCGTCCTCGCCGATGGGCTCGTTGAGGGACTGGTCCCCTCGGGACATCACGGCGTCCATCTTGAGCACCTGCTCCTCGGGCACCTGCAGGTCGTCGGCGATGTCGCGGGCCTCCTCGCGGGACAGCCAGGAGAGGTGCTTCTTGGCCTTGCGCAGGTTGAAGAACAGCTTGCGCTGGGCCTTGGTGGTGGCCACCTTGACCATGCGCCAGTTGCGCAGGATAAACTCATGGATCTCGGCCCGGATCCAGTGCACGGCGAAGCTCACCAGCCGGACGCCCCGGTCCGGATCGAAGTTCTTCACCGCCTTCATGAGGCCGATGTTGCCCTCCTGGATCAGGTCCGCGAAGGGCAGGCCGTAGTCCTGATAACCGCGTGCGATCCGGACCACCACCCGCAGGTGGGACAGGACCAGGGCGCGGGCGGCTTCCAGATCCTCCTCGCTACGGTACCGCCGGGCGTAATCCTGCTCCTCCTCCCAGGAAAGCAGGGGGAGCCGGCGTACGTAGGACAGATAGCTCTCCAGAGAGCCGCTATGGGCGTCAATCGAGAGGGTGAGGCTCTTGGAAGCCATGGGCTGGACCTCCCCTGGTTGCAAAAGGGTTCCGGACTCGGCTGGCGACGAAGCGCCCCGATGCCTTGCCGGGGGACGTAAGTCGTTACGCCGTCGCCGTTATTCCTTAGAGGCCGTTTCCCATCCGAAGTTCCGGGGGCGTGGCCCGGTCTCCCTCCTAAGGTGGGGGCCAGCCCGAAGGATTTCAAGGGGTCGCCCGGAAGGGCGGTCCCCTTCAGGCGGGCTCGATCTCCCGCAGGTGGCGGCGGACCGCCACCCGCGAGCCCAGCCAGCCGAGGGCGCCGCCTGCCAGCAGCAGGTAGCCGTAGAAGCCCGCGCCGGGTCCTTCCAGGCCCAGGCGCGCCCCGTAGCGGGCGGCGAGGTCGGCCACGGCCGCGTCCAGAAAGGCCAGGGCAACCGCCACCAGCACCCCCGCCCCCACCGCCGCCAGGAGGCCCTGAATCAGGCCCGCGTACAGGAAGGGCCGGCGCACGAAGGCGTCGGTGCCGCCGATCATCTTCACCACCTCGATCTCCCGACGCCGCGCGGCCACGGCCAGGCGGATGGTGTTGCCGATGACCAGGATCACCACCCCGCCCAGGACCAGGGCGATGCCCCCGCCGAGGCTGCCCAGGAAGTCCACCACCGCCTGGAAGCGCTCCACCCACTGGCGCTCGTACTGCACCTGATCCACCCCCGACCAGCCGCCGATGTCCTCGGCCAGACCGGACATACGTTCGGGGGCGCGCTGGGCCGGGGCGACGGTGACCCGGAAGCTGCCCGGCAGGGGGTTGTCCGGCATTCCCGCCAGGGCGTCGCCGAGCCCCAGTAGGTCGGCGGCCTCCTCCAGGGCCTCATCGGGGGGCGTGAACGCCACCGCCCGGACGCCGTCGAGACCGCGGAGCCGCTCCTCCAGGGCCTCACGGTCCGGGGGATCGTTGGGGACGAGGAAGACGTTGAGGGTCCCCGGGGCGTCGAAGCGCTCCGTGAGGCGCTCCAGGTTATCGGTGGTCACCAGGAGGGTGGCGGGCAGGGCCAGGGCGAGGGCCAGGACCAGGGTGGTTAGCAGGGTGCTGCCCGGGGCCCGCCCGAGCTGGGCCAGGGCGTCGTCCAGGGCCTCGCGGTGTTGGTGGAGCCGGATGCGGGGGTTCATTGAGCGGCCAGCTGCCCTTCTTGCAACTGGATCTGCGGCAGGCCCAGCCGCTCCGGTTGCCCCAGGTCGTGGGTGGCCACCAGCACCGTCACGCCGAATTGGTGGAACTCGTGGAACAGGTTCATGACCTCGTTGGCCAGCTTGTGGTCCAGGTTGCCGGTGGGCTCATCGGCCAGCAGCAAGGACGGCTTGTTCACCAGGGCGCGGGCGATGGCCACGCGCTGCTGTTCGCCGCCGGAGAGGGTGATGGGCGCCTTGTTCTGGTGGCCCTCCAGGCCCACCTTGGACAGGGCCGCCTGCACCCGGCCCCGGATGCGGCGGTGGGGGAAGCCGGCCACCCGCAAGGCCAGGGCCACGTTGTCGAACACCGTGCGGTCGTAGAGCAGCTTGTGGTCCTGGAAGACGGTGCCGATGGCCCGGCGCAGATGGGGGATGCGGCGGCGCGGGATGCGGGTGATCTCCTCGTCGCCGAAGAAGATCCGCCCTCCCGAGGGCCGCTCCATGGCGGTGGCGAGCTTCAGTAGGGTGCTCTTGCCCGCCCCGGAGTGGCCGGTGAGGAAGTGCATGGAGCCTGGGGCCAGGTCCAGGGAGACCCCCTGCAGGGCCGTATGGCCCTGGGGGTACCGCTTGGAGACCCGGTCAAGGCGCAGCATCGCCCGCATCCGTTCCGGTGTCGAGAAGGGCGTCCACGTAGGCCTCCGGGTCGAAGGGGCGCAGGTCCTCCACCCCCTCGCCGATGCCGATGTAGCGGATGGGCAGGCCCAGACGCCGCACCAGGGAGACCGCGATGCCGCCCTTGGCGGTGCCGTCCAGCTTGGTCACCACCAGGCCGGTAAGGGGCACCGACTCGTGGAACTTCTCGGCCTGGGCAATGGCGTTCTGGCCGGTGGTGGCGTCCACCACCAGCCAGGTCTCGTGCGGGGCGTCCTCGTCCAGGCGGTTCACCACCCGCCGGACCTTGGCAAGCTCTTCCATGAGGTTGGTCTTGGTGTGCAGCCGGCCCGCCGTGTCGGCGAGGAGGACGTCCGCTTCCCGGCTGGCGGCGGCCTGCACGGCGTCGTGGATCACCGAGGCCGAGTCCGCCCCGGTGTCCTGGGCCACCACCGGGCAGCCGCAGCGCCCGCCCCACTGCTGGAGCTGCTCCACCGCCGCCGCCCGGAAGGTATCGCCGGCGGCCAGCATCACCGACAGGCCCTCCTCCTGGTACCGGGCGGCCAGCTTGCCGATGGTGGTGGTCTTGCCCACGCCGTTGACCCCCACCACCAGCACCACGCGCTGGTCGGCCCCGGGCTGCCAATCCAGGGGGTCGGCGGGGGCGGACACGGCCTCCACCAGGTGCTCGCGCAGCGCCTGCACCAGCGCCTCGGGGTCGTCGAGGTCGCGGCGTTTGACCCGCTCGGTGATGGCCTCGATGATCTCGGTGGTGGCCTCCACACCGACGTCGGCGGTGATCAGGAGGGTCTCCAGCTCCTCGATGAGCTCGTCGTCGATCTGCTTCTTGCCCGCTACCAGCCGGGCCAGACCCTCGGTGAAGCTGCCGCGGGTCTTGGCCAGGCCCTGCTTCATGCGGGCGAAGAGTCCCCGCCGGCCGTTGCCGTTGTCGGCGGGCTCCTGCGATTGGTTCTTACGCTTGAACATGCGCTCTCACTGCGTTGGGGGTGCGGCGGGCGAATCGCCGCCCCATGATAACCTGGAAGGCCCCGGATGCGCAGGATCCTTAACCTAGGAGAAGACATGCTCAAAGGTCCAGCTGCCGTGCGCCTGTTCTCCGCCCTGGGCGCCCTGGTACTGGCGGCCGCGCCCGCCCAGGCCCAGGAGGAGGTGGTCTCCCGCACCCTGTCCAACGGCATGGAGGTGCTGGTGAAGTCCGACCACCGCGCGCCGGTGGTCACCTCCATGGTCTGGTATCGGGTCGGCGGGCTCGACGAGCCCCGTGGCCGGACGGGCATCTCCCACGTGCTCGAGCACATGATGTTCAAGGGCACGGAGGAGGTGGGCCCCGGCGAGTTCTCCGAGATCATCGCCCGCAACGGCGGCCAGGAGAACGCCTTCACCGGCCAGGACTACACCGCCTATTTCGAGCAGCTCGCCGCCGATCGCTTGGAGGTGGCCCTGCGCCTGGAGGCGGACCGCATGGTCAACCTCCTGCTGCCTCCCGAGGAGTTCGAAAAGGAGGTCCAGGTGGTCATGGAGGAGCGCCGCCTGCGCGTGGAGGACAACCCGCAGGCCAAGGCCCGGGAGGTGCTGTCCTCGGTGGCCTTCGACGCCAGCGGCTACGGCGACCCCATCATCGGCTGGATGCCCGACCTCAAGGCCCTCACCGTGGAGCAGACCGAGGCCTGGTACCGCGAGTACTACGCCCCCGCCAACGCTCGCCTGGTGGTGGTGGGCGATGTGGAGCCCGAGGAGGTCTTTGCCAAGGCCGAGGAGCACTTCGGCGCCCTGAAGGGCGGCGAGGAAGGGCCGCAGCGGCCCGACTACGGGGCGGAGCCGGGGGGCGAGCGCCAGGCGGACATCACCGGCCGGGCCCGGGTGCCGTACCTGGTGGCCGGCTACCGCGTGCCCAACCTGCCCGCGTCCGAGGAGGAGTGGGAGCCCTACGCCCTGCGGGTCCTGGCCGGGATCCTGAGCGAGGGGCGGTCCGCCCGCTTCCCGGCGCGGCTGGTGCGGGAGCGGGGCGTGGCCGCCGCGGCGGACACCTACTACGACCCCGCCAGCCGGGACTCCGGGCTGTTCTACGTGGACGGCGTACCCGCCCGCGGCACCTCCCTGGCGGACCTGGAGGAAGCCCTGTTGGCGGAGGTCCGCGCCCTGCGGGAGGAGCTGGTGTCCGGGGAGGAGCTGGACCGGGTCAAGCGCCAGATCGAGGCGGCCGAGGTGTTCGAGCGCGACTCGGTGTTCTACCAGGCCATGCAGATCGGCATGCTGGAGACCATCGGCTACGGCCACGAGTACCTGGACACCTACGTGGACCGTATCCGCGCGGTGACCCCCGAGCAGGTCCGGGAGGTGGCCCGCAAGTACCTCCAGCCCGGGCGCCGCACGGTGGTGCGGCTCCACCCCGAAAAGCCCCAATCCGCGGAGGAGGAATCGTGAGCACAGGAACGGCGACGGGGATGCTCCGGAAGGGCGCGCGCGCCCTGGTGCTGGCGGCCGGACTGGGCCTGGCCCTCGGGCCGGGGAACGCCCCGGCGGAGCCCCGGGAGGACGGGGCGGGGGAGGGCGAATATTCCGTCCCCATCGAGACCTGGCGGATGGACAACGGGGCGCGGGTCTATTTCGTGCACCGCCCCTCGCTGCCCATGGTCAGCGTCCGGGCCACCTTCGACGCAGGCAGCGCGCGGGATCCCGAGGGACGCCACGGCCTGTCCGCCCTGGTGGCGCGCATGCTGGACGAGGGCGTCGGCGACCTATCCCCCGACGCCTTCGCCCGCGAGGTGGACGGGCTGGGCATGGACTTCGGGGCCTCGAGCAGCCGCGACACCTTCTCGGTGCAGGTCACCAGCCTCACCAGCGAGGACACGGAAGAGCAGGCCCTGGACCTCATGGCCCGGGCCCTGCGGGATCCGGCCTTCCCCGAGGCGGCCCTGCAGCGCGAGCGCCAGCGCCAGATCATCTCCATCCGCCGCGACCGGGAGGATCCCCAGACCGAAGGGGTAAAGGCCTTCTTCCGGGCCGTCTACGGCGACCACCCCTACGCCCACCCCGGCAAGGGCATCCCGGAGCACCTCCGGGGCATCGGCCGCGAGGACCTGCGGGACTTCGCGGAGCGCCACTTCGTGGGGGCCAATGCCACCATCGCCGTGGTGGGGGATCTGGAGCGGAAGGAGGCGCGGCAGCTTCTGGCGGACTCCCTGGGCGGGCTTCCCGAGGGCTCCCGTCCCGAACCCCTGCCCGAGGTCCCCGAGCTCGACGGTCCCCGGCAGGTTTTCCTGGAGCGCGACGTCACGCAGTCCCACGTGCTCATGGGCCAGCCCGCCATCCGACGCGGCGGGGAGGACTACTTCCCCCTCCTGGTGGGCAACTACAGCCTGGGCGGCGGCGGCTTCGCCTCCCGCCTGATGGGGGCGGTGCGCGAGGAGCGCGGCCTGTCCTACAGCGTGTTCAGCACCTTCCGCGGCCTGCAGCGCCGGGGTCCCTTCGTCGCCGGGCTGCAGACGGCCAACGAGAACCTCGAAAAGGCCCTGGAGGTGCTGCAGGGCGAGGTAACGGAGTTCATCGAGAACGGGCCCACCGAGGAGGAGGTGGGAGCCGCCCAGCGCTACCTCACCGGCTCCTTCCCGCTGGATATCGCCGGCAACAAGGACATCGTGAGCAACCTGGCCACCATGGGCTTCTACGGCCTTGGCGAGAACTACCTGGAGCGCTACATCCCCCGGGTCCGCGCGGTGGACGGACAGGCCATCCAGGCCGCCATGGGCGGCCGCCTCGACCCGGCGCGTATGGTCACGGTGGTGGTGGGGGCCAAGCGTCCCGAGGGCTTCGAGGAGCTCGAAACGGGGCAGTGAGGGGGAAAAGCCGATAGGTTTCCATGACAAGGCATGTTGTGGGAACCTATAGCCCGAACTGTCCCAGTTGAGGCAGGGGCGTTGTCCGGGGCGGGGTTCCCCGTACGAGTGGCATGGCTCGCCCCCGTAATGGGCCACAGCCGGAGGGAAGAAACATGGCCGATGTCGTACAGCGGGTGCTGCTGGTGGAGGATTCCGCTTCCTCCCGGCAAATGCTGGAGCATATCCTGCGTTCCGGCGGGTTCGATGTGATCTCCGCCGAGAACGGGCAGGAGGCGCTGGAAAGCCTGCAGCTGCGGCGCCCGGACGCCATCGTCTCCGACATCATGATGCCGGAGATGGACGGCTACGAGTTTTACCGCGAGGTGCGCAGCCAGGGCCGGTACGCCCTGGTGCCGTTCCTGTTCCTCACCGCCAAGGAGGAGGTTCAGGATCAGGTCTACGGCCTGTCCCTCGGCGCGGACGACTACATCACCAAGCCCATCGAGGCCGAGGAGCTGCTGGCCCGGATCCGCACCGCCCTCAAGCGTACCGAGCGGTTCTTCCAGGTCTACCAGCGCGACCCCGTCACGGGCATGATGATGCCGGAGCCCTTCCGGGAGCAGGTGATGGCCGAGGAGTCGCGGGCCGAGCGCTTCGGACGGCAGTTCAGCGTGCTCACCCTCAAGCTCGACCAGCTCTCCAGCTATCGCAAGGAGTTCGGCGATTTCACCGCCGACGCCTTCCTGGAGCAGGTGGGCAAGCTGCTGGGCCAGAACATGCGCAAGTACAACCAGATCAGCCGTTCCGGGATGGACCATTTCACCGTCCTGCTCCCCGAGGCCGGCGCCCAGGACGCCCAGGACGCCGGGGCCATCTGGAAGGACCGCATCGCCGGCCAGCGCTACACCACCCCCCAGGGCGGGCGCGAGCTGGACCTGACCGCCACCGCCATCACCGCCACCTATCCGGAGGACGGCGGCACCAGCGCCCTGCTGGAGCACTGCGGAGTGGGGCTCGAGCGGAAGTGGTGAGCGCCGGGCCGCCCCGGTCCGGATGAGGAACGCGCCGTGCGGGTGATCGGCGGACAGGCCAAGGGGCGCAGCCTGCGGGTGCCCAGGGGCAAGGGGGTGCGCCCCACCGCCGACCGGGTGCGGGAGACCCTGTTCAACTGGCTCCAGGGCGAGGTGGAAGGCAGCGTCGCCCTGGACCTGTTCGCCGGCAGCGGCGCCCTGGGGATCGAGGCCCTGTCCCGGGGCGCGGACCACGCCACCTTCGTGGAATCGGCGCGCCCGGCCCAGGCCGCCCTGCGGGAGAACCTCGCCCTGTTCGGCGAGGATCCCCGCATCCGGGTGCTGTCCGCCTCGGCGTGGCGGTTCCTGGACGGCGCCGCGGAGCGCCCCTTCGACCTGGTCTTCCTCGATCCCCCCTTCGGCCACGGCTGGGCCTCCCGCGCCGCGGCCACCTTGGAGGAGGGCGGCTGGCTGGCTCCGGAGGCCCGGATCTTCCTGGAGGTGGGCGGCGACGAAGACCCCCCGGAGGTCCCGGCGGGCTGGCGGGACGACCGGCGGGGCACCTGCGGCGAATCCGCCTTCCATCTCTACCGGCGGGAGGGCTAGCCCCGCCCAGGGGAGGAAAGCCGTGACAGCGAAAGTACCGGGGCGGGATCCCCGGGTGGCCCTGTACCCGGGCACCTTCGATCCCATCACCAAGGGCCACGAGGACCTGATCCGCCGGGCGAGCCGCCTATTCGACGAGGTGGTGGTGGCGGTAGCCGCCAACTACGCCAAGGGGCCCTGGTTTCCTCTGGAGGAGCGCGTTGCCTTGGTGGAGCGGGTCATGAGCGACGTGCCCAACCTGCGGGTGATCGCCTTCGACCGGCTGCTCATCGACATCGTCCACGAGCAGGGCGCTGGCGTGATCCTGCGCGGCCTGCGGGCCATTTCCGATTTCGAGTACGAGTTCCAGATGGCCTCCATGAACCGCAAGCTGGATGCGGACGTGGAGACCATGTTCCTGATGACCGGCGAGTCCTATACCTACCTCTCCTCCGGGCTGGTGCGGGAGATCTACCGCATGGGCGGCGACGTCTCGGCCTTCGTCCACTCGGAGGTGGTGAGCGCCCTGAACCATCGCCTGGGCCCTGGCACGGGGCCCGGGTCCGGGGAGGATTGAAGCGGTGTCCCTCTACATCACCGACGAGTGCATCAACTGCGACGTCTGCGAGCCCGAGTGCCCCAACGAGGCCATCTACCAGGGCGAGGAGATCTTCGAGATCGACCCCGGGCGCTGCACCGAGTGCGTGGGGCACTACGACGAGCCGCAGTGCGTGGAGGTCTGCCCCGTGGACTGCATCCTCCCCGATCCCCAGCGGCGCGAGAGCGAGGAGACCCTCTTCGCCCGCTACGAGGCCCTGATGGACGAGGCCTCCTGAGCCGGCCCCGACTCCCGCGCGGCACCGTTCCAGGAGCACCCATGTTCCGGCCCACGCCAAGCCTCCGGCGCTTCTTCCCCTTCCTGATGATCCTCCTGCTCCTCCCGCTACCCGTCCTGGGGGATGGAACGCCGGGGAAGGCAGCCGTGGTAAGCGCCCACCCCAAGGCCACCGAAGCGGGGCTGGAGGTCCTGGAGGCCGGCGGCAACGCCTTCGACGCGGCGGTGGCCGTCTCCGCCGCCCTGGCGGTGGTGGAGCCCTACGGCTCGGGCCTGGGCGGGGGCGGCTTCTGGCTGCTGCGCACCGCGGACGGCCGGGAGGTCATGGTGGACGGCCGCGAGGAGGCGCCGGCGGCGGCCACCCCGGACATGTACCAGGACGCCGAGGGCCAGGTGATCGAGGGGGCCTCCATCAACGGCCCCAAGGCGGCCGGGGTGCCCGGCGAGCCTGCGGCCCTGGCGCACCTGGCCGAGAAATACGGCGCCCTGCCCCTGGCCGAGAGCCTGGCCCCGGCCATCCGCTACGCCCAGGAAGGCTTCGCCGTCACCGAGCACTACCGCACCCTGGCGGAATTCCGCCAGGAGGTCCTGCGCCGCCATCCGCGCGCCGCGGAGGTGTTCCTCGCCGAGGGCGAGGTGCCCGAGGTCGGCACGGCGATCCGCCAGCCGGACCTGGCCCGAACCCTGGAGCGGCTCGCCGCCGAAGGCCGGGACGGTTTCTACACCGGCCCGGTGGCCCGGGAGCTGGCGGAGAGCAACCAGGCCGCCGGGGGCCTCATCACCCGGGAGGACCTGGAGGGCTACGCGGTGGTGGAGCGGGAGCCCGTCGCCTTCGACGTGGCTGGCCACCGCGTGGTCTCCGCCCCACCGCCGTCCTCCGGGGGGGTGGCCCTGGCTCAGATCCTGCGCATGCTGGAGGCCAAGGACTACGCCGGGCGCAAGGGGGCCACCCGGACCCACCTGTTCATCGAGGCCATGCGCCGGGCCTACCGCGACCGGGCGGTCCACCTCGGCGACACCGACTTCGTGGACGTGCCCCTGGACCGTCTGACCAGCCGGGACTACAACGCCGGCCTGGCGGCCACCATCCATCCCGAAAAGGCCCTGCCCAGCGCGCACCTGCCCGGCCCCCCGGCGGCCATGGGGGGACGGAACACCACCCACTTCTCCATCCTGGACGGGGAGGGCAACCGGGTGGCCGCCACCCTGTCGATCAACTACCCCTTCGGCAGCGGTTTTGTGGCCGGGGACACGGGCGTGGTGCTGAACGACGAGATGGACGACTTCGTGGCCAAGCCCGGAGAGCCCAACGTCTATGGGCTGGTGGGCGGGACGGCCAACGCCATCGAGCCCGGCAAGCGGCCGCTGTCGTCCATGAGCCCCACCTTCGTGGAGGGCCCCGAGCGGACCCTGGTCGTGGGCACCCCCGGCGGTTCCCGCATCATCACCATGGTGGCGCGGGCGGTGGCGGGCTTCGTCTACGACGAGGGCGGCCCCGAAGCCCTGGGGCACTGGGTGGAGCGGCCCCGCTACCACCACCAGTACCTGCCCGACGAGGTCCAGCACGAGCCCGGGGCCTTTCCCGAAGGGGGGCGCGCCGCCCTGGAGGAGATGGGCCACACCCTGGCGGAGATGGACCGCACCTACGGGGACATGCAGGCGATCCTGTGGAACCGCGAGAGCGGAAGTTTGAAGGCCGCAGCGGACCCCCGGGGCGAGGGAGAGGCGAAGGTGCTGAGCCCCACGGCCCCCTAGCGGCCTCCCCATTGCCCCCGGTCCGCGCGCTTCTCAGGGGCCGGGGGCTTCACCTTCGAACCGCACCAGCCTCCCCGCCTGCCCTCTGTTCCCCCACCGGCACCCGTATGGACCATGAAGAGGCCCCGCCGGGGAGGCGGGGCCCATGAACCGCACGGCAGGTGGCTCAGCTTACCTTGGTGAGGCGCAGGTAGGGCTTGAGCTCCTCGAAGCCCTGCGGGAATCGCTTCTCCGCCTCCTCGTTGCTCACCGTGGGCGGGATGATGACCCTGTCGCCCTTCGTCCAGTCCGCCGGGGTGGCGATCCCGTGGGCGTCCCCCACCTGCAGGGCGTCGATCACCCGGAGGATCTCGTCGAAGTTGCGGCCCACCGACATGGGGTAGGTCATGGTCAGGCGGATCTTCTTCTTGGGGTCGATGATGAAGACCGAGCGCACCGCGGCGGTGCTGCTCTCCTCCGGATGGATCATTTCGTAGAGCTTGGAGATCTTGAGGTCCGCATCGGCCACGATGGGGAATTCTAGGGTGGTGTTCTGGGTCTCGTTCACGTCCTCGATCCACTTGACGTGCTCTTCCACGGTATCGGTGGAAAGCCCCAGCGGCTTGACGTTGCGGGCCTCGAATTCCTTGGCCAGTTGGGCGGTACGCCCCATCTCGGTGGTGCATACGGGGGTGAAATCCGCCGGGTGGCTGAAGAAGAAGCACCAGGAGTCGCCGATCCAGTCGTGGAATTTGATGGTGCCCTTGGTGGTCTCGATCTCGAAGTCCGGTGCGGTGTCGCCGAGGTGAAGTGCCATAGGATGCTCCTTTCGCGGTTGGTGGGGAGGTCCTACCCGTTGGACACTCCGCGCGGGCCAGAATCCTCCCAACCGGGCTCCCTGCGGGCATCCCTTATCCAGGTTTTCGAGGGGGAAATCGCTCCGGTCTACCGCTGGCAGCCCGGGCAGAAGAAGCTCGACCGCTGGCCGATGACCACCTTGCGGATGCCCCGCCCGCAGACGGGGCAGGCCTCCCCCTCCCGACCGTAGACCGCGAGCTCCTGCCGGAAATAGCCCGGGGCGCCCTCGCCGCTGGTAAAGTCCCGCAGGGTGGTCCCGCCCGCCGCGATGGCCTCCTCCAGGACCGCCGCCACGGCCGCCGCCAGCAGGACGTAACGGTCCCGTCCGACGCGGCCCGCCTCCCGGCCGGGATGGATGCCCGCCCGGTACAGCGCCTCGCTGGCGTAGATGTTGCCCACCCCCACCACCACCTGGGCGTCCATGAGGAAGTTCTTCACCGCCAGGCGCCGGCCCCGGCTGCGACGGTACAGGTAGTCGCCGGTCAGCTCGGGGGAGAGGGGCTCCGGGCCCAAGCCGGCCAGGCGGGGGTGGCGCTCCGGCGGCTCCGGGGTCCAGAGGACGGCCCCGAAGCGGCGGGGATCGCGCAGGCGCAGAACCATTCCGCCCTCCAGCAGCAGGTCCACGTGGTCGTGGGCGGTGGGCGGGGTTTCCGCGGGCACCACGCGCAGGCTCCCCGACATCCCCAGGTGGAGGAGGAGGGTTCCCGAGGATTCCAGGCGCAGCAGGAGGTATTTGGCGCGCCGCTCCACGGCCGCCACGCGGCGGCCACGCAGGATCGCGTCCAGATCCTCCGGAACCGGCCAGCGCAGGCGGGGCTCCCGGACCCGGGCGCCTTCCAGCCGCCGGCCCTCCACGTGGGGAGCGATGCCGCGGCGGGTGACCTCCACTTCCGGCAGCTCGGGCACGGTTACGTATCCTCGGGGTAGGGGGTTAGGGGGAGAGGCAGCCGCCGGCGCCCAGTAGGGCCGCCGCCAGCACGGCGACCTCCCCCAGCTCGCAGGCGGTGTCCAGGACCGGGGTGTTGAAGCCGCCCAGCACGCGCTTGGCAACCCAGCGCAGGAGCGCGGCGAGCAGGGCCAGGGCGCCGAGGGCCGCCAGGGGGCCGGAGGCGGCCAGGGCCACGAGGATGGCACCGGCCAGGGTCCCCACCAGCACCGCCGCCCGGTCCATGCGGGGGATCCAGGGCAGGTCGCCGGGCTCGGCGGCGTGGGGCGTGGTGGCCAGGAGGGTCGTCAGCAGCACGCGGCCGGCCACGGGGGCCGCCAGCAGGCTCGCCCAGAGCTGATGGTGGATCAGGCAGCCCACCGCCGCCGCCTTGGCGGCCGTCACCAGCACCACCGCGCCCACGGCCCCGGCCCGGGGCCGGTCGGCGCGCATGATCCGCAAGGTGCGCCGCCGGTCCCCGCCGCCGGCGACGAAGGCGCCGAGGGTTTCGGCCAACCCCCGCAGGTGGCTGGCCCCCGTGAGCCCCACCCACAGCGCCGTGACGAGCAGGGCCGCCAGGACGGTGGGTAGGCCCTGGAGGAGGAGGGCGGCCGCCACCAGCCCCGCCCCCGCCACCAGCCCCGCCAGGGGGTACCAGGGCGCGGCCCGGGCATGCTCGGCAAGGGTGGCCCGGGCGGTGCCCGGCACGGGGATCAGGGTCAGGTCGGCGACGGCCAGCAGCGCCGGGTGCAAGTCAGCCTTCCGGCGGCCGGGGAGCCAGATGGCCGAGCCGGGGCCGGCCGTAGGGGGACTGGAAGCGGGCCCGCCCGGCGTAGGGGATCTGGAGCTGGAAGAGGTTCTCCAGGGGCATCCCCAGGTTGTGGGCGATGATGGTGCGCAGCACCCCGGCATGGCCGACGATAAGCAGGGGGCCGTCACCGGGAAGGTGCTCCTCGTAGGCGGCCAGCACCCGCCGCGTAAAGTCCTCCATGGGCTCCGTGCCCGCGGGACGGTTGCGCCAGGGGTCGCGCAGGAAGGCCTCCAGGGCCTCGGGCTCCTCCGCGCGGAGCTCGTCCAGGGTCCGGCCGGACCAGGGCCCGTAGTCCACCTCCATCAGGCGCGGGTCGCTGACCGTTTCCAGGCCCATGGCCCCGGCCAGGGCCTCGGCGAAGGCGGAGCAGCGCAGCAGGGGCGAGGTGACGATGCGCCGCCAGGGGCGGTGGGAGCCGACGGCGTCCCACATCTGCTCCCAGCCCCGCTCGGTGAGCGGATCGTCGGTCTGGCCGCGGTATTTTTTGCCTCCCTCGGGCTCGCCGTGGCGGAGGAGGTCGATGGTGTCTTCCATGGCGGTGTCGTCTTGCTCTTGGGACAGGGGTTCGTTGTCCCCATTTTATCGGAAGACAGGCCGCCCGGCAGGGTTGCAGGCGGTCGGCGCGGGGGCCATACTCAATTCCCGCAAAAAGGCTGGGCCTGTTTTTTAGACCTTGTCTAAATTTTTCGTGGATGATAATAATACGCTTACATTCTTGATCGCTAAACGCTTGGACAAGGAGAGGGGTATGAAGGCGACTGAACGGTTGCATTCCTGGGGACGGCGGGGAGGCTCCCTGTTAGCGGCGGCCGGCGCGCTGTTCATGGCCGGCAACGCCGCGGCCTACGACTGGCAGACCCTGCCCGAGGAGGCGCCCTCCCCGGAGGACAACCCCACCACCGAGGAGAAGGTGGAGCTGGGCAAGAAGCTGTTCTTCGATCCCCGCTATTCCGCGACGGGCACGGTCTCCTGCAACACCTGCCACAACGTGATGGAAGGCGGTGACGACGGCCGGCCCACCTCCATGGGCGTGCACGGCAAGACCGGCCCGCGCAACGCCCCCACGGTCTGGAACAGCGCCTTCCATGCCTCTCAGTTCTGGGACGGCCGCGCCGCCACCCTGGAGGAGCAGGCCAAGGGCCCGGTGCTCGCCGAGGTGGAGATGGGCGTGGAGGCCCTGGAGGTGGCCCTGGAGCGGGTGGCGTCCATCCCCGGCTACCGCGATATGTTCAAGGAGGCCTTCGCCGACGACGAAGAGCCCGTCTCGGTGGAGAACGCCGCCAAGGCCGTGGCCGCTTTCGAGCGCACCCTGATCACGCCCAACAGCCCCTACGACCGCTACGTGCAGGGCGACACAGACGCGCTCACCGAGCAGCAGGTCCGCGGTATGAAGACCTTCAACGAGGTGGGCTGCACCTCCTGCCACAGCGGGCCCAACTTCAGCGGCAACCAGCTGAAGCAGGAGAAGGGCGAGGGCGTCTATCAGAAGTTCCCCGCGTTCAGCGACAACGAGTACGTGGAGAAGTACCATCTGACGGACGACAAGGGCCGGGCCAAGGCCACCGGTGATGAGGCGGACGCCCACATGTACAAGGTGCCCACCCTGCGCAACGTGGCCCTGACCGCGCCCTACTTCCACAACGGGCTGGTGGAGACCCTGCCCGAGGCGGTACGGGTGATGGCCAAGACCCAGCTCAACCGCGACCTGACCGAGCAGCAGGTGGCCGACATCGTGGCCTTCCTCGAGGGTCTCACCGGGGAGTTCCCGGAGATGACCATGCCTCGCCTGCCCTCCAAGTCTGGCGAGAGCATCGTCCCGGCCACCGCCGCGGACGAATACGAGGGGGACGGCGGCGGCCACTAAGCCGATCCCCTCGATCCTGAAAGCGCCCGCCTACCCGGCGGGCGCTTTTTTATGGAACCTTTCCAGCTTTCGGGTGCTCCCGGGGGAGGCCGCCGGCCGGTACGGGCCTCAGTGCTTGCCGGGCTCCAGGGCCACGCCCCGACGGTCCCAGTTGATGTAGGCCTCCAGCTGGAGCATCTCGGCCGAGTCCAGCGCGAGCTCCTCGCCGTCCAGGGTGTTGTCGACGCACCAGTTGATCATGTCCCGCAGCTCCACCACCTCCCCCATCTGCTGCCGCCAGTCCTTCAGTTCCTCCTCCATGAACTCGTCCGCCGCCGCCGGCTGGACGGCAAGGGCTAGAACCCCTAGGCCTTCAGCCCGTCTCTGCCCATGGCAAGGGCAAGGCCGTCGGTGAAGGCCCGGTCCGGCTCGTGGCAGCTGGCGCAGCTGATGGTACCGTCACCGCTGAAGCGCTGTTCGTTGAACAGGCGTTCTCCGAGTGCGACCTTGGCTTCGGTGACCGGGTTGTCCTCGGGCACCGGCACCGGCGGCAGGCCGAGGGAGGGATCCCCGGGATCGGGATTCTGCGCCCAGGCAGATGGTCCGGCCAGCAGCAGGGCACCGCCCAGGACCATCGGTATGAGGCGACACATTGCGCTCCCTCCTCGTACAACCTTCCAGGTTTATACTTAGGTTAAAGTGGCGCCAGGGAATAAATAAGTTCAAACCACTGAAAAAATTAAGTTATTAAGAAAACTTTAATATTCCAAGGAAGACAAGAACGGTCCGTCTGCCGCGGGAGGGCATCCGGGAAGGGGGATACCCCCCAACCCCCTGTCCGCGGGGGCTGCGGGCCGATTGGGCGGGCTGCGGAGGTCGGGGAGGGGCGCGGCGGTACGTCCAGCGGGTCCGTGCCGTTGGCCCGAATGTACAACGGACCCCCCGGATGTCGTTGCCCAACGACAAAGAAAAAATCCTTTAAAAACAGAGTATAGAAAGGGGTGCTGGTGAAGGGGCGTTGCCAAGTGGGGACAGGGTAAGACCCGTTTTGGAGGCGTTGGCAGGGTTGAGTTATAGGCCCTTTTTTATGTTTTTGAAATTAATGGTTTTTTTGTTTTGGCACGGGGGTTGCTATATAGGGGGTGAACCGCTCCGCAGGCGGTTATCGGGACCGAAGCTCAAACGCTTAAGGAGGCCTGCCATGACGGGGCGACTGCTTTTTCTCCTGATCTTCGTGGCCATGGCCTGGGGTCTGCCCAAGCTCATGTAGCCCGCCCCCCCCTCGGGGCATAGATACCGACTTCAAGCTGGGCCGGGAAATGTGGGGGGAGCACAGCCGGCGGGCCCACCCCCAGGGCCCCTAAGAATGCACCTGGTTCCATGGGAATCCCCGTGATCCGGGGTGTGGGGGACAGCCCTCCTTCGGGAGGGCTTTTTTTATGTCCAAAGGCCGCCGCGGCGCGTCCGCCTCGGTAGCTTCCCGCCTGTCCCGTAGGATACATTGATCCTTACGGGCCGCACTCGCGGCCTCTCTCCGTTTCAGCGTCCAATGCAGCCCAAGCAAGGGGGTGGGAGAGGGTGACCGCAGCCAATCGCCTCATGATCGACATGACCAACTTTTTCGCCGACGCCGTGGGCGAGAGCGGCGTGGAGGCCTCGGAGGTGGAGGCCCTGAGCCCCCGTTTGGAGGGTCTCCGGGAGCGCCTCCAGGGGTGGCGCGCCGGGAAGGAGCCCAGCTTCTTCCACCTGCCCTTCGAGCCGGAGCACCTGGAGACCGTCTACGAATGGGGCCAGGAGATCACCGCCGGCTTCGAGCAGCTGCTCGTCCTCGGCATGGGCGGCTCCAGCCTCGGCGGCGAGATGCTGGTGCACTGTTTGGGGGGCTCCGAGGAGTTCAGCGACGTCCTGTTCATCGACAACGTGGACCCCGTGCGCATCGAGGAGACTCTGGAGGGCGTGGAGTGGAGCGATACCATGGTCCTCGCCATCTCCAAGTCCGGGAATACGGCGGAGACCCTGGCCCAGCTCCTCACCCTGCTGCCCCACATGGAGCGGGCCATCGGCGCCCGCGCGGTGAAGGACCACCTCCTCATCATCACCGAGGACGAAGGCGGCGGCCTCGCCGAGGTGGGGCGCACCCTCCGCGCGCCCATGGTGCCCCACCCGCCGGTGGGCGGGCGCTACTCGGTGCTCTCCCCGGTGGGGCTGCTGCCGGGCTACGTGGCCGGCGTGGACGTGGAGGGCATCATCGACGGCGCGGCGAGCATGGCCGAGCGCTGCCTGAGCGCCGACATCCGCGAGAACCCCGCCTTCTGGGGCGGCGCCACCCAGTACCTCCTCGCCGAGCAGGGCAAGAGCCTCACCGTGCTCATGCCCTACTTCGAGCGCCTCAACAAGGTGGGCTCCTGGTTCCGCCAGCTGTGGGCCGAGAGCCTCGGCAAGCTGGACGCCGAGGGGGAGAACCGCGGCCTGACGCCTTCCCGGGCCATCGGCGCCACCGATCAGCATTCCCAGCTCCAGCTCTACCTGCAGGGCCCCGCGGACAAGCAGTTCACCCTCTTCATCGCCGACGAGATGATCTACTACGGCGACCGCATCCCGGCCCGCTTCAAGGACATCCCCGCCGTTTCCCCCCTGGCGGGCCACTCCGTGGGCGAGCTGCTGGCGGCGGAGTTCATGGCCACCCGCGAGACCCTCACCCGCAACGGCCGCCCGAACCGCACCATCCGCATGCCGGCCCTGGACGCCTTCACCCTGGGCGAGCTGATCATGCTGCTGGAGATGGAGACGGTGGTGGTGGCCGAGCTGCTGGGGGTGGATCCCTTCGACCAGCCGGCGGTGGAGGAGGGCAAAGTCCTCACCCGCGAGTACCTGGCCCAGATGGAAGGACAGCTGTCCCTGTGAGGGGGGCTCGCGCCCCCGCCCCGTTCCTGTGGGAAAATGCCCGGTAGGGCGCGAGGCCCTTCGTAGGAGCGCACTTTAGTGCGCGATCCCGTTAGGATGCCGCGTCCTGTCGGTAGATCGCCCGCTAAAGCGGGCTCCTACGGCCGACGGCGCGCCCCATGGCACGCATCCAACCGCCCAGGAGGCAGCATGGCGACCATCTTCACCAAGATCATCAACGGCGAAGTCCCCGCGGAAAAGCTCGCGGAGGACGACCGCTTCCTGTCCTTTCTGGATGTCCGTCCCATCCGCCCCGGCCACACGCTGGTGGTGACCAAGCAGGAGACGGACTACATCTTCGACCTGGACGACGACACCCTCGGCGGTCTGCTGCCCTTCGCCAAGCAGCTCGCCGATCCCATCCAGCGGGCCACGGGCTGCAACCGCGTGGGAATCATGGTGGCCGGGCTGGAGGTCCCGCACTGCCACGTCCATCTGGTGCCCATGGACCGCATCAGCGACCTGGACTTCGGCAAGGCCAAGGACGCCACCGCCGACGAGCTGGCGGAGATGGCGGCCCGCATCCGGACGGAGCTGTAGACCCGACCGGACTCCTGGCCAAGAGGCTATTGTGGGAGCGGTCCGTGACCGCGACCTTCAGCGAGTCCATGGCTGGATCTGGCCAAAATTTGGTCGCGGTCACGGACCGCTCCCACAGCGCCTTATTTGCTCGATGGCAAAGCAAAAAAAGGCCCGCCCCCGGAGGGGCGGGCCTTTCTGCGTCCACGGCGCCGGGTTCAGCCCACGGGCATGGGGATCACGCCCAGGAACGAGCCCACGGTGATCAGCGCCGCGATTACGGCGAGCACCCCGAAGAAGGGCCACTTCTCACGGGTGAACATCACCCAGGCGCTGGCGAGGATGGCGGGGATCACCACGAAGACCCCCAGGGCCATGCCGAACATGGCCAGCCCCTCGCCGGTGGTCAGGTAGGACAGGTACCAGTGGTCCCCCGAAGGCCGGTCGATGCCGGTGCCCTGCCACACCCCGGCCACCTTCTCGCCCTCCCAGATGCGGGACAGCAGAATGGCCGGGGAGATCTTGCTGTCCGGGGTGAGGAAGCTGATCACCTGCCCGATCACGGCGACCACCGCCGAGAGGATGGTACCCCAGTAGATGGTGTCGCCGTAGACCACCCCGGCAAAGGGAATCTCGGGGCGCTGCTCGTTGCTCTGCTTTTCCTGGCTCATTGGTGCCCCTCCTTCTAGAGAACCGGGATGTCGATGCCCATCAGGGTCTCAAGGCCGCGCGAGATCAGCTTCAGGCTGGTGAGGAACAGAAGCACGATCAGGATGTAGCGGATGAAGTTGGCCTTGACCCGGGCGAGGATGTGGGCGCCCATGATTCCGCCGATGACCTGGCCCAGCATCCAGGGCACCGCCAGGGCGGCGATCAGCGCGCCGGCCTTGATGTACGGCCAGATGGCGGCGCTGTTGCCCATGGCCAGCAGCACGCCGCTGCCCGCAGCGGAGATCTTCAGGGGCGTGGTCATCACCAGGTTGAGCACCGGGACCACCGCCCAGCCGCCACCGAGGCCGAAGAAGCCGCCGGTGAAGCCCACCAGCAGGAACAGGATGCCGCCGAGACCCACGCGGGTGGACTGGTAGTGCACCACCCGGCCCAGGGATTCCTCGTAGTAGGAGCCCTTGAGGCCCACCCACTCGCTGAAGCGGCTCACCTTGCCCGGCTGCGGGTACTCGGTGTTCGCGCCGCCGACGATGAACATGGCGGCGATGAACACCAGGATCAGGCCGAGCAGCAGGCGCACGATGCCGTCGCCCGTGGCCCCCATGGTCTCGGACAGGGCGATGGCGGCGTAGGAGCCGAGCATGGCGCCCAGGATGATGGGGATGGCGCAGTAGAAGACGATCTTCACGTCCGCCAGGCCCTTGCGCATGAAGGGCCCGGAGGACACCAGACCGCTGAACATCGCCACCACCAGGCCGGTGGAGCGGATGATCAGGGTATCGATGGTGGTGAAGGCGAGCATGATGGGCGTGAACAGGACGCCGCCGCCCACCCCTGCGATCACCGCGACGATGGCGATCAGGGTGCTGAGGATGAAGGAGGCCAGCACCAGCAGGAAGGCCGCGTTGGCGTCCAGCACCTCCGTCCCGGAGAGCTGGTTGAAGGCGCCCATCACGAAATAGGCCAGGATGCCGAGCCCGATCAGCAGCGAGAGCTCGGGAACCCTTTTGACAAGCTTCTGCATGCAGTTCCCTCCCGTGGCGAAGGTGGGCCTGGGCGCCGGGAACCGGGCCGCCAGGCTATGTCAAAAAAGAATCATCTATGCCCAAAAAGAAAAACCGATCCGGGATTCGACAAAGCGCGCAAACTGTGTGGGCGCACCGAGAAAATACGCGGGAAAACGGAAGAACGAAAGGGGCCGGGAAGGGCAAAGGAGGGGTGTTACCCCGAAGGGGTATGGGAAAAACGAATCAGGTGGGCCGCCGGACCCCCTGGGTGGCCCCGGTCTGCGTGGTGGACTGGGCGGCCACGCGGTTGGCCCAGGCGCCCAGGGCGCGCACCGTGTCCTCGTGCAGACCGGCCAGATCGTCCGGCCCCAGCTGTCGCTCGATGACCCCGGTGAGCAGCGCCGCGGTGAAGGCGTCCCCCGCGCCGGTGGTGTCCACCACCGTCACGGACTCCCCCGAAAGGTCCACCCGGCTGGACGGGGTGGCCATGGTGGCGCCGTCGGCCCCGCGGGTGACCGCAACCAGCCGGACGCCGTGGTCGAACAGGTGCGCCAGGGCCCGGTCCTCCTGCTGGGCGCCGGTGAGCTGGAGCAGCTCCTCCGCGCTGGCCTTGAGGAGGTGGGCCCGCTCGATGGCCGAGCGCGCCCCCTCCAGGGCGCCGGGGCGGGTCTCCATGAGGGCCGGGCGCAGGTTGGGGTCGTAGCTCACCAGGCCGCCGTGGGCGCGGACCTTGTCCGCCGCCGCGCGGGTGGCGCCCGCCGCCGGCTCGCTGTACAGGGAGATGCTGCCGAAGTGGAAGACCCGGGCCGCGTCGAGCAGCCCGGCGGGGATGTCCTGCGGCCGGAGCAGCTCGTCCGCCCCGGGGTTGCGGTAGAAGCGGAAGTCGGGGACCTTGCCTTCACCGTACTGGATGAAGGCCAGGGCGGTGAGGGCCTCCCGGGTGCTGGTGAAGCCGCTCGTGTCCACGCCCCCGTCGCCCAGGTGCTGCTGGAGGAGCTCCCCGAAGGGGTCCTGTCCCCGCTTGCCCACGAAGGCGGCGGACACCCCCAGCCGGGCCGCGGCCACCGCCACGTTGGCCGGGGCACCCCCGGGGTGCGGACAGAAGCAGCCCCGCTCGTCGGGGACCATATCCACCAGGCATTCGCCACAGCTGATCAGTTCCGGCATGGCACCTCCTTGCCTCCCCTAATGCCCCGGAAGCCGGGGCGTGTCAAGCGCAGAGCCTCCCGGCCCCGACACCGGCCGGTTATCATGAGGGACGGGAAACCCAGCGAAGGGAGCGCCTATTATGCGGGTCCTGGCCGGAGACGTGGGCGGCACCAACGCGCGCCTGGCGCTAGTGGAGGCAGGGGCGGGGGCCCTGCGCGTGACCGCGGAGGAGTGGCTGCCGAGCGCGGACTACCGCGGGCTGGAGGACCTCCTGCGCGCCTTCCTGGACCGCCACGGCGGCCCCGCCGTGGAGGCCGCGGCCTTCGGCCTGCCGGGGCCCGTGCTGGGCGACCGGGTGCGGACCACCAACCTGCCGTGGGAGGTGGAGGCCGGCTCCCTCGGCCTGGTGCTGGGAACGGCCCGCGTGCGGCTGCTCAACGACCTGGAGGCCACCGCCCGCGGCATCGCCGAGCTGGCGACGGAGGACGTGGAGACCCTCGCCGCGGGCGAACCCGTCCCCGGCAGCAACCGGGCCCTGATCGCCGCCGGCACCGGCCTGGGCGAGGCCGGCCTGTTCTGGGACGGGGCCCGCCACCGCCCCTTCGCCACCGAGGGCGGCCACGCCGACTTCGCCCCCGCCGACGAGAGGGACCGCGCCCTGCACCGGTACCTGGCAGAGCGCCACGGCCACGTGAGCTGGGAGCGGGTGGTGTCCGGGCCGGGCCTGGTGAACATCCACGCCTTCCTCACCGCCCATCGCGGCCGGGCCGTTCCCGACCGGCTGGAGGCGGCCATGGCGGAGGGCGACCCGGCCGCCGCCATCGCGGCCGCCGCCGAGGACGGCTCCTGCCCCGTGTGCACGGAGGCCATGGAGCGGTTCGTGCGCTACTACGGCGCCGAGGCCGGCAACCTCGCCCTGAAGCTCATGGCCACGGGCGGCGTCTACCTGGGCGGCGGCATCGCCCCGCGCATCGCCGCCCGCCTCCGCGAGCCCGCCTTCCTGGAGGCCTTCCGCGCCAAGGGCGCTATGACCTCCCTCCTGGAGCGCATCCCCGTGCGCCTGATCCACAACGACCGCGCCGCCCTCCTCGGCGCCGCCCGCCACGCCGCCTCCGGCTGACCGCACCGGACCCCTCCCCCCGCCCGCGGCTTCCCCCGATGGTCGCCGCCGCGGCGTTCTGATACGCCGGTAGGGAGCCAGCCATCACCGAGCCGGGGGGAGCTGATGGAGGAAGACCGGAGCGCGGCGCCCGGCCCCGAGGGGCGGGGGTCCCTCGCGCAGCTGTTCGAGGACGGAGGGCTGCTCCAGCACCTCTTCCACCATTCCACCGAGGGGTTCCTGGCCCTCGATTTCCGGACCCTGGAGACCGTGGAGGTCAACGACGCCTTCTGCCGGATGCTGGGGCGCTCCCGGGCGGAGCTGATCGGCGAACGGCCCGACGCCTGGCTGGCCCCCGAGGACCGGGAGCCCTTCTGGAAAACGGCGGTGCGCCGGGGCGAAGAGGACAGCCGCCAGTACGAGGCGCGCCTGGTGGCCCGGGACGGCACCCGCGTGCCCGTGCTGGCCAACGCCAGCACCTGGTCCGCCGGGCCGGAGGGGCCGGCTATGTCCCTCGTCTTCGTCACCGACCTCACCCGCCTCAAGCGCACTGAGGAGCTTTCCGAGCAGCTCATGCACGTCCTGGAGGCCTTCCCCGGCCTAATCGGCATGTGCGACGGCCACCTGAACTTCCTCTACCACAACGCCTACGCCAAGGAGTTGCTGGGCGCCGACCGGGCGGAGGGCGTCACCATGCGGGGAACCCACCCCGAATGGGCCTTCCGCGTCATGCGGGAGGAGGCCTTCCCCACGGCGGCCAACGAGGGGTATTGGGTGGGCGATAGCGCCCTTCTGGACAAGACCGGCCGGGAGGTTCCCTTCCTGGTCACGGTGGTGGCGCACCACGACCGCGCCGGGGAGGTGCGGCGCTATTCCCTGGTAGGCATCGACCAGTCCGTGCAGAACCTCGCCGAGGAGAGGAGGCATCGCTACGCCGAGCAGCTGCGCAGCATCAGCCGGCTCATCTCCCTGGAAGGGCTCACCTCCCTGCTCGCCCACCAGCTCAACCAGCCCCTGGCGGCGCTGGGCAACTACGCGGTAGCCGGCCAGCGGCTGGTGCCCCAGGAATGCCCCGAATCCACGCGCCTCCGGGACCTGCTGGACAACATGCAGCGGGAAACCCGCAAGGCCAGCGATACCCTGGTGCAGGTGCGCAAATTCCTGAAGGGGGAGGGGCCGGACTTCCACGCCCTGGACCTGAACGACCTGGTGCGGCGGTTGCCGCCCTTCCTCCAGGAAGGCACCGCCTCGGGCCGCGTGCCCGTCCGCCTCCAGCTGGCGAAGGGGCCGGTTACGGTTGTGGGCGACCACCTGCAGCTCCAGGAGGTCCTGCACAACCTCGTCCACAACGCCCGGGAGGCCAATCGCGAGCGGAGCCCGAGTGACCCGGACCCCGTGGTCCTCCGCACCCGGCGGCAGGGCGGGGAGGCCCAGGTGGACGTGGTGGACGCCGGCCCCGGGCTGCCCCCGGAGATGGGCACCGACGTGCTCGTCCGCCCCTTCTACACCACCAAGAAGGGCGGCATCGGCCTGGGGCTCTGGGTGGCCTACACCATCCTGGAGGGCCACAAGGGCCGGCTGGAGGCCTTCGACAACCCCGACGGCCCCGGGGCCACCTTCCGCGTTCGCCTGCCCGTCGAGCCCTAATCCCGCGTCGGCGCCAGCCCCAGGAAGCGGTCCCGCTCCTCCCGTTCGGTCAGCAGGCGCAGGGTGTCCGGGGAGGTGGCGGCATCCAGGTAGGCGTAGCCCGCGTAGTCCCCGTTATCCGCGTTGCAGAGCTCCACGGTAAGGGCCAGGCGGAAGAGGTTGGGGGCGTCCGAAAGCGCTTCGAGGTCGCCCTGGTAGCTGCAGCCGTCCGCGCCGCTGCCGGTGACCGAGCCAAGGCTGTTCACGGAGAGGGAGAGCGTCCCGCCGTCGCGGGTCTGGGACCAGGTTCCCGTCAGATCCTCCAGGGAGACGGACTCTTCGAAGGCGTCCGCAGGGCCCAGGTCCAGGTCCCCGTCGCGCTCCGTGCCGGTGACCGTCGCCGTGAGCTCCTCCTCCGGGGCCACCGTGGCGGACACCGAGCCGGCCCCCTGCGCCTCCCCGACCGCCGAGTAGGCGCGGAAGTCCCCCTCCAGCGCCACCGGATCCTCCCCGGAGTCCGCCGTCCGCGACAGCCCGCCGGCGTAGGCTGCATCCGCCCCCGCGCTCACCACCACCAGCTCGCCTTCCCAGAGCACCGCCGTGGCCGAATCCCCCGCGGCGGCCCCTTCCAGGGTGAGGGTGCCCGTCCAGATGCCGTCCATCGAGCCTGCGCCCGTGCCGTCCTCCTCCTCGCCGGAAGACTGGGAGAACGCCACCCCCCAGCCGTTTTCCAGCTTGCAGCCGGAGGTGAGGGTGGTGATTGCCAGAAGGCCGAGGATTACCGAACCTGCCCGCATGGAATCCTCCCGGGGGAGAGCCAGCCTCGAATACAGGGAAGTGTTCCTTCACCCTTAGGGGAACCCTCTACCAAGCCTACCAGGACGACCCGTGGATTCTGGCTGGTCGTTGCACATGCCGGAACGCACCGGTCTGGCTCATGGCCGGGCCCCTTTCGGGTAATCAGCGCCTCCGGGGGGCCGGAGGCGGTGCGGGGGTGTTCCCTGCGTGCCGGCCTTCTGGAAAGGGAAATCCCGGAGGAGGGTTGGGGCTAACCCTTTGAATTCGGACGATAGTCCCGGAGGGCGGCGGTGTCCAGGCGGGCGGGGGACACCGGGTGGTTGCGCGGGAGCGGCGGGACTCGGCTACAATCCTCCCTTTGGCGGTGCGAGGGAGTACGGGATGAGCGAGTTCGCGGAGCGCTATTGGGGCAGCTTCACCGGCTGCATCCGTTGGGAGCAGGCGGAGGCCGTGGCCGAGCGGCTGGCGGCCACGGAGGGCCCCTGGTATGTGGTTTCGCCGGAGGAGGGCGCGGCGGCGGCCGTGGAGGAGCTCGCCCCGACCGAGGCCGCCGAGCGCCTGGGCGGCCACCTCGCCGAGATGCAGCGGCTCAAGAAGGGCCCCTACTGCAACCTCGCCTTCGTGGACGACGCCGAGGATCCCCGCTTGATCAAGCTCTTCCACCCCAAGCGCGCGGGGGACGCCTGCCGGGTAGGCGGCGACCCCATCCCGCCGTGGGTGGTGCTGAGCCGCTACCCGGTGGACCCCGCCGTCTTCGCCCCCGCCCGCGAGGAGCCCCAGGGGTCGTGGTGGCAGCGCATGATCCGCATCGGCTCCCCGGATTGAGCGGCATGGAGGGGCTCAATCCGCAGCAGCGCAGCGCCGTGCTCACCACCTCCGGGCCCCTGCTGGTGCTGGCGGGGGCGGGCTCGGGCAAGACCCGAGTCATCACCGCCAAGATCGCCCACTTGGTGGAGAACGAGGGCCTGCCGGCGCGCTCCATCATCGCCGTCACCTTCACCAACAAGGCCGCCCGGGAGATGGAGGGCCGCGTCCGCGAGCGCCTGGCGGGCGGCTCGGCGCGCGGGCTCACCGTGTCCACCTTCCACCGCCTGGGCATGAAGATCCTGCAGCGGGAGATCAAGCGGCTTGGCTACCGCGAGCCCTTCTCCATCTTCGACACCGAGGACCAGATCGGCCTGGTGCGCGGGCTCATGCAGGAGACGGGCAACTTCGGCGCCACCCAGCCCGACGAGGTGCGCGGGCGCATCTCGGCGTGGAAGAACGACCTGGTGGGCCCGGAGGCCGCCCTGGAGCAGGCGGCCAACGACGACGACCTCCGCGCAGCGCGGGTCTACGCCCGCTACCAGGAATCCCTGCACGCCCACAACGCCGTGGACTTCGACGACCTCATCGGCCTGCCGGTGCGGCTGTTCGAGGAGCACCCCGACGTGGCCGACCGCTGGCGGGAGCGCTGCCGCCACCTGCTGGTGGACGAGTTCCAGGACATCAACGGCGCCCAGTACGCCCTCATGCGCAAGCTGGCGGGGGAGAACGGCAGCTTCACGGTGGTGGGCGACGACGACCAGTCCATCTACGCCTGGCGCGGCGCCTCGCCGGAGCTGCTTAATCACCTGCAGGGGGACTACCCGGGCCTGCAGGTGGTCAAGCTGGAGCAGAACTACCGCTGCAGCGGGCGCATCCTGAACGCCGCCAACTGCCTGATCGCCAACAACCCCCACCTGTTCGAGAAGCGGCTGTGGTCGGACCGCGGCGGGGGCGAGGCCATCCAGGTGCTGGAGGCCAAGGACGCCGAGCACGAGGCGGAGCGGGTGATCTCCGCGCTGCTGCGCCACCGTTTCCAGAACGCCAGCCGCTACGGCGACTACGCCATCCTCTACCGCTCCAACCACCAGTCCCGCGAGCTGGAGCGGGCCCTGCGCGACCAGGGCATCCCCTACCAGCTCTACGGCGGCATGTCCTTCTTCGACCGCGCCGAGATCCGCGACGTGGTGGCCTACCTGCGGCTGCTGGCCAACCCCGACGACGACATGGCCTTCCTGCGGGCGGTGAACACCCCGCGGCGCGGCGTGGGGGCGGAGAGCCTGGAGCGCCTGGCCGGGCTGGCCAGCGAGGCGGGGGCGAGCCTGTGCGCCGCCGCCGGCGACCCGGCCCTGCGCGACCAGCTGCCCAAGCGGGCGGCCGCCGGGCTGGCGGAGTTCGCCGGCCTCATCGACAACTACGGCGCCCGCTGCGACAACGAGGATCCGGGCCAGGCGGCCCGCGATCTGGTGGAGGAGATCGCCTACAAGGACTTCATCGCCGAGCGCGCCGAGAGCGACAAGGGCGCCGAGCGCCGCGCGGGCAACGTGGACAATCTCCTCAACTGGCTGGACCGCTTCCGCGAGGACAACGAGGACACCGAGGACGACGTCATGGGCGGGTTCGTGCGCCGCCTCACTTTGCTGTCCGCCCTGGACCGCCAGGAGGACGCGGAGGAGGCCGACGGCGTGCACCTGATGACCCTGCACACCGCCAAGGGCCTGGAGTTCCCCTACGTCTTCCTGGTGGGCATGGAGGAGGAGATCCTGCCGCACCGCAACAGCCTGGAGGCGGGCTCGCTGGAGGAGGAGAGGCGGCTGGCCTACGTGGGCCTCACCCGTGCACAATATGGCCTCACGCTCTCCTGGGCGCGCAGCCGCCGGCGCTACGGCGAGACCCTGGAGTGCGAGCCGTCCCGGTTCCTCGACGAGCTCCCCGCCGAGGAGCTGCGCTTCGACCGCCTGGAGGCCGAGGACCCCGAGGAGAACCAGGCCCTGGGCGCCGCCAGCCTCGATCAGATGCGCAATCTGCTGAACTAAATCTCCGCCTCCGCGGTCCCACGGTGCGGACATCATTAGTGTCAGCTTTATTGCCGCTTGCAGATAGGCCACAATAGGGCCACGTCGAACGAGCACCGTTTCCTGTAAGGGGAGTTCGTGCGTGATAGGCTGGCGCAGCTCGAGGCCGAGCTGGCCCGATTGGCGGCGGAAGTCCAAGACCTGCGGGCGGAACGGGATCGCTTGAAGCGCGAGCTGGAGTCGGGCGAGGCCCTCCGCGGGCAGGTGGAGGGACTGCGGCAACGCAACCAGGACCTGGAGGCGGAGCGCGGCCGGCTGCGCGAGCGGTTGGCGGCCCTCCTCCGCCGGGTGGACGGGGCGATCGCGGGCGGCGAATGAAAAAGGACGGCACCGAAACCGTACCGGTCGTGATCCTGGGCAAGGAGTATCCGGTCCGGTGTCCGGCCAACGAGCGGGACCGCCTGGAGCGGCTGGCCCGGTTCGTGGACGAGAAGATGCGGGAGGTGCGCGATTCCGGGGCCGCCCTGGGCACCGACCGGGTCGCGGTGGTGACCGCGCTGAATATCGCCAACGAGCTGTTCGAGGTACAGGACAGGCGACGCGAGGAGGCGGAAGAGGTAGGAGCCCGGACTTCCCGGATGCTGGAGACGGTCCAGCGCCTCTTGGACGAGGAGAGCGACGAGGACGGGCTCGCCGACCGAACAGCCGAATAGCCGATTTGACATCCCCTGCGGTGTTCGCAAAAGCCGAAGCGTAACTTGAACCAACACTTTTGAACCCAGGGAGCCCTCACTTGGCGTGGAAGAGAGCCCGGACGCCGGGTTCCGGAAGCGTTAACGGGGCACCCACTTGTTGAGCGTGGGTTCAAATACGCGGCGTAGCGGCACCAGCGGGGGATGTTTTTTTATGCATAACGAATCGAGCGCCACCAAGAAGCGGCGGATCCGCAAGGAGGTGCGCAAGGCCCGCCGGGCCTTGTCCCGCCGCGAGGTTCGCCGCAAGAGCCAGGCGGCGGCTCGGTTCGTGGCCCGCACGGGGGCCTTCCACCGGGCGGAACGGGTGGCCTTCTACCTGGCCGCCGACGGGGAGCTGGATCCCCGCTACCTGGTGGAGCGCGCCCGGAAGCTGGGCAAGCACTGCTTCCTGCCGGTGATCGACACCAAGCTCGGGGGCCGGCTGGCCTTCGCCCCCTACACGCCCGACACCCCCCTGCAGCCCAACCGGTTCGGCATCCCCGAGCCCGCCGTGCCCCGCGCCTTCTGGGTGGGCCCGCGGCGGCTCGACGTGATCTACGCCCCCCTGGTGGCCTTCACCCCGGAGGGCGGCCGGCTCGGCATGGGCGGCGGCTTCTACGACCGCACCCTGGCCCACCGCCGCCACCTGACGCTGTGGCGGCGGCCGCGGGTGTTCGGCCTGGCCCTGGAGCTGCAGAAACGGGAATGGCTCCCCGAGGAGCCGTGGGACATCCCGGTGGACGGGGTCGCCAGCGAGGCGGGCCTGTACCCGGGATGGAGCAGTTTTCGTTGATGACGATTGCAGAAATGGAGGTCGTGCCGGCGGCCCCGCCGCCGGGTTGGTGACCAATGATGCGGAGGATACACGGTGGAAACCTTGATCGGACTGGCCGTCGGCCTGCTCCTGGGAGCGGCGTCGACGGGCGCAGGGATGTATATACGCTCCCGCCGGTCCCGCCGGGCGCTGGAGGACCGCCTCGCCGAGGAGCGGCAGCGCCTGGAGGAGGACCTTGAGCGCAACCTCCTGCGGCGGGAGCAGGAGATCCGTGAGGAGGCGGAGCGCAAGGCCGAGGAGCGGGCCGAGGCCCGGGAGGCGGAGGCCAGCAAGCGCCTGGAAGAGGTGAGCGAGCGCGAGCGGGAGAGCCGGGAGCGCGAGGAGAAGGTCATCCGCAAGCTGGAGGCCCTCGACGAGAAGGAAACCCACCTGGTCGAGCGGGAGAACCGCCTGGAGCAGGAGAAGAAGGACCTGGAGAACCGGCGCCGGGAGGTGGACCAGCTCGAGGAGGAGCGCAAGAAGCGCCTGGAGGAGGTGAGCGGCTACAGCCTGGAGGACGCCCGCAAGGAGCTGGTTTCCGTCCTGAAGGACGACGCCCGCCGCGAGGCCGAGAGCTACGTCCGCGAGGTGGAGGCCGACGCCAAGTCGCGCGCCCAGGCCAAGGCCATCGAGGTCATGGCCACGGCCATCCAGCGCTGGGCAGGGGAGTACGTGGCCGAGCGCACGGTATCGGTGGTCAACCTGCCCGGCGACGAGATGAAGGGCCGCATCATCGGCCGCGAGGGCCGCAACATCCGCGCCCTGGAGCGCGAGCTGGGCGTGGACATCATCGTCGACGACACCCCCGGGGCGGTGGTGGTCTCCTGCTTCAACCCCATGCGCCGCACCATCGCCGTGCGCGTCCTGGAGGAGCTGGTGGAGGACGGCCGCATCCACCCGGAGCGCATCGAAAAGGCGGTGAAGAAGCAGCAGGAGACCATGGACGCCGAGGTCAAGGAGGCCGGGGAGAACGCCCTCATGGACGCCGACGTCCACGGGGTGCCCGAGGACCTGGTGAACATCGTCGGCCAGCTCAAGTTCCGCACCAGCTACACCCAGAACGTGCTGCACCATTCCGTGGAGGTGGCCCATTTCGCCGGCATCATGGCCGGCGAGCTGGGGCTGGACCCGGTCCTGGCCCGGCGCGCGGGCCTGCTCCACGACATCGGCAAGGCGGTGGACCACGAGCACGAGGGCGGCCACGCGGCCATCGGCGGCGACCTGGGGCGCAAGTACAAGGAGAAGGCCGAGGTGGTCAACGCCATCGAGGGCCACCATTTCGACGTGGACGCCATCTCCCCCTACACGCCGCTCATCCACGCCGCCGACGCCCTGTCCGCCGCCCGCCCGGGCGCGCGCCGGGAGCAGATGACCAGCTACATCAAGCGCCTGGAGGAACTGGAGGAGATCGCCGGCCGCTTCCCCGGCGTGGCCCAGGCCTACGCCCTGCAGGCGGGGCGGGAGCTGCGGGTGATCGCCCGCCAGGACGAGATGGACGACCAGGGCGCGTTCCTGCTCTCGCGCAAGATCGCCCACGAGATCGAGGACGAGCTCACCTATCCCGGCGAGATCAAGGTGACGGTGATCCGGGAGACCCGGGCCACCGAGGTGGCCCATTAGGGGGCAGGCCGGGACGATGAAAGCCGGTTGCGGTCCCATGTAGGAGCGGCGTCCACGCCGCGACCGGCACGTTGGTCCAACGGCGTCGCGGTCACGGACCGCTCCCACAACGGCCCGTTTCGACCCCAGGGGCACCTTTGCCCGGCTTCTGTGGGAGCAGCCAGTGGCTGCGACAGGCTTCTTTTGCCAACGGCGTCGCGGCCACTGGCCGCTCCCACAATGGGCCGTACCGGCCCCAGGTGGCCGACGGTAGCGATTTTTTCTGGAACCAGGACGCAGAACAACGATGAATATTCTTTTTGTGGGCGACATTTTCGGCAAGCCCGGCCGCCGGATCTTCCGGGACGAGATCGACAACCTCAAGCAGCGCCTGGAGGTGGACCTGTTGATCGTCAACGGCGAGAACGCCGCCGGCGGCTTCGGCATCACCGAGGAGATGGGCGAGGAGATCCTGGCCAAGGCCGATGTGATCACCTCCGGCAACCACATCTGGGACAAGAAGGAGACCCAGCCCTACATCGGCCGCCAGCGGCGGCTGCTGCGCCCGCAGAACTACCCCCCGACGACGCCGGGGCGGGGCTGGTACATCTACGAGAGCGCGTCCGGCGAGCCGGTGGGCATCCTCAACCTCATGGGCCGGGTCTTCATGGACCCCGTGGACTGCCCCTTCCAGACCGCCGACCGCATCCTGGCCGAGAAGCCGGACCACGTGAAGACCGTGTTCGTGGACATGCACTGTGAGACCACCAGCGAGAAGTGGGCCATGGGCTGGCACCTGGCGAGGCGCGTCTCCGTGGTGGTGGGTACCCACACCCACGTGCCCACCGCCGACGAGCGCATCCTCAAGGGCCACACCGGCTTCATCTCCGACGTGGGCATGACCGGCACCTACGACTCCGTGATCGGCGTGAAGAAGGAGAACGTCCTCAAGCGCATGGTCCACAAGCTGCCCGAGCGCTTCGAGGCCGCCAGCGGCCCGGCGGAGCTGAACTCCGTGCTGGTCCAGGTGGACGAGGAAACCGGCGCCTGCACCAGCATCCGCCGCATCCGGGTTAGCGAGGAGGACTAGCCCGCCCAGGCTGGACAGTAAGGCCCGGATCCGGGTATTATTCCGCCCTTGACCAAGCGCGATTAGCTCAGCTGGATAGAGCGTCGGCCTCCGGAGCCGAAGGTCGCAGGTTCGAATCCTGCATCGCGCACCAACCGATGCGCTGGACCCAGGGGGGCCTAGGCGAATGCCTAGGCCCCCCTTTTTTGTTCGGCAGGTCCTCTGGTATCCGGAAAGGGATGGAGGTCTGCCCCCCGTCCGAGGGGACTACGGGAATGCCCCTTCGTGGATAGGGGCGCCCCTCATGCAGGGGATGGAGGGGAACACCCTAATTCCCCGGTAGACCAATGGAGATTGCAAGCAGACAATGGCCCGAATGATCATAAAAGGCCGGATGAAGGCATGAGCCAGTCACCGCCGGAAGAGGCCGGTCCCACCCCCGCGTCCTTTCCCGTGGTAGGCATCGGTGGCTCGGCGGGGTCTCTCAAGGCCCTGCAGGAGCTGCTCGAAACCCTCCCCGAGAAGTCCGGCGTGGCGTTCGTCGTCGTGACCCACCACCCATCGGGCCACCGCAGCATGCTGCCCGAGATCCTCGAGCAGAGCTGCGACTTGCCGGTGGTGGAGGCGACAGGGAGTACCCCGCTGGAGGCCGACCACGTCTATATCGCCATCCCCGATGCGGGGGAATGGAGGCTGGCGGACGGTTTCCTGGTGCGGGAGGAGGCGGGTACCGGGGAGCCGGAGGATTCGGCCCCCGGTGGCGCGCGCCGCAAGAGCCTGCCCCACGCGGTGGATACCTTCTTCCGCTCCCTGGCGGCGGAGCGGGGGCGCCAAGCCGCGGCCATCGTGCTCTCCGGAACGGGGACGGACGGCACCCTGGGGATCAAGGCCATCAAGGCCGAGGGCGGCATGGTGATGGCCCAGGACCCCGCCTCCGCGGAGTTCGGGGGCATGCCCACCAGCGCCATCAACACCAATCTGGTGGATTACGTGCTGTCCCCGGGCGACATGGGCGCCACGCTGCTTCCCTATCTGCAGGGGCTCGTCGACCGCAAGTCCACGGCCACCAAGGAGCTGCTGGACGTTCCCGAGAAGACCCTGGACCGGATCCTGGAGAGCCTCCGCGAGCGCACCGGCAACGATTTCTCCGGCTACAAGCAGAGTACCCTCCTCCGGCGCCTCGAGCGGCGCATGCATGTGCACCGGATCGAGGATCCGGAGGAATACGCCGACTACCTCGCGCGCAATCCCGCGGAAACGGACCTCCTGTTCCGGGAGGTCATCATCAGCGTTACCAACTTCTTCCGGGACCCGGAGGCTTGGGAGGCCCTCGCCGATGGGTTCCTCCCCGATCAGCTCCGGGCGGCCGCGGACGAGGAGCGCGAGTTCCGGGCCTGGGTGATCGGCTGCGCCACCGGCGAGGAGGCCTATACTTTGGCCATCCTCGTCACCGAGTGTATGGAGCGCCTCGAGCGGAGGCCCCCGGTGCAGATCTTCGCCACGGACGTGGACTCCATGGCCATCGACACCGCACGGGGGGGGCGGTATGCGGCCGGGATCGCCGAGGACCTCACCGAGGAGCGGCTGGCCCGGTTTTTCGTCGCCGAGCAGGATGCCTACCGGGTCAGCAAGGAGATCCGGGACATGGTGGTGTTCGCCGAGCACAACGCCCTGCGCGATCCGCCCTTCACCCGCCTGGACCTGGTCAGCTGCCGCAACCTGCTGATCTACCTGGAGCGGGACCTGCAAAGGGAGCTCCTCCCCCTGTTCCGCCACGCCCTTCGGCCGTTGGGCCTGTTGTTCCTGGGCGCCTCGGAGTCCGTGGACGACTTCGGCGAGATGTTCACGGTGCAGAACAAGCGCTGGCGGATCTATCGCGCCGGCCCGGAGGAGGAGCGCCATCCGCTGCCCATGAAGCCGGGCCAGCGGCCCGAGCTTCCGCGCACGGGCCACCCCGGCCCGGCGGAGGGGCAGGGGGGAGAGCCCTCCGTGGACCTGACCCGGAATATGGAGCAGCTCCTCGCCAACCAGTTCGGCCCCCCGAGCGTTTTGGTGAACGACCGCGGGGAGGCCCTGTTCTTCCACGGCCGCACGGGCCGCTTCCTGGAGCCTGCCCGTGGCCCCATCCAGAACCAGCTCCTGGAGATGGCGCGCCCGGGCCTGCGCGCCCCGTTGAGCAAGGCGCTGCGCGATGTCACCAGCGCCGGGGCCGAGGAGGCGGGGCAGAGGGTCCACCTCCAGGCCGACGGGGAGGCCGAGGAGGTCCTTCTGGAAGTCCGGCTGGTTCGCGCCCCCCGCGCCCTGCGCGGATTCCGCCTGGTGACCTTCCGGACCCCGGCGGCCGCGGAGCCCGAAGGCCCGGAGGAGGCGCCGCGGGAAGCCCCGGAGCCGGCCGAGCGGGCCCCCGAGGACCGGGTCGTCCAGCTGGAGCGGGAGCTGGAGGCGGCCCGGCAGGACAAGCAGGTGACCGTGGAGGAGCTGCAGGCCTCCAACGAGGAGCTCCAGTCCCTCAATGAGGAGCTCCAGTCCATGAACGAGGAGCTGCAGAGCAGCAACGAGGAGCTCGAGGTCTCCAAGGAGGAGGTGGAGTCCCTCAACGAGGAGCTGCGCAGCGTCAACGCCGAGCTCGAGTCGCGCGTCCAGGAGCTTTCCGGCGTCAACGACGACCTGAAGAACCTGCTGGACAGCACGGAGCTGGCCATCGTGTTCCTGGACGAGGACCTGCAGATCAAGCGGTTCACGGAGGCGGCGCGCCAGCTGATCTCCCTGCGGCCCATGGACGTGGGGCGGCCCATTCAGGAGCTGACCACGGAGCTCCAGTACGAGGCCCTGACCGAGGACGCCGAGGAGGTGCTGAGCACGCTGGTCCCCAAGGAGGTGGAGGTGCAGAGCACCAGCGGCCACTGGTTCCAGGCGCGGCTGCGGCCCTACCGGACCACCCAGAACCAGATCGGCGGGCTGGTCTGCACCTTCCGGGACATCCAGACCACCAAGCGCATGGAATTCCGGGAAGCCTACTTCCGGGCCATCGTGCAGACGGTGCGGGAGCCCCTGCTGGTGCTGGACCCGGAGCTCCGGGTCCAGTCCGCCAACGACGGCTTCTACCGGGTGTTCGGGCTCCGGCCCCAGGAGGTGGAGGGCCGCCACCTGTTCGAGATGGGCGGGGGGCAATGGGATCACCCCGAGCTGCGGGCGCTGCTGGAGGAGGTGCTGCCCACCGACGAGAGCTTCCAGGACTTCGAGCTGACGGCCGATTTCGGGGACCAGGGGCCGGAGCGGGTCTGGCTGAACGGCCGGCAGCTCCAGCGGGATACCGGCGAGCCCGAGCTGATCCTGCTTACCATGGCGACGGCGAACGCGCCCTCTCCCTAGGGAGGAAGGAGTGCCCAATGGCCGATGAGGAATCCCCCTCCGGCAAGGAGAATAGCCTGCGACAGCGGGCGCGCGAGCGCCTGGGCGCGCGGGGCACCGACGTTTCCGTGATGTCGCTGGCGGACACCCAGGCGCTGGTGGAGGAGCTCCAGGTCCACCAGGAGGAGCTGGCCATCCAGAACGAGGAGCTCCAGGAGATCCGGGAGGCCCTGGAGCGGGCCCGGGACCGCTATCGGGACCTCTTCCAGCACGCCCCGGTGGGCTACCTCATCCTGGACACCCACGGGCACATCCTGGCGGCCAACTGGCAGGCCACGGAGCTGCTGGGCGCCAACCGCAGCGAGGCGGAGGGGCGCCCCTTCTCAGGGTATGTGAGCCCCGACTCCCAGGACGCCTGGTTCCTCCACCGGCGGGCCCTGGCCCGGGAGGGGGGGCGCCAGCGGACCGAGCTGGTCCTGGCCCCCGTCGGTGACCAGCCGCGGATCGTGCGGGTGGAGACGGTCCCTGAAGCGGGCCTCGATGCGGAGGAGCCGCGCTACCGCAGCGCCCTCATCGACATCACCCAGAGCAAGGAGGACGAGGAGGCGATCCTGGAGGGGGAACGGCGCAAGGACGAGTTCCTGGCCCTGCTCGGCCACGAGCTTTCCAACCCCCTGACCCCCATCACCTCCCTGAGCGAGCATCTGCTGGAGAACTGGGACCAGATCGATGCCGAGCGGGTGCGGGAGGCGGTGCTGATCATCCGCCAGCAAAGCCACCACCTCGCCCGCATGGTGGAGGAGCTGCTGGATCTGAGCCGGATCAAGCAGGGGCGCCTCATCCTACGCAAGACGGAGGTGGATGCCCGCGAGATCGCCCGGCAGGCCCTGGATGCCGTTTCCCCCCGGCTCGAGGAGCAGCGGCAGGTGCTGGAGGTGGCGCTGCCCGAATCCCCCCTGACCACCTTCGCCGACCCCACCCGCCTGGAGCAGATCCTGAGCAACCTCCTCCGCAACGCCTGCAAGTTCACCCCTGCCGGGGGGACCATCAGCCTGTCGGGGACCCGCGAAGGGGAATGGGTGCTGTTCACTGTCAGCGATACGGGCACGGGGATCCCGTCCGAGCATCTGTCCGGGATCTTCCACGACATCGGCCATAAGCCCTACCAGGACCAGGATTCCGGCGGACTGGGGCTGGGGCTCTCCCTGGTGCGTCGCCTGGTGGAGCTGCACGAGGGACAGGTCGAGGCCCGCAGCCCGGGCGAAGGGCAGGGCTCCACATTCCGCGTCTGGCTGCCCGGCCGTTAAAAGGAACGAGCCCCATGCTGCCCATCACCGACGGCATCCAGCTCTCCGCCCTGGGGGTGCTGCTCGTCCCGCTGCTGGTGGCGGCGGGGCTGTACCTGCTCCACCGCCTGGACCGCCGCGACCGGGAGGACTGATCAACCTCTTCCCGGAGCCCGCTCGTCTCGCTAGGTTGGGGGGTACGGACACCCGCGCAGCCCGGGAGGGCCCGTTGGCGATCTTCCCCGTCGGTCGGGCCGCCGGTAGCGGCCCGCCGGGACCATAGGCCGTTACCTTGGCTTCCAGCCTGCTCCTGGAGGGGGGCCTGGCGGCGCTTGCCTTCCTGCTGCTGGCCGCCTACCACCTGCGTCTGCTCCGCCGCGTGCGGCGGCGCCCCGAGTCCACCGCCCTCGGACTGGCGGATCGCGTCCGCGACCGCTGGGTGGAGATGGTGATGACCGAGCGCCGTGACATCCTGGCGGTGCAAACCCTGCGCAACTGGACCATGGCCGCCACCTTCCTGGCCTCCACGGCCATGCTCATCGCCCTCGGCATCCTGAGCGTCGCCGCCACCAGTCAACGGATCGTGGAGGTGTCCCGGCTTCTGACCTTCCTGGAGGGGGCCACCCCGCGCCTCACCCTGGTCAAGCTCATGGTGCTGGCGGGGGTCTTCCTGTTCGCCTTCTTCAGCTTCACCCTCGCCATCCGCTACTACAACCACGCCGGTTACCAGCTGGCCCTGCCCCCCGACCGGGAGCCCCGCCTGTCCCCGGCGCTGGTGGCCCGCGGCCTGAACCGCGGTGGCCTCCACTACACCCTCGGCATGCGCGCCTACTACCTGGCGGTGCCCCTGGCCCTGTGGCTGTTCGGCCCGGAGCTGCTCCTGCTCGCCGCCCTGCTGGTGCTGCTGGCCCTTTCCCGCATGGACCGCCCCTGAGGGTCGTACCCGTCGGGAGGCTGCTCCCGAGGCAGGCCTGGGAAGCTGAAGGCTCCTACCTAGGGTGTGGAAGCGCCCCAGCCAATGGGGCAGGGTGAGGGAAAGGAGGTCGATCCCGACCCTATGAACGCACCCCGATCGCCCATCCTGCGCGAGGGCCGCAACTGCTGGCGGCTGTGCCGGGCGGACCGGCTGGCCCTCCTGGTGGACGGCCAGCGCTATTACCCCGCCGTGGTGGACAGCCTGGCCCAGGCGCGCCATGCCGCCTGGATCCTGGCCTGGGACATCGACGGCCGGATGCGCCTGGACCGCGGCCCGGTACCCGACGACCTGCCCCCCACCCTGGCGCGGTACCTGGACGCCCTGTGCGAGCGGCGCGAGGGGCTCCACGTGCATGTCCTGCTCTGGGACTACTCCATGATCTACACCCTGGAGCGGGAGCCCTTTCCCAGCATGAACCTCGGCTGGCGCACCCATCGGCGGGTCCACTTCCGCATGGACGGCGCCCATCCCGTGGGGGCCTGCCATCACCAGAAGGTGGTGGTGGTGGACGACGCGGTGGCCTATACGGGCGGCTTCGATCTGAGCAAATGGCGCTGGGACACCCCCGCCCACCGCGCCGGCGATCCCGTCCGCACGGATCCCGAGGGAAATCCCTATCCGCCTTTCCACGACGTGCAGTGGGTGGTGGACGGCGAGGCGGCCCGTGCCCTGGGGGAGCTGTGCCGGGACCGCTGGGGTCGGGCCGGGGGGCGGAGCCCGGCGGTGCCCCGCCCGGAGGGCGACCCGTGGCCGGCGGGGGTGGAGCCGGATCTGCGCGGGGTGCGGGTGGCGGTCGCGCGCACCCATCCCGCCTACGGCGACCGCCCCGAGGCCCGCGAGATCGAGGCCCTGCACCTGGACGCCATCGCCGCGGCCCGGCGCTTCCTCTACATCGAGAACCAGTACCTCACCAGCCACGCCGTGGGCGAGGCCCTGGAGGCGCGCCTGGCGGAGACCGACGGCCCCGACGTGGTCATCGTGCTGCCCCTGCGCAAGGACGGCTGGCTGGAGCGGCAGACCATGGATGTCCTGCGCAGCCGACTGCTGCGCCGGCTGCGCGCGGCGGATCGCCACGGCCGCCTGCGGGTCTACTATCCGCACATCCCCGGTCTGGAGCCGGATTGGGTGAGCGTTCACGCCAAGGTGCTGGTGGTGGATAACCGGCTCATCCGGGCGGGGTCCGCCAACATGAGCAACCGTTCCATGGGATTGGATACGGAATGCGACCTCGCCCTGGAGGCGGGGCCCGACGACACCGAGGTGCGGGCGTTCATCGCCGGGGCCCGCAACCGACTGCTGGCCGAGCACCTGGGGGTGAGCGAGGCGGAGGTGGCCCGTGCCCTGGAGGAGGCCCCCTCGCCAGTGGCGGCGGTGGAGGGCCTGCGCACCCTGGAGGGCCGGAGCCTGCGGCCCCTGAACGGCACGGTGAGCCCCTCCTCGGAGCGGGTGCTGCCGGATGCGGCGGTCATCGACCCCGAGCGGCCCATGGACCCCGACGAGTTCGTGGAGGTCTACGTGCCTCCCGAGGACCGCAAGACCGGCCGGCGCCAGGCTTTGCTCTTTGCGGGCCTGCTCCTGGGCCTAGTGATCCTCGCCGTCCTCTGGCAGGTGACCCCCCTGGATGAGTGGTTCCAGGCGGAGCGGGTGGCCCGCTGGCTCGAGCACATCCGCTACAGCCCCCTGGCCCTGCCGGTGGTCATCGGGGTGTACGTGGTGGCGTCCCTGCTGACCCTGCCCCTGGCGGTGATGATCGTGGGAACGGCCATCGCCTTCGGCCCCTGGCTGGGGTTCGCCTACGCCATGGTGGCCGCCCTGCTCACCGCCGTGCTCACCTACGGGGTGGGGGCCGCGCTCGGCCGGCAGTCTGTGGCCAACCTGGCCGGGGCCCGCCTCAACCGCATCAGCCAGTGGCTGGCCGACCGCGGCGTCCTCGGTGTGGCCACCCTGCGGGTGCTGCCGGTGGCGCCCTTCGTCATCGTCAACCTGGTGGCGGGGGCGGTGCACATCCGCTTCCGCAGTTACTTCTGGGGCTCGGCCATCGGCATGATCCCGGGGACGCTTGCCATCTCGGTGTTCGCCGACAGCCTCCTGGCGGTGCTCGTCGACCCCAACTGGACCGGGATCGGTGTCCTGGCGGGCGTCACGGCCGGCGTGGTGGCGGGCACGCTGCTGGTGCGCCGCTGGATGCGTGGCCGCGCGGCCCGCTCCGGGGAAGGGGGGGCAACCCTTGGCTGAGGGGGGAAGGCCGGGGGACGACCGGGTCGGGGTGCGCGTGGCCACCTACAACATCCACAAGGGCGTGGGCCGGGACCGCCGGCGGGACCCCGGGCGCATCGCCGCGGTGATCCGCAACCTGGGGGCGGGGGTCTTGGCCCTCCAGGAGGTGGATACCCGCCAGGGCCATCTGCCATGGGTCCACGAGATGGACTACCTGGCGGAGACCTCCGGCTACACGGCGGTGGTCGGGCCTACCCACACCCGTTACGACTACCACTTCGGCAACGTGGTCCTGTCCGCCCACCCCGTGAGCGCGGTGCGCCATGTGGATTTGAGCATCTACCGCCGGGAGCCGCGCGGCGCCCTGGAATTGGAGCTGCAGGTGCACGGTACGCCCCTGCGGGTGGTGGCCACCCATCTCGGCCTGTACCCCGGCGAGCGCCTGCGCCAAGTGCGCTGGCTCCTGGAGCACCTCGGCGGGGTCCCGGCGGAGCCCACCGTGCTCCTGGGCGACCTCAACGAATGGCTGCCCTGGGCGCGTTCCCTGCGGCTGCTGCACCGGGTGTTCGGCCGGTCCCCCGGGCCCCCGAGCTTCCCGGCCGCCTTCCCCGTCCTGGCCCTGGACCGCATCTGGGCCCATCCCAGGGAGGGGCTGGAGGACGTACGCGCCTGGAACACTCCCCACGCCCGCGGTGCCTCCGACCACCTCCCGGTGACCGCCCATTTCGAGTTCTCCCGGGCCGGGGTCAGCGCCGACGATAGGTATCGAAGTCCCGCTCCAGCTCCTCGGGATCGAGCTGTGCCGCGTTGACCATCTCGCCGGCCAGGAGTACGGGCTCCCCCTCCGCCCGCCAGCGGTCGCGCTCGGCGGCCGAGGCCCGCGGGGAGAACCAGCCCAGCCCGGCGTACAGCAAGCCGATCAGGGGGGACAGCCAGCAGGCCACGGCGAAGGGCGCGTAGGCCAGGGTGGGGATGCCCAGGGCGCCGGCGGTGAAGGCGCCGCCGGCGCTCCACGGCACGAGCGGATTGATCAGGGTGCCGCCCTCCTCGATGGAGCGCGACAGGTTGAGCATGGACAGCCCCCGGCCCCGGTAGACCGGGCCGAACATGCGGCCGGGCAGGGCCACCGCCAGGTAGGGGTCGCCGGTGACCAGGTTGGTGCCCACGGAGCCACCGGTGCTGGCCGCCACCAGCGACAGGCGGCCGCGCACGCGCCGAACGATGGCGTTCAGGAGCACCTCCAGGCAGCGGGTCTGTTCCAGGATGCCGCCGAAGCCGAGGGCGATGAGCACCAGGGAGATGGTCCACATCATGGACTGGATGCCGCCCTTGGACAGCAGCTCGTCCACCGCCTCCACCCCGGTGGCGCTGGAGAAGCCGTCCTGCATGGCGGCGGAGATCTCCGGGACGCTGGCCCCCTGGCCCAGGTAGGCGGTGACCGCCCCGGCGAGGACACCGAAGAACAGGGTGGGCAGGGCGGGGAAGCGCCGCACCGCCAGCACCAGCACCAAGAGGGCCGGGAGCAGCAGCAGGGGGTGGAAGGCGAACTGCCCCTCCAGGGCCGCCATGATGGCCTCCACCCGCTCGGCGTGCAGGGCCTGGCCGGCGTAGCTCTGCCCCAGGAGCCAGAAGAGGGCCGCCGCCGTAAGCATGGCGGGGACGGCGGTGGCCATCATGTTGCGGATGTGGCTGAACAGGTCGGTGGAGGTGACCGCCGGGGCAAGGTTGGTGGTGTCCGAGAGGGGCGACATCTTGTCGCCGAAGAAGGCCCCCGAGACGATGGCGCCGCCGGTGAGGTGGGCGGGGATGCCCAGCCCCTCGCCGATGCCCACCAGGGCCAGGCCCACCGTGCCCACCGTTCCCCAGGAGGTGCCGATGGCCACCGAGACCAACGCCGGCAGGACCATGGCGGCGAGCAGGAAGTACTCCGGGGTGATGAGCTGCAGCCCGTAGTAGATGAGCAGGGGCACGGTGCCGGACAGGATCCAGGTGCCGATGATCATGCCCACCGTCATGAGGATGGCCACCGAGGGCAGCCCCACGTGGACCACGTGGTAGAGTCCGGTCTCCATGTCCCGCCAGCGGTAGCCCCAGGTCCAGGCGAGCAGTCCGGTAAAGGCGATGCCCAGGGCCAGGGGGATCTGGGGGGCGAATTCCTCGAAGACCGCGAGCTGCACCAGCATGAGGACCATGGTCACCACCAGGGGCAGCAGGGCCATGGGCGGGCTCGGCTTGGGCAGCTCGCCGCCGGGCGCGGGGGGTTCCGGGGTCATGGGCTCCCTTTCCGGGTTGGTCGGGGCTCGCCGGATTATAACGTCCCGTCCGCGCATGTCCCGGGTCCGTCTTGACGCCGCCCCACTGCTGGTCCATGCTCAGGCCTCCGCGCTGACCGACCGGTCAGCCCCGTTCCGAAGCCCGGCCCCCGTCATCCGCAAGCTCTTGCAAGGGAACCCCGAGCCATGATCAAGCGCATGATCCTTATGGTGCTTGCCCTCGCCGTCGTCTTCGGGGGCATCTTCGGCTGGAAGTTCTACCAGGGCATGCTCATGCAGGAGTACATGGCCTCCCAAAAGCCGCCTCCGGTGACGGTGACCACCGAGGAGGCGAAAGCGGAGACCTGGCAGCCGGAGCTGAAGGCGGTGGCGAGCCTGCGGGCGGATAACGGGGTGGCCGTGAGCCCGGAGCTGGATGGGCGGGTGGCGGAGATCGCCTTCGATTCCGGCCAGGAGGTGGATGAGGGCGATCTTCTGGTGGCCCAGAGCACCGCCACCGAGGAGGCTGAGCTGGAGCGGCTGCGGGCCCGCCGGGATCTCGCCGAGGCCCGGCTGCGTCGCCAGCGCAAGCTGGTCCAGCAGAACCAGACCTCCCAGGAGGCGGTGGACGAGGCGGCGGCCGAGCTGCAGAGCCTGGAAGCCCAGATCGAGGGGCAGCGCGCCCTCATCGCCAAGAAGCACATCCGGGCCCCCTTCGCCGGGGTGCTGGGCATCCGGCACGTGGACCGCGGCCAGTTCGTTTCCCCGGGGCAGGACCTGGTGACCATTCAGGCGCTGGAGCCCCTGCATGCGGATTTCGACCTGCCGCAGCAGAGCCTGGGCCGGGTGCGCGTGGGTATGCCGGTGCGCCTCACCGTGGACACCTTCCCGGACCGGACCTTCGAGGGCGAGGTCACGGCCATCGAGCCCGAGGTGGCCCAGGAGACCCGCAACTTCCCCGTGCGCGCCACCTTGCCCAACGAGGACAGGGCCCTGCGCCCGGGCATGTTCGCCCAGGCGGCGGTGCAGCTTCCCGAGCAGCGGGACGTGATCACCCTGCCGCAGACCGCCGTCTCCACCGACCCCTACGGCGAATCGGTGTTCATCGTGGAGGAGGCCGAGGGCGAGGAGGACGCCCCAACCGTCACAAAGCGCTTCGTGCGCACCGGCGAGCGCCGTGGCGACCAGGTGGCCATCGAGGACGGCGTGGAGCCCGGCGAGACGGTGGTCACCAGCGGCCAGCTCAAGCTGGAAGAGGGGGCCCGCATCCGGGTGGACAACAGCGTCCAGCCCGCCAACGATCCCGATCCCCAACCGGCGAACAAGTAGGGCCGGGGCATGAACGTCACCGACATCTTCATCCGGCGCCCGGTGCTGGCCACGGTGGTCAGCCTGCTGATCGTCCTGCTCGGCGTGCGCTCCTTCCAGCTGCTGAACGTGCGCGAGTACCCCGAGACCACCAACGCGGTGGTCACGGTCAGCACCGCCTACCCCGGCGCCGACGCCGAGCTCATCAAGGGCTTTATCACCGCGCCGCTGGAGGAGGCCATCGCCACAGCGGACGGCATCGATTACCTGGAGTCCACCTCCGTCCAGGGCACCAGCCAGATCCAGGCCCACATCGAGCTCAACTACGACCCCTACAAGGCCCTGACCCAGATCTCCTCCAAGGTGGACCAGGTGCGCTCGGAGCTGCCCGAGGCCAGCGAGGAGCCCACCCTGAACGTGGAGGTGGGCGAAACCACCGCCACCATGTACATCAACTTCCACAGCGAGGAGCTGGAGACCAACCAGGTCACCGACTACCTGAACCGGGTGGTGCAGCCGGAGCTGAACACCGTGCTCGGCGTGCAGGAGGCGGAGCTGCTGGGCGGGCGGCCCTTCGCCCTGCGCGCCTGGCTCAAACCGGACCGGATGGCCGCGGTGGGGGTGAGCCCCGCCGACGTGCGGCGGGTGCTGGAGGCCAACAACCACTTGGCGGGGGTGGGGCGCACCAAGGGCTCCATGGTCAGCGTCCGCCTCAAGTCGGAGACCAGCATCCACTCCGTGGAGGCGTTCGAGGACCTGGTGGTGAAGCGCACCGATGCGGGCACCATCCGCCTGTCGGACGTGGCCGACGTGGAGCTGGGCGCCGAGACCTACGAGAACCAGGTGGTGTTCAAGGGGACGCCCGGCACCTTTATCGGCATCCAGGTGACCCCCACCGCCAACCCCCTCGACGTGGTGCCGCGCGTGCGGGAGACCCTGGCGGAGCTGGAGCCTCAGTATCCGGCCACGCTGGAGCACACGGTGGTCTACGACGCCACGGACTTCATCGAGGAGTCCATCACCCAGGTGCAGAAGACCCTCCTTGAGGCCTTCCTCATCGTTGTGGTGGTGATCTTCCTGTTCCTGGGGTCGTTGCGTGCCGTGGCCATCCCGGTGGTGGCCGTGCCCCTCTCCCTGGTGGGGGCGGGCTTTCTCATGCTGGCCTTCGGCTACTCGGTGAACATCCTCACCCTGCTGGCCATGGTGCTCGCCATCGGGCTGGTGGTGGACGACGCCATCATCGTGGTGGAGAACGTTCACCGCCACATCGAGAACGGCGAGCGGCCCTACGACGCCGCCATCTACGGCGCCCGCGAGCTGGCCGGGCCCATCGTCGCCATGACCCTCACCCTGGTGGCGGTGTTCGCGCCCATCGGCTTCATGGGCGGCGTCACCGGCACCCTGTTCTCGGAGTTCGCCTACTCCCTGGCCGGGGCGGTGGTGATCTCGGGGATCGTGGCCCTGACCCTGTCGCCCATGATGGCCTCGCGCATGCTCAAGTCCGACGAGGAGAGCGGCAGCCGCCTGGCCGCCTTCCTGGACCAGGCCTTCGACAAGCTGCGCTGGGCCTACGAGCGGCTCCTGCACCGGACCCTGAACTACACCCCGGTGTGGGTGGTGTTCGCCGTGGCCGTGCTGGGCAGCGTCTTCTTCCTGTACACCGGCGCCCAGAACGAGCTGGCCCCGGACGAGGACCAGGGCTCCCTGTTCGTGATGTCCACCGGGGCACCGGATGCGACCCTGGACCAGACGCGCATGTGGACCGACATGTACAACCCCATCTTCGAGTCCTTCGAGGAGACGGCGGTCTACTTCAACGCCAACGGGATCTCCCCCGGCGGCCCGCCGGCGCCCAACAGCGCCTTCTCCATCATGCGCCTGAAGCCCTGGAGCGAGCGCGAGCGCACCGTGATGGACCTGAAGCAGGAGCTGCAGGGCAAGCTGGGCTCGGTCCCGGGACTGGACCCGGCGGTGTTCCTGCCGCCGGCGCTACCGGGCTCCGGCGGCGGGCTTCCCGTGCAGTTCGTCATCGGCACCACCGACGATCCCGCGGTGCTGAACGAGGTCTCGCAGGAGCTGAAGAAGGCGGCCGAGGAGTCGGGCCTGTTCGCCTTCGTCGACACCGACCTCAAGTACGATCTGCCCCAGGCGCGCATCCAGGTGGACCGGGACAAGGTGGCCGATCTCGGCCTCACCATGCAGGAGGTGGGCAACGAGGTGGCCTCCATGCTCGGCGGCGCCTACGTGAACCGCTTCAGCATCCAGGGCCGTTCCTACAAGGTGATTCCCCAGGTGCAGCGGGTGGACCGCCTGAACCCGGAGCAGCTGGAGAGCTACCACATCGAGGCCCCCGACGGCTCCATGATCCCGCTGTCCACGGTGGTCTCCCTGGAGCGGGAGGTGCAGCCGGAGCAGCTCAACCGCTTCAACCAGCTCAACAGCGCCACGGTCTCCGCTGCGCCCATGCCCGGGGTCACCATGGGGCAGGCCCTGGAGTTCCTGGAGTCCAAGGCGGACGAGATCTTCCCGCGAGGGTACAGCATCGACTACGCCGGGCAGTCGCGGAACTACGTGGAGGAGGGCGCCCAGCTGGTGACCACCTTCTTCCTGGCCCTGGCGCTGATCTTCCTGATGCTGGCCGCCCTCTACGAGAGCTGGCGGGACCCGCTGGTGATGCTGGTCTCCGTGCCCATGTCCGTCGCCGGGGCCCTCATCTTCCTGTTCCTCGGCTTGGCCACGGTGAACATCTACACCCAGATCGGCCTGGTGACCCTCATCGGCCTGATCAGCAAGCACGGCATCCTGATCGTGCAGTTCGCCAACCAGCTCCAGGAGGAGGGCTACTCCAAGCGCCGCGCCATCGAGGATGCCGCCGGCATCCGGCTGCGTCCCGTGCTCATGACCGCCGCGGCCATGGTCTTCGCCGCCCTGCCGCTGGTGCTGTCCAGCGGGGCGGGCGCGGAGAGCCGCTACGCCCTGGGCCTAGTGATCACCACCGGTCTGTCCATCGGTACCCTGTTCACCCTCTTCGTGGTGCCCACCATGTACATGGTCCTGGGCAAGGAACACGGGCGCGGGGAGGCGGAAGAGCCCGCATCCTGAGTCCCCCACCCCCGGGCTCGTGGAGGCCGCCCTGCTTGGGCGGCCTTTTTATTGGGCTGGGATGATTCTCATTTGATGCGGATCAAGGGCCATGGGCCCCTGCCCGCACGCCCGGGCGGTTTCCCCGTCTAACTGTATGAATCCTTGACACGCGACGAGGGGGGGAGCCATGTCCCGAGGCCAAGGGCAATGGGACCACCAGCAATGGGCGGAGCATCTGCGCGAGGTGCGGAGCGCCCTCAAGAAGCGGGATGCCATCGACCGGAACCTGGAGGGCGCCGCCACCTACGGTTCCGCGGAGGAGGCCCTCCGCGAGCGCTCCGCCTGGGCGGCCCGGGCCAAGGCGCATCTGCGACGGATGGCGGTGTTGGCCGAGGCAGCGCCCGACCCGGACAACGCCCGGGGGGTGGTGGGGCGCCTGGACCGCTGGCGGGCGCGGTCCCGCTGAGGGTTGGCAGGGGGCGGCATGCACCTCGCCGACCGGAACGTGGTGGCCACGGTGCGGGATCGTGCCTACGCCGAGGCCCGCCGGGCCCTGGGTGAGCTCGGGGACGTGACGGGGACGGCTACCCAGCCCGGGGGAGGAGCGGTTGCTGGACGGCTTCGTCCAAGAACCCCTGGCGGGGAAGGGCAGGGAAACGGGCGTGGACTTCCGGAACAGGATCGGATTCTGGACGTGGAGACGGTAGGGCAGCACGGCGAAACGGCCCTGGGGTGCCGGGCGGACCTGCGCCGCTCCCCCTTCCTGCACCAGGACGGAGCAGGGTGGCGTGGGCGACCGTTCCTATTTGGACCCGCGCCGTACCAGCTCGCGCTCGCGCTCCCGGGTCACCACCTTGACCAAGTCGTGCATGTACTCGGTGAAAAGCTCGAGGAGGTCGTCCACGGTGATGATGCCCTGGAGCTCCCCCGAGGCGCTCACCACCGGCAGCCGCCGCACCCCCCAGCTCTGCATGCGCAGCAGGGTCTCCCAGAGGTCGTCCTCCTCGCGGGCCAGGGCCGGCTCGGCGCTCATGACATCGCCCACGGTAACCTCGTCCACCCCTACCTCTTCCGCCAGCACCTCCACCACCAAGTCGCGGTCCGTGACGATCCCCACCGGGATCACCTCCCCCTCGAAGCGCTCCACCACCACCAGGTCGCCCACGTGGTGGTTGCGCATGAGGCGGGCCGCGTCGCGGATGGAGCGCTCCCGCTCCGTGACCGCCACATCCCGGTTGCAGTACTGGCCGATGCCCTGGGGCGGGAGGACGGAGCGGGTGGCGGCGCTCATTCCAGCTCCTCCCGGGTCATGTTCTCCAGGCCCTCCGCATCCCGCACCTTGAAGCCCCGCTTGGACACCTCCACCAGTTCCAGCTCGTGGAGGCGGGCCAGCCCGCGGCTCAGAGTCTCCGGGGCCAGGCCGAGGAAATTGGCGAGGTCCCGCTTGGGGATGCGGAAGGTGGCCGCGGAGGCCGCCGAGGTCGGGGTCCGGCGGTGCAGCTCCGCAAGGAAGTGCGCGATTCGGTAGAGGGCCGAGCGCCTGCTGAAGAGGCGATGCCGGGTGCCGTTGCGCGCGATGCGCTGGCTCATGGCCCGTAGCAGCTCGGTGTGCAGGCTGCCGGAGCGGCCCGACATGGCCACGGTGAAGGGCAGGGCGCAGATGCTGGTGGTGTCCAGTGCCCGGGCGGTCTCCGTGTGCCGGCCCTGGGCGATGGCGTCCAGGCCCAGGATGTCCCCGGGCAGATGGAAGCCGGTGATGGTGGCCTGGCCCCTGGAGTCGGTGTGAAAGGTCTCCATGAGGCCGGACCGCAGCAGGTAGAGGCATTCGAAGGTGTCGTCCTGCTCGAAGGCCTCCTCGCCCTTGCTTAGTGGACGGCCCCGCAGGATGCGAGCGTCCAGGTTCCGGCGCTCGTTGTCGTCCAGGTGGCCCGCCAGGCACGCGGGCAGGTTGCTGCACCGGTCGCATTCCGCGCCCAGGGATTCGACGGCGGCCGTTCGAGGGCGCCTGTGTGCTGTCATGATGCGGCCCCCTCAGTGCGCGTAGCGGGCGGGGGAGACTCCGGGAGACGCACCCGAGCCTCGTTCCGCCCAGCCTTGCAGGTACGCCGCCGCCTCCTCCGGGAGGGAGCTGTAGGACAGGACCAGGTGGTTCTTGTCGCACCGCACCACGCGCGTGGGAAGGCGAAAGCGGCTCTCGGGCTCCGCGAGATCGAACTGCACCTCCACCTCCAGGTCGGTGTTGCGCTCGTAGCGCAGGGGCCCGCAGTAGAGCTCCAGGCTCTCGGGGGTGAAATGCTTCGCGGAGCAGATGGCTACGGGAATGCTGTTGTGGTAGAGCAGTACCCGGTCAGGCAGCGTCGAGCGGTTCGCTAGGGTCGCCATGGGTGGCCTCCTGTGGGTGTACAAACCTGTCCGGCTCGGAGTCCCCGCCGGGGAGAGCCGGTGTCGCGATGCTCCTCCCTCAGGAGGTGGGCTGGTTGGCCCGCTTGACTTGAAAGGCGTACCGCCCCTTGGCCAGATACCGGGTGATCTCCAGGTTCAGGCTGTACCCCTGGTTGGAGTGGATGGTCAGGGGGCCATCATAGTCCGTCGGCTTGCGGTTCTTGCCCTTGAGCTCCATATCCCCGTAGACGCGGGGCCGACCCCATTCATCCTCCTCCTGGTCCAGGCGGAAATTGACCACCGAAATGAATTCCCGATCTTTTACGAGGTAGCCGAGGTTCTTGCGGCCACGGGTTGAGAAGTTAAAGCTCACTGTCGACCCCCTTCGAGGTTTGGTTGTCATAGTCGGAATACACGCCGTCGCGTTCATCGAGCTGGCTCCGTAACCGGCCGGCCGAGTCGGCGAGGCCGTTCCGGATGAGCAGCTCCTCCGTCCGGTGCAGGACGCTGTCCAAAGGAATACGCCCCCGCAGGAAGGCCCAGATCACTTGGCCCAGCTGGCGACGCTCCGCTTGCGACACATGGGGGGAGAGCTCGTCCCACGCCGTGCCCAGAACGGCGCCGAGGCCCTCTTTGGTTACGGGTTCCCGCAGGGCCCCCAGGTAGGCCTCCAGATAGGAGCGCGCGATCTGCTCCGCGGGGTAGGTACCGGCCTCCGCCGCGGTGACCAGGGTGGAGAGCCGCGCGTGCTCCCGCGGGGCCCGGGCCATCACGACCGGCCCCTGCTCCTCGTGAAAGGCCTTGAGGGCGGAAACCGGGTCGGCCCTCTCGAACAGCTCCCGCCAGCGCCGTATGGCCCGCTCCCGGCGTTGGTATTCCCGTCGGACCCGCGCCCTCGGCTCTCCACCCGAGGCCCACCGCCCGGAGGCCCGCGCGACCCCCTTCAGCCCTGGATATCGGGGTCCCTCGCGTTCCGTCTTCTCTGCAAGCGGAATCAGCTCCACGCCCTCCGGAAAGATCGGGCTCACCCGCTCCCTCCCCATGGGCTGCCGCCCGTTCGCCACGGACTCTCCTGACTGCACCATCTGATTGACCCCGATACGGACTGTGTCGGTGCGCATGGAGCGCCCCTGCCTTCCCGGGACCCAGGCCTCGGTTGGAGGCTCGGTCACCGGACCGTTGGGCCGGGTCCGGCAGGCTTCCGTGCGACTCCTTGCCGGTTCGGCCAGAAAGCGGGAATTACACCCCGCTCGGTAGCGTTCTTTTTAGGACACAGGGGAAAGGGGTCCAATTGGGATGTTGGCTTAAATTTTTAGGGGAAAACCCTAATGCAAGAGGAAGATGCGGGGCCTCGCCGGTTGTTCCGATATTTCTTTGGCACCCCTTCGGCAGAAGGCGGGAAGATGAAATATGGTTCCCGCCCTTATGCAATTCCCGACAAACAGTGGGGTACTTGATCTGGATTGGTGGTTGGCGGGTAGGCGGCCCGATGGCTGTGGCTATACGGTGGAATTCCGGGATTCCTTACGTCCCTGAACGTTTCCCCGTAATTGTTTTGTGGGATACCAGGGACGGCCCCGGAAAAGGGGGGCGGGAGCGCGCCAAGGCGACGGTCCTCCCGCCGGCGCGGCGGAGACCGCCGTCCCAGCCCGGCTGCAGGCCATGGGGAAGGACGGTATGAGGGAAAGCTTGGAGCAAACGGGTGGGTTGAAGGTGCCGTCGCGGATCCCCCTTCACGTACGACGGGGGCGCCGGCAGAAGGACGGGGAAGAGGGGCCGTTCGGGCCGGACTCGGAGCCCCTGGAAGAACAGCGCGCGGATTTCTACGAGTCCTCCCCCGTTCCCCAGATCGTCTGTCACCGCTCGGGGCGGGTGTACTCCCTGAATCGGGCCGCCCGGGACCTGCTCGGTCGGTCAGGATCCAGCATCCTGGGACGGCCCCTGCAGGGCTTCCTGTCCAGGCCCGATGGGAGAAGGTTCGAGACCTTCCTGGAGGAGGTGCTCGCCGGGGAGGGTGGGGCCGGTCTGGAGGTGCGCCTGGAAGCGGAGCCGAGCCGGGTGCAGGAGGTGGCCCTGGAGGGCTCGCCGGGCGGGCCGATGGGGGACGGCGAGGGCCTGGTGCTGCTCGCGGCGCGCGATGTCACCCGGCAGCGCGCGGCGGAGGAGATCCGCTACCGGGGCGAGCGGGCGCTCCGCGCCCTGAACGCCACCAACCAGGCCGTGCGCTGGGCCCCGGACGAGGGCACTCTGCTCCAGGAGATCTGCCATTTCCTGGTGCGCGGGGCCGGCTACACCCTGGCGTGGATCGGTGAGCCGGCCGGGGAGGACGGGGAGCCCATCCGGGTGCTGGCCTCGGCGGACCTCGATGGCTGCCTGGAGCGGATCCAGGACCCCATCGCCTGGGGTTTCCTCCCCCACGGACGGGGCCCCTTCGGTCGGGCCCTGGAGACGGGCAAGCCCGCCATGGTGGCCAACGTCGCCATGGACCCGCAGTACGACCTCTGGGGAGAGCAGGCGGCCGGTCAGCGCTTCCGCTCGGTGCTGGCCGTGCCCTTGCAGGACGAGCGCCGGGTACACGGTGTGCTGTGCATCTACGCCGAGGAGGCCGCGGCCTTCGACGCCTACGAGCTGAACATGCTCTGCCGCCTGGCGGACGAGACCGCCAACGCCATGGCCTCCTTCCGGGCCCGGGAGGCCCAGCACCGGGCCGAGCGGGAGCGCGACCGGCTGCTGGAGCTTCTGAACGCCACGCCGGACGCCGTGGCCATCGCGGATCCGCTGGGGGAAATCCTGTACGCAAACCCGGGAGCTTTCCGGATGGCGGGGCGGAGCCCGAGCTGCGACTCTGGCAGGGCCTTCCTAGGGGATTTCCTGGCCCCTGTTGCGGCGGAGCGCCTCCGCCGGGAGGGTTTCCCGCAGGCCCGGGAGGCCGGGCTCTGGAGGGGGGAGGCGGCCCTTCGCGACGCCGAGGGGCAAGACATTCCCGTGGCCATGGTGGTGGTGGCGCACAAGGACGGAGCGGGGCGCGTGGAGCGGTTCTCGGTTATGGCCCATGACCTCAGTCAATTCAAGAGCCAGCAGGCGGAGCTGGAGCGCGTTCGCCGGCTGGTGAGCCTGGGGGAGCTGGGCTCGGTGCTCGCCCATCAGCTGAACCAGCCGCTGGCCTCGGCCATGAATTTCGCCCAGGGGTCCCTGCGGCGGCTGGAAGAGCCCGACGAGGCCGGCAATATCCGATTCGGCCTCGAGCAGGTGGTGGGCTACGTGCGCCAGGCCGGGGAGATCGTCTGGGGGGTGCGGCATTTCCTGCGCAGCGGGGAGCCGAAGGCCCGCCCCATGTCGCTTAACTCCCTGATTCAGAGGTTGACACCGGACCATTTGCAGGGCGGGATGGAAGCTGCCCGGCTCGAGCTGGACCTGCAGGCGGAGCTGCCGCAGGTCCAGGCCGATCCCATTCTGCTCCAGGAATGCCTGAGCAACCTGGTCCGGAACGCCGAGGAGGCCATCGCGGCGCGGTCGGCGCAGGAGGCCCTGGAGGACAAGGGCGTAGTCACCCTGCGCACGCGGCGGTATTCCCGGGAGCTGGTGGAGGTGGCGGTGGAGGACGAGGGCATCGGTCTGCCCGAGGATCTGCGCGAGGATCCGGTCCAGCCGCTATTCACCACAAAAACCGGGGGAATGGGTCTGGGGATCTCGATATGCCGGTCCATCGTGGAATCCCACGGGGGCCGGTTCTGGGCGGCGCCGAACGACCCCGAGCCCGGAACCACTTTTCATCTGGCATTACCTGTCTGCCAAGAACCATGAAACTGTGAAGAGGGTCCCGATGCGCCAGGAAAAGGATATACCAACCGTTTTCGTCGTCGACGATGACGCGGGAATGCGGGATTCGATCCGATGGCTGCTGGAGTCCGTGAACCACAAGGTGGAGGTGTACTCGGACGCCCAGGAGTTCCTGGAGGGTCTGGACCCCGAACAGCCCGGCGTGGTCCTGCTGGATATCCGGATGCCCGGGGTGAGCGGCCTGGAGCTGCAGGAATGGCTCCGTGACCGCGGTCTGGAGATCCCCGTGATCATCCTCACCGGCCATGCCGATGTTCCCGCGGCGGTCCGGGCCATGAAGGGCGGGGCCCTGGACTTCATCGAGAAGCCCTACAACGCCCAGTACCTGATCGAGACCGTGCAGAAGGCCATCGAACAGGATCAGCAGCGCCGGGAGCTGGGCAGCCGCCGGGAGGAGCTGCGCCGCCGGGCGGCCCGCCTGACCACGCGGGAGAGCCAAGTGGCCAAGCGCGTGGTGCAGGGCTACTCCAACAAGGCCATCGCCCGCGAGCTGGATCTTAGCCCCAAAACCGTGGAAGTGCATCGGGGCCGGGTCATGGAGAAGATGGAGGCGGGCTCCACCGCCGAGCTCGTCCAGATGCTGATCGCCGCCGAATGGACCACGGAGGAAGAGGAAGCCTGAGCCTTCCGCCTTCCCCTGGCGAAGACCCACGCCCGTTTCCCGGCGTCCCCCCGCGGCACCCCCGTTCGCGGGGACGCTCCTGCCTCCAGCCGTTCCGACGGACCGGTTCCCGGGGGTCCGGACTTGCTTCCCTGGGTCCTGAATCCGCTCCCGGCCCGGCCCGCGCCCGGCTTCCGCCTGGCGGGGCCGTGAAGGGGAGAGCCATGCCCGGCGATCTTCCGGTCGGCAAGCTGCCCCCCGAGCTGATGGCCCGGATCCTCGCCCGGGCGCCGTGCGAGGATCCCCGGGTGCTTCAGGGCCCCGGGGTGGGGCTGGACTGTGCCGTTGTGGAGGCGGGGGCGTCCCTGCTGGTCTTCAAGGCGGACCCCATCACCTTCGCCACCGACCGGATCGGCGAGTACCTCGTCCGCATCAACGCCAACGATATCGCCACCAGCGGCGCCGAACCCCGCTGGCTCCTGGTGACCCTGCTGCTGCCCGCCCACCGGTGCACTGCCGCCGAGGCCGAGGCCATCGCCGAGCAGATCCACGCCGCCTGCCGGGCGGAAGGCATCGCCGTCATCGGCGGGCACACCGAGGTGACCCACGGCCTGGACCGTCCCATCGCCGCCGGCGCCCTGATCGGCGAGGTGGCCCGGGAGGACCTGGTGACCCCGCGCGGCGCCCGCCCCGGGGACCGGCTCCTGCTGACCAAGGGCGTGCCCATCGAGGCCACCTGCGTCCTGGCCAGTGAATTCCCGGAGCGGCTCCGGGGGGTGCTCGATCCGGAGGACCTGGAGCGGGCGCGGGACTTCCTGCGCGAGCCCGGCCTGGACGTGCTGCGGGATGCGCGCATCGCGCGCGGGGCCGGGCGGGTCACGGCCATGCACGATCCCACCGAGGGCGGCCTGGCCACGGCCCTGTGGGAGCTGGCCGAGGCCTCCGGCCGGGGGCTGGTGGTGGATCCGGAGGCGGTGCCCGTTCCGGAGCTCTCCCGGCGCGTCTGCGACGCCTTCGCCATCGATCCCCTGGCGGCCATCGCTTCCGGCGCCCTGCTCCTTGCCGCGGCGCCCGGCGACAGCCCGGCGATCATCGGGGCGCTGCGGGCGGCCGGCATCGACTGCCGGGAGATCGGCGAGGTCGGGGAGGGACCGGCCGGCGTCCGCCGGCCGGACGGGAGCCCCCTGGCCCGCCCGGAGCGGGATGAGATCGGCAGGGTCTTCGAGGGCTGAGTGCGGCCCGGAATCGGGCCTAGCGGGAGTCGCCCCGGGTGTCGGCGCTTTCCGGGGAGGGGGGCCGGGCCGGGGCGGGTGCTCCGACGGGCGCCGGACCCTCGAGCCGGGTACCCAGCTGGCCGATCAGCTCCTCCAGCAGGGCGGCCCGTTCCCGGTAATGGTCGCCGTGGGCGCTGTCCAGCGCCTCCTCCGCGGCCCGCTGGTACCGCAAGGCGGCCTCCTGGAGGAGGGTCCGGATTCCCTGGCGGCTGTTCTCGCTGTACATGGTGATCGCCTCATCCTGTTCCTTGCTGCGATGCCTCGTGGGCACCGTACGGGCCAGGATAGGGCTCCTCCGTTACAGGTTTGTGACGGCTCACTCCAGCAGGGCCGGATGGCCCGCCAGCTCCTCCTCGAAGCCGAAGTTGCGCAGGTCGCGGATCCGCATGGGGTAGAGGACGCCGTCGAGGTGGTCGCATTCGTGCTGGACCACCCGTGCATGGAACCCGGACACCTCCCGGTCCAGGGGCTCACCGTCGGGGGTAAATCCGGTGTAGCGCAGGCGGGAGTGGCGGGGGACCAGGCCGCGGAAACCGGGGATGCTCAGGCAGCCCTCCCAGTCCTCTTCTATGGCCCCGGGCTGGGGGTGGAGTGTGGGGTTGATCAGGGCGGTGGCCGGGACGTCCTCCGCCCCCGGGTAGCGGGGGCTGGAGGCTACGGCGAACACCACCACCCGCCGGGGCACGCCGATCTGAGGGGCCGCCAGGCCCACGCCCCCGTGGGCCGCCATGGTGTCCCATAGATCCCGGATCAGGTCGTGCACCTCCCCGGAGTCCAGATCGGCCACCGGCTCGGCCGGCTCCAGCAGACGCCCATCCCCCATGCGGAGCACTTCCCGTACCGCCATCTCGCCCTCCTCCGGAGCACCGGTGGGACCCTCCCGGGCGTCGCCCCGGCATTTCGGTCCACCACCCCTGCCTAAGCCAAAAACGGGCGGAATGCAATGCTCCCGACCCCCGGGGCTCCGGGAGCGATCCCCAAGGGGCAGCACCAAAGGGGCCATCGGCGACGGCCGATGGCCCGGGAAGACGGCAGCGAGCGGGGCTACTCCGCCATGGAGGCGATCCACGCGGCGATCTGGCCCAGCTGCTCGTCCTTGCCGGCGGCCTGCGGCTGCGGCGGCATGGGGGTCCCGCCGGTGACGTCGGCCCAGGTCCCGGAGGAGCCGTTCTCAACCGCCGCCTTCATCCGTTCCAGGATCTTGGCCTTGTCCCCGCCGTATTTCTCCGCCACATCCACATAGGCGGGACCGACCAGCTTGTTCTCGGCGGCGTGGCAGGCGGTGCAGCCCAGGGACTGGGCCGCGGATTTGCCCTCCTGGGCGTGGGCTGTGGAGCCCCAGATCAGGCCGGTGGCGAGAAGGATGGTGCCCGTGGCTATGGGGTTGCGCATGGTGCCCTCCGGTCGGGTTGTGGTGCGCGGTGCGTAAAGTTACATATTGTATGCGTCTTTCTACACCTTCCCGCTCGCTAGGACAATAACCCCATCGGAGGTTGGAAATCAGCCTAAGGGACGTGCGGGAGCGGTGACGAGGACGAGGGAGTGTCCGGGGCGCCCCCCATGCTAGGATGCCCCTTTCGGCGCGCGGCGACCCCGGAGGCGCAGGCATGGCACAGGCGCGGATGGCGTGGGAGCACCTGGTCACCCAGGAGCGGCTGGGCAGGGAGGAGGAGCCCGCCCCGCAGCGGCACCGGACCAATTTCCAGCAGGACTTCGACCGCATCGTCTTCTCCTCGGCCTTCCGGCGGCTGCAGGACAAGACCCAGGTCTTCCCCCTGGCGGAGAGCGACTACGTCCGCACCCGGCTGACGCACAGTTTGGAGGTGTCCTGCGTGGGCCGTTCCCTGGGGACCAAGGTGGGTGAGGAGGTGGCCGCCCGTGAGCGGTTCGAGGTGGTGGACCCCGGGGACTTCGGCTCCATCGTGGCGGCGGCCTGCCTGGCCCACGACATCGGCAATCCCCCCTTCGGCCATTCCGGCGAGGACGCCATCCAGCACTGGTTCGCCACCAGCAATCTCGGCGCCGAGGCCCTTGCCCCCCTGTCCGAGCAGCAGGCGGCGGAGTTCCGGCGCTTCGAGGGCAACGCCCAGGGCCTGCGGGTGGTCACCCGCCTGCAGAACCCGGATAACGAAGGCGGCCTGCAGCTCACCTTCGCCACCCTCGGGGCCGCCCTGAAGTATCCCCGGCCCGCCCACCGTACCGATCCCGCCGATGGGGTCAGCGGCAAGAAGCACGGCTACTTCGCCGCCGAGGAGGAGCACTTCCGCAGGGTGGTGGAGCGGACCGGCATGCTGCCCCGCGATCCGGAGGCGGGCGTCTACTGCCGCCACCCCCTTGCCTTCCTCATGGAAGCGGCCGACGACATCTCCTACCAGATCGTGGACTTCGAGGATTCCTACCGGCTGGGCCTGCTCAGCTTCGAGGACGTGGCGAGCCACATCCGGCCCATCCTGCGGGACGACGACCGGGTGAACGCGCGCCTGGCCCAGATCGGCTCGGAGAAGGAGCGGGTGGAGTACCTCCGGGCGCGGGCCATCAACCAACTGGTGGAGGAGACCGCCACCGCCTTCCTGGAGCGGGAGGAGGAGATCCTGGCCGGGCGGTTCGACCGGGAGCTCAAGGAGCTGATCCCCTCGGCGGAGGCCATGGCGGAGATCGAGCGCACTTCCTTCGAGCGCATCTACAACGCCAAGGGCGTGCTGGAGATCGACGCCGCCGGGTTCGGGGTGCTCGGCGGCCTGCTGGAGACCTTCTTCGGGCCGGTGCGGGAAACCGCCGAGGCCGAGCGCGCGGGGCGGCTCCGGGAGGCCTCCGCCCACAGCCGCACCGTGGCCCAGCTGGTGCCGGAGCAGTTCCTCTACGACGGGGTCACGGGCGAGCGCCTCACCGACCCCTACCTGCTGCTGCTTAACCTCACCGACTTCGTCTCCGGCATGACCGACGGCTACGCCGTTTCCCTGTACAAGAAGCTCACCGGGATCTCCCTGCCCCACCGCGGCTGAGGGCCCGGGCCGGGCTTTTCACGTTGGCCTCCGGCGGCTAGGATTCCCCCATGATCCATCCGGGAAAGCCCGCCCGGGCCGGGCGGGGGAACGGTCAGGAGGCTTGGCATGTGGCAGGCGAAGACGGGGTTCTATGGGGCCTGCGCGGGGGGCGTGGTCCTGTTCATGGCCGCCGGTTACCTCTGGGTGGGCCCGGCGGCCGCGGCCGGGCCCCCGGTGCTGCTCGGCGCGCTGGGGCTGGGCCTTCTGCTGCGCTGTTTCCACGACTAGTACGGCCTGGGCGGCTTCGCCCGACGGGCCGGTAGGCGCCCACTTCAGGAAACCGATCGCCCACTGAAGTGGGCTCCTACGAGTGCGCTTCGGCGGGGGCTGGCGCGTCCGGGAGTCATCGGCTGGAAGCCTTTTCCTCGGGCACGCCGTCCCGGAAACGCAAGCGCTCCCCGGTGCGGGCCGGGACCCGCTCCCCGGGGGAGAGGATGCCCACCAGATTGAGGGGGTCGGTGGCGGCCACCGTTACGGTGCGCTCCTCCCGGCCGCGCTTGCGCACCTTGCGCAGGGCCCCCACCGCCTCCGGCAGGGCGAACTGCTCGCCGGAGAAGCCGGCCACGAAGCGCCCGCCGCGCACCTCCCCGCGGTCCTCCAGGCGCCGATAGACGCGCAGCAGCTCCCGCCAGGGCGGCAGCCAGTCCGGCTCGCGCGCCAGTACCGCCCGGAAGACCACGCCGTAGCGCTCCAGCAGGGTCCAGGCGGCGGCTTCCACGGCGGCTGGGTCGTGGGCGGCCTCCGGGTCCGGTCCGGCGGCGGGGTGGACCGGTGCCCAGCGGCCCGCCTCCTCCACCCCCCGCTCGGGGGCCGCCAGCGGGCGCCTCCGGCTCCGGCCGCCCCGCCGGGGGCGTCCACGTGCCTCCGTCGGCTTCAGCAGGGCCCGCAGGCCGGCGAAGCTGTCGCTCGACGCCCGCCCCCAGGCCACCAGCTCGCCCAGGGCCTCCTCCACCTCCGTGCGCAGCATGCCCGCGCAGCCCACCAGCTCGTCGAAGAACTGGGCGCCGCGCTCGCGGAGGCAGGACTCCAGCTTGGCCGCCTTGCCGGACAGGCCCTCCTCGGAAACCGCCACCGTGGACGCCAGGGCCTTCCAGTCCGGCAGGTTCTTGCGCTGCACCAGCGCCACCGGGGCGGTGCGCACGGAGCCGGCCCGCCGGGCCTTGCCGCGCGCCACACCGGGCGGAGTGAGGCGGGTCCACACCACCCGGCCGGAAAGGCAGAGCTGGTCGAGCCACTGGGGATCGTAGCCGGGCAGGCGGGCGGGCAGGATGTCGCTCTCCCAGGCCGCCGCCGGGGCCTCGAAGCCCTCCAGCTGCTCGATCACCGCCAGCAGGGCCTCCGGGCCCTCGCGCTCCTCTTGCGCGGGCTCGCCGGCCAGGGCGTGCCATTCCAGCAGGAAGCGGGTGTAGTCCGCCGGCTCCACCGGCTCGATCTCGCGGCGCAGGCGGTCCAGGGTGTGGCGGTGGAGGCGCGCCAGCAGGCGGCGCTCGCACCACTCCTCGCCGACCGCCTCGGGGGTGAAGCGGCCGCGGAAGGCGGCGCCCTCCGTCTCCAGGGCGGCCAGGGCCCCCTCCACCGCGGGGGTGGGAACGCCAAGCGCGGCGGCCAGGGCTTCGGCGGTGGTGGGGCCGAGGCCGTCCAGGCGGCCGCGTACCAGCTCGCGCAGGGCCTCCTCCGCCTCGGGTAGGGGTTCGGGCTCCGCGGCCGGCCGCGGCTCCAGGGTCGCCTCCGGATGCACGGCGCGCAGCTGGCCCAGGCGCTCCACGGCCGCCCACAGCACCGGGCCTTGAGGGGGGCGCACCCGGAAGGCGCGTCCCTCGCCCCGCAGGGTCTCGAAATCCGCGCCCCAGCCGTGGGCGCCGCCCTCCTCGGCGGTGACCGCCCCCAGCAGGTCAAGGGCATCGTGCAGCTCGTCGCGGTCGCGGGCCTCGGGCCAGGCCTCCTCGCGGACCCGGGCGATGGCGTCGGGGTCCAGGCGGCCGATGTCGGCGGCATCCGCCGGATCCAGGTAGCGCCGCGCCTGCACCATGCGGGTGCGCCGCTCCTCCGCGGGGGCGTCGTCGAGGAAGGCGTAGGGCCGGGCGTTCAGAATCTCGTGGCACAGGGGCGAGGGCTCGGTGAGGTCGGCGGCCACCACCCGCACGCCGCCGTCCCGCATCTTGGTGAGCACTTGCTCTAGCCCGGCGATATCCATGGCCTCATGCAGGCAGTCGTGGATGGTCTGGCTCACCAGCGGGTGGTCCGGCACCTCGCGGTCGCCGGCCAGGTTCTCGAAGCAGGCGATCTGGTCGGGGAACACCGCGCTAATGAGGTCCTCCGACTCCATGCGCTGCAGCTGGGGCGGGGTGCGCCCGCCATTGCGAAAGCGCCGGATGGCCAGGGCGGTGGTGGCGTTCCAGCGCCAGCGGGTGGTGAACAGCGGCGCGTCGAGCAGGGCCTGCACCAGGATCTCGCGCACCGTCTCCGGGCTCAGGTAGCGGGCCACCTCTTCCAGGGGGAAGCTGTGCGCGGTGGCCAGGGACAGGATCACCGTGTCCTCGGTGGCCGCCGCCTGCAGCTCGAAGTTGAACTTGCGGCAGAAGCGCTTGCGCAGGGCCAAGCCCCAGGCCTTGTTCACGCGGCTGCCGAATGGGCTGTGCAGCACCAGCTGCATGCCGCCGGACTCGTCGAAGAAGCGCTCCAGGACCACCGTGTCCAGGGTGGGCAGCGCGCCCAGGGCGAGGCGGGCGGCGGCGAGGTAGGCGACCGCCTGCTCGGCGGCGGGGCGGGGGACGCCGTCGGTCTCGGTGAGCCAATTTACGGCGGGTGCCAGGGAGCGGTCTTGCCCCTCCAAGGTTGTCGCGACGGGGGCCGTCGCTCCTACGGAATGGTCGCCGCCCTCGGATGGTCGCGGCCGGGAGGCCGCTCCTACACCCGGTTCTTCGGCATCTGTAGGAGCGACGGCCCCCGTCGCGACCTCTACCCCGGGATCCCCATTCGGCCCCAGCCCCAGCCGCTCCTCCACGCCGCGGCGGAGGTCGGAGACGTAGCGGCTCAATTCCTCCGTACGCCCCGGCGCCTCGCCGAACCAGAAGGGCAGGCTGGGCGGCAGGCCCTGGGCGTCCTCCACCCGCACGCGCCCGGCCTGGATGCGCAGGAAACGGTAGCTGCGGTTGCCGAGCTGGAAGACGTCGCCGCTCATGGCCTCCAGGGCGAAGTCCTCGTTGACCGAGCCGATCACCTGCCCCTCCGGCTCCAGCACCACGTCGAAGTCGCCCTGGTCGGGGATGGTGCCGGCGCAGGTCACCGCGGTGAGCCGGGCGCCCCGGCGCGGGCGCAGCACGCCGTTCACAGTGTCGCGGTGGATGAGCGCCCCCTTGCGGCCGCGCCCGGTGGCAAAGCCTTCGGCGACCATTCGCACCGTGTCTTCGAAGTCCTTGTCGGACAGGTCCCGGTACGGGTAGGCGCGGCGGCAGCGGGCCCGCAGCTCCGCCTCGGTCAGCTCGCCCTCGGCGGCCACCTCGGCGGTGACCTGCTGGGCGAGCACCTCCAGCGGCGCCGCCGGGATCCACAGGCGGTCCAGCTCGCCGTCGCGGGCGGCGCGCACCAGGGCGATGCACTCCACCAGGTCGTCGCGGGACAGGGGGAACAGCCTTCCCTTGGGAGTGGCCGCCACCGCGTGGCCGGAGCGGCCCACCCGCTGCAGGAAGTTGGCGATGGTGCGGGTGGAGCCGAGCTGCGCCACCAGGTCCACGGCGCCGATGTCGATGCCCAGTTCCAGGGAGGCGGTGGCCACCAGCACCCGGATCTCGCCGTGCTTGAGCGCGCGCTCCGCGGCCAGGCGCCGGTCGCGGGACAGGCTGCCGTGGTGGGCGGCCACCTGCTCCTCGCCGAGGCGCTCGCCCAGGTGGCGGGCCACCCGCTCGGCGGTGCGTCGGGTGTTGGCGAACACCAGGGTGGTTCGGTGGCTGGCGGCCAGTTCGGCCAGGCGGTCGTAGACCTCCGCCCACACCTCGTTGGCCATCACCGCTTCCAGCGGGGAGTCCGGCACCTCCACCGCCAGATCGGCCCGGCGGAAGTGGCCGGCGTCGATGATGCGGCAGTCGGGGCTGCCCTCGGCGTCCAGATGCCCCGTCCCCACCAGAAACCGGGCCACCTCCACGATGGGCTTCTGGGTGGCCGACAGGCCCACCCGGGTGAGGGGCCCCTCGGCGAGGGCCGCAAGGCGCTCCAGGGACAGCGCCAGGTGGGCGCCGCGCTTGGAGGGGGCCAGGGCGTGGATCTCGTCGACGATCACCGTGCGGGCGGTTCCCAGCATCCCCCGCCCGGACTCCGAGGTGAGGAGGATGTGCAGGGACTCCGGCGTGGTCACCAGGATGTGCGGCGGGCGCTTGCGCATGGCGTCGCGCTCGGCCCGGGGCGTGTCGCCGGTGCGCACCATGGTGCGGATGCCCGTGGGGGCGGAACCGGCCGCCGCCAGGCGCTCCTCGATGCCCGCCAGTGGGCCCTCCAGGTTGAGGCGGATGTCGTTGGAAAGGGCGCGCAGGGGCGAGACGTAGACCACCTGCACCGCGTCCTCCAGCGTCCCGGCCTCGGCCTGCCGAACCAGGTCGTCCAGTGCGGCGAGGAAGGCCGCCAGGGTCTTGCCGGAGCCGGTGGGGGCGGCGATCAGGGCGTGGCGGCCCGAGGCCACCGCCGGCCAGGCCTGCTCCTGCACCGGCGTGGGCTCCCGGAACACGTCCCGGAACCAGCCGGCTACGGCGGGATGGAAGGATTCGAGGCCCATCGAGGTCCCATCGGCGATGGATGCGGAGTCGGGGAAAGCGGGGGCCGGAATTGGCCGCACCCCGCCCGGAGAAGACACCGGGAAGCGCCATTCTATCCCTTCCGGCCCACCGGTTTCCGCCTTACAGGTCGAACTCCAGGCTCAGTCCCCAGTAGCGCACCTCCTGGGAGTAGAACTGGCCGTAGGGGGAAGGGCCCTCGTGCCAGGTGAGCAGCAGGCTCAGTCGCTTGTCCACGTTGCGCCGCGGCAGGGTGGGGCGGAATTCCACGCCGAAGACGGCGCTCCAGCCGGGCTCCCAGTCGTTGTGCTCGAAGCCCTTGGCATCCAGCCCCCCCACCCAGTAGGCGGCCCCCCGCTCGGGGGGGAGCAGGGGGAAACGGGCGAACCGGAAGTCCATCCCGAGGTGGGCCAGCCCCCGCTCCAGCCCCTCCGGCTCGCGGCGAAAGAGCCACTCGCCACCGCCGTAGACGCGGAAGGGTCCCAGGTCGCGGGCATAGAGCCCTTCCAGGGCCTCGTAGTGCAGGTCGATCCGCTCGGTGTTGTTGCGCAGGAGGAATTCGTCCCCCAGGTGGGAGCTCTGGTGGTAGACCCGGAGGCGGAGGCTGTGGGGGCCGGTGCGGTGGGCGAGGGGCAGGCCGATGGTGTAGTCGGCGTTCACCAGGTCCATGGAGGGCGAGCCCAGGTCGAACTGGGCGAACACCGCTCCCGACAGGCCCAGCTGCCACCCTTCCCAGGGAGAACGGTTCGTCCACTTGATCAGGCCGTATTCGTCCCCGTAGGCCACGGCGGCTACGGTGGTCCTAGCGTCCCGGAGATCGGCATCCACGACGCTGACGTGGAACCGCGGCCGCTTGGGGTCGGCGAGCAGGGGCTCGAACAGGTGGCCGGCGGGCAGGAACACGGTTTCCGCGGCCCCGGGCGAGGGGAGGAGGGCCGCCAGGGCGAGGGCCGCCCCGCCCAGGGACCGTCCCGGGCCGCTCCGGGGCTCCTGCGCAACCGTCGGTGTCCGGAGGGGGGGATTCGGTGCCAAGATCTTCCCTGCCGGTTGGTGGGGAAGCAGTCAGAGGAGCAGCCAATGCCCATCCTGCCGGGTTCCGGACCCCTTCCGCATGCGGGGGAATTGCTTAGGCGGGCAACGTGGGTCGGGGGAGTGCTCCTGGTCGTCCTGGGCCTGCCGCCGGTGGGCGCGGGGCTGACGGAGGGGGTGGTGGCGGCCTACGGGGACTGGCCCCCGGCCCCCCTGGGCGGGGAGCGCGCCCCGGGGTTTTCCTGGCCGGTGTTCCTGGCCATCGCGGCGGTGGTGGCGGCGGTGCTGGCCCCCTTTCTGCTCCGCGTGCTGCGGGCGCCCACGCCGGAGGCCTTCCGCCCGGCGCGGGTGCCCTTTCCCTGGTGGGCCTGGCTGGGCCTGGCGCTGGTGGCGGGGTCCTGGGCCGTGGCCTGGGGGGCGCCCGATGCGTGGGTGGCCCTGCGGCGGCACGCCTTCACCCCCCTGTGGCTGGGTTTCGTGCTGGTGGTGCACGGCCTGGTCCAGGTGCGCGCCGGCCATTCCCTGCCGGCGCGCCATCCCGGCGCCTTCCTTCTGCTTTTTCCCATCAGCGCGGGGTTCTGGTGGGTCTTCGAGTACCTCAACGGATTTGCCGAAAACTGGAGCTACCTGGGCACCGGGGAGCAGGAGGGGTGGGCGCGCTTCCTGGCCTCCAGCCTGCCCTTCGCCACGGTGCTGCCCGCCGTCCTCGGGGTGCGGGATCTGCTGGCCACCTTCCCCCGCCTGGAGGCGGGACTCGAGCGCATGCCGGGGATCGGCGCCGCTCGGCGCCGTCCCGTGGCCGGGTGGGTGGTGGCGGCGGGCGCCCTGGGCCTGGTGGGCATCGGCCTGCTGCCGGAGATCCTCTATCCCCTGCTCTGGGTGGCCCCGCTGCTGGTGCTGGTGGGGCTGCAGGAGCTGGCCGGGGAGCGCTCCCTGCTGGGCGTCCTGGCGGCGGGGGACTGGCGGCCCGTGTGGCGGGCGGCCCTGGCCGGCCTGGTGTGCGGCTTCTTCTGGGAGCTGTGGAACTGGGGAAGCCTGGCCCGCTGGGAATACACCGTCCCCTACGTGGATCGCTTCCACCTCTTCGCCATGCCCATTCTGGGCTACGCGGGCTATCTGCCCTTCGGCCTGGAGTGCGTGGCGGCGGTGACCCTGGTGCTGCGGCGCAACCGGGCCCGGCTCCTGTGGGGCCCGGTGGGGGGTGCCGGCCAGGGCTAGCGGGTCTCCAGGCAGTCCCCCGGACGGATGGGGGGACGGGGGCCGAGCAGGTCGAGGATGGCCGCCGCCACCCGCTCGGGAGGGATGCCCTGGCGGCGCCCGGAGACCCGCTCCTGCATCTCCGTGGCCACACGCCCCGGGCAGACGGCGTAGACCCCCACCTTCTGGGGATCCACCTCCGCGGCCAGGGCCTCGGTCAGCCCGCAGACGGCGAACTTGGAGGCGGAGTAGGCGGCCAGGCCGGGGATGCCCGCGCGCCCGGCGCCGGAGGAGAGGTTGACGATGGTGCCGCCCGTCTCCAGCAGGTGGGGTAGAACGGCGCGGCAGCCGTACAGCACGCCGCGCACGTTGACCTCCACCGCCGCGTCCAGCTCCGCCACCGGCATCTCCGCGAAGGGACCCGACCAGGCCACCCCGGCGTTGTTCACCAGGGCGTCCACCCGCCCGAAGCGCGACCGCCCCTCCTCGATGAAGGCCTGCACATCGCCGTAATCGCTGACGTCCACCACCCGAACGGCCAGTTCGCCCCGGCCCTCCAGGTCCGCCCGGGCCTGCTGGAGGGAGGTTTTGTGCGGGGCGCCGATGAGCACGCGATGGCCCCGCTCCAGGGCCAGGGCGGCGGTGGCGAAGCCGATCCCCCGGGCGCCGCCGGTGATCAGCAGGTTCCGGGGGGGTTGGGGGTCGCTCATAGGGGGCGCTCCTCGGGGCTGGACCAGCGAACGGGCACAACCCTCATTCTGCGCATGCTCCCGACCTGACGGAACCCGGGTCCGGAGGTCTCCCCGGCCGCCGGCGACTGCTATGGGTGGAAAGGAGACCGACGGTGCGTGGCAGTCCGAGGGAACAGGGAGGAATCGTGGTGCGAAAACCGGGGGGAATGCTGGGGGTCAGGGGATGGGCGGGGGTGGTGCTGGTCCTGGCGGGCGGCCTATCATGCCCACCGGCCTCGGCGGGGGGCGGGGTCGCCCTGCAGGGCGGGATTAGCAACGGCGGCCCCGTGGACGCCCGCCGCCTGGATGTGAGCGGCCGCTGGGCCGTGGATCGCTGGGCGGCGGGCAATTGGGCACTGATTCCCCTGGCCGAGCTCACCGTGGGGAGGTTGTGGGCCCAGGACGCGGGCCGGGGGGAGGAGGACGCCCTCACCGAGGGTGGGGTCCGCGCCGTGCTCCGGCTACGCCGCCGCTCCTGGGACCGCCTCTTCCTCGAGGCGGGCTGCGGCCCGGTGCTGCGCTCCGGCGATCGGCTCGGGTCCCTGGATCTCGGCGGCCGGCTCCACTTCCGCACCGATGTGGGCATCGGCGCCCGATTGGGAGCCGCGCGGCGCTGGGCGTTGTCCTACGGGTACTCGCACACTTCCAACGCCCATCTGGCGACCCCCAACCCGGGGATCAACTTCCATATCCTCCGCATGCGGTATTCGTACTGAGACCGCCACGACAACGAGGTTCCATGAACGCGGTCAACGTCGGTCCCTTCGTCCTTTCCTATCCCCGCCTCTTCGCCCTCCTGAGCCTCGCCGTCGTCCTTGCGGCGGCCGCCTGGCTGCGCCGCCGCGATCCGGAGATTGGGGACTGGGGCATGCCGGCCATCCTGGTGGGAGGGGTGGCGGCGCGGCTGGCCTACGTGCTCGCCCACCTGGAGGCCTACCGCGCCGAGCCCTGGAGCGCGCTGTTCTTCTGGCAGGGAGGCTTCGCGCCCCTCTGGGGGGTGGTGGCGGCGGCCCTGTACGCACTATGGCGGTATCGCGGGTCCCGGGCGCGGCAGGCGCGCGCCCAGCTGCCGCTGGCGGCGGGACTGGGGGTCTGGCTGGCCCTGTCGGGGGGCCACGCCCTGATCGCCGCCGGCGACGGGCCCGGGCTGCCCGGGGGCTCCCTGCCCACCCTGGCGGGGGAGTCCCGGGCCCTCGGCGACCTGGAGGGCCGGCCGGTGGTGGTGAACCTGTGGGCGAGCTGGTGCCCGCCCTGTCGCCGCGAGATGCCCCGCTTTGCCCAGGCGGCCCGCGCCCGCGAGGAGGTGGCCTTCGCCTTCGTCAACCAGGGGGAGTCCCGGGAGCAGGTGGCCGATTTCCTCGGGGACTACGGGGTGGCCCCGGCGACCGTTTTCCTGGATCATGAGCGCCGCGTGGGGGCCCATTACGACGCTGCCGGGCTGCCCGCCACCCTGTTCTATAATGCCCGCGGCGAGCTGGTGGCCTCCCACGTGGGCGAGGTCTCCCGCGCCGCCCTGAACAGCCAACTGGACCGGATAACCGAGCCCTGAGCCCCGCTCAGGAACGCCACGAGGTGCTGCATGGATACCTTTTCCCGCTTTGTCCGCCTCCCGCGGCCGCGCGCCCTGACCTTCCTGTCGCTGCTCGCCGGCATGGCGGCCCTGCCCGCCTGCGCCGAGCGGCCCGAGGATCTGCCTCCGGCGGTGAAGGCCATGGAGGGGCAGGGGCTGGAGGTGGTCAACCGCTTCGAGGCCCCGGGCGGCCTCACCGGCTACGCCGCGCGCGCCGGCGGCCAGGAGGTGATCCTCTACGCCACCCCCGACGGCGAGCACGTCCTGGCCGGTACCATGCTGGACGCGCAGGGCAACAACCTCACGCGGCAGCAGATGGCCGAGCACATGCCCGGGCCGGATATGTCGGATGCCTGGGCCGACCTGGAGGCGGCCAACTGGGTGGCCGAGGGGGCGGAGGACCCCAAGCGGGTGGCCTACGTCTTCACCGATCCCAACTGCCCCTACTGCAACGCCTTGTGGAAGGCCAATCAGCCCTACTACGAGGAGGGCCTCCAGGTGCGCTACCTGCCCGTGGCCATGCTCAAGGAGTCGAGCCTGGGCAAGGCGACGGCCATCCTAAGCGCCGAGGACCCGGCGGAGGCCATGGGGCGCCACGAGCGGTCCTTCGGGGAGGGCGGCATCGATCCGGTGCCGGCGCCCGAGGGGCCGGAGGCGCGGAAGGTGCACGCCAACACCCAGCTAATGCAGGAGCTGGGGGTGCGGGGCACCCCGGCGGTCTTCTACAGGACCGGGTCGGGCGGGGTGAAGTCGGTGAGCGGCATGCCCGGCCTGGACCGGCTGGCGGAGATCTACCGCCTGCCCAAGCAGGACACGGGCGATCCCTCGCTGAGCCGGTTCCGGTAGGCTAGGGCTGCCCGCCCCGCGCCTCGCGCCGCTGCTCCAGCCACTGCCACAGCCAGCCCCCGGGCCGGTCCTTGCCGGTGGCCACGTAGGCCAGCACCTTCTGGTCGGTGAGGATCCACTCCATGTAGCCGCCCACGGCCCCCCGCCCGCAGAACAGGATGCGGTCCCCGGGGTGCAGGGCGGTGTCCAGCCCGGGAAGTAGCCACTCGGTCGCCCCGCGGCACAGCAGGAGAGGGATGGCGGGTAGCCATTCCTCCCGCTGCCGGAAGTCGGTGAGGAGATGGCGCAGGCACAACCGCTCCCCCTCGGCGATGGCCTCCAGGACCGCCGGGGCCGTGTCGGGTAGTATGTCCAGGGTCCATGTCTCTGGTAGGTCTTCCCCGGTCACGGCGCTGATGCGGCTGATCAGCACGTTGGCCCAGTCCTCGTCCTGCTCCACCGCTCGTTCCAGGAACCGGGCCAGCAGCGGCGTGTTGATCACCCCCAGCACCTCGCGGGTGAGGATGGTGCTGGGGTTGACGGTCAGGTCGAGGTCCGCGGCCTCGAAGATGGCGCGGTTGGAGTCCCGGTTCTGGCGGGCCACGGTGAACAGGTTCGGGTTCAGCTGCCGGGCGGTGAGGATGATGGAGAGGTTGTCGGGGTCGTTGTCGGTGCCGGCGATGATGCCGTCGGCCTGGCGGATCTCCGCCCGTTCCAGGGTCTCGGCCTCGGTCCCCCGGCCTGCCACGGTGCCCACGGCGGCCCCCGTCTCGCGGGGGCGGGCCTCCACCACCACCACGTGCTGCCCCTCCCGGTGGAGCCGTTCCCGCAGGGCCTTGCCGAAGCGGCCGAAGCCGCAGAGCACCCAGGTGCCGCGCGGCGGCACCAGGGGTCGTGCCACCGGCTGGTGCTCGATGCCGGTGAGCCAGGCGTAGAGCAGGTACATGGCCGGCGCGCGCAGGGCCAGGGCGAAGCGGTCGGCGAACCGCTCGAAGGGGTTGATGATGCGGTCCGTGCCGAAGGAGGCCAGGTTGGCCTCGGTGTCGCGGTAGCGGGCCCGGCAGATCACTGTTACCCGCGGCGCCAGGAGCTTGGCGGCGATGGCGGTGGACAGGTTGTCCTGCTCCAGGCGGCTCACGGCGATGACTCCGGCGCACTCGCGCCGCCTCAGGCCGGCCATTACCAGCACCTCGGGGTCGCTGGCGTCCGCCTGGATCCCCGGCACCTCGCGGGCCAGGCCCTCCACTTTGAGCATGTCGATGCGCCCTTGGTCCCGGTCCACCACCACGGGCTTGATGCCCTCGTCGGTGAGGGCGCGCACCAGCAGGCTGCCCCCCTCACCGTAGCCGCAGACGATGTAGAAGGGCTCGGAGATGCGCCGCACGCCGCGCCGGAAGTTGCTGATGCTCACTACCCGGCGGAAGGCGGGGTCCTGGAGGATGGCCAGCAACGAGCCGATGGCGTACAGCCAGGCGAACACCGTGGCGTAGATGGCGAACATCATCCACAGCCGCTGGGCAGCGGTGAACTCGTAGGGGATCTCGCCGAAGCCGATGGTGGGGCTGGTATAGGTCACTACGTAGAAGGCGTGGAAGAAGTCCATGCGCCACGGGTTGCCCTGGTCGTCCTGCCCCGGGACCAGCACCAGACCGATGATGGCCACCGCGTAGGCGAGGATGAGCACCAGCAGGGGCGCCCGCATGCGGCGGAAGAGGAGGAAGATTACCTCCTGCACGGCAAGGGACCTCCTGCTTCAGGCAGGGACGCCTTGGGCGAGCTCTCGCCCATCAGCGCCGCCCCAGGCTGGTCTCCACCACCAGCAGCACCACCGAGATGATGTTGGCCAGCAGCGCCCCGCCGGACAGGGACACGATGGTGGACATGACATGGGGAGTCATGCCCTGGCCGGTGACGTGGAGGGCCCAGCCCCACACGATGGCCGCCAGGATGAGCTGGACGTCGGCCACCAGGCTGGTGGCCAGCAGCAGGGCGCCGATCTGGGTGCGCTCGCCGAGCTTCATCACCGTGGCGATGAGGCTCACCACCAGGGCGGCGAACAGCTCGTAGACGTTATGGTGGGTGGGGTTGTCGAGCTCGCCCAGGTAGAAGCCATAGTTGATGGTCAGGGCCAGCACGATGACAAAGGCGAAGACCGTCTTTTCCAGGTTCATGGGGCCTCGGTTCCTCTCTGTCCCCGGGGTGCGCGAAGTCCCATGGTAGGCCAGGCGCCGACGCCGCCATAGGGGTACCGGGGCCGTCCGCGACGGAGGGAGTGCAGGTGGCGGGATACCGCTACGAGGAGGTGGCCCGGGCCATCGCCGACCAGGTGGAGGACGGGGTGTACGGCCCCGGGGACCGCCTGCCGGGGGTGCGCAAGCTGGCCCGCCAGTTCGGGGTGAGCGTGTCCACGGTGGTGGCCGCCCAGCACCTGTTGGAGGACCAGGGGGTCATCGAGGCCCGCCCGCGCTCCGGCTACTACGTCCGTCTCCAGCCCCGGCGCCCCGCCGAGCCCCCCGAGACCACCCACCCCGAGGGCCAGCCCACCCGGGTCACTGGCCAGGCCCTGGTGCTGCGCGTGGTGCAGGCCGCCAACGAGCCCCACATGGTCCAGCTCGGCGCCGCCGTGCCCCACGCCGACTTCCTGCCCACCCAGGGTTTGCAGCGGGCCTTTTCCAGCGTGCCGCGGCGCTACCCGGGCCGCGCCACCGACTACCCCTTCCCGCCCGGCCCACCGGAGCTGCGCCAGCAGATCGCCCGGCGCATGGCCGACGCCGGCTGCCGGATCTCCCCCGAGGAGATCGTGGTCACCAACGGCGCCCAGGAGGCGCTGGTGCTCTCCCTCCGCGCCGTGGCGGAGCCGGGCGACGTGGTGGTCATCGAGTCGCCCACCTTCTACGGCCTGTTGCAGGCCATCGAGGGCCAGGGCATGCAGGCCCTGGAGATCCCCACCGACCCCGACGAGGGCATCTCCCCGGACGCCCTGGCGCTGGCCCTGGAGCAGTGGCCGGTGGCGGCGGCCATGCTCATGCCCAACTTCGGCAATCCCCTCGGTCACTGCGCCTCCGAGGGGCGCAAGCGGGAGGTGGTGGCGCTGCTGGAGGAGCGCGGGGTGCCGCTCATCGAGGACGACGTCTACGGCGATCTGGCCTTCGAGGCGCCGCGGCCCTGGGCGGCCAAGGCCTACGAGGCCCGGGGCGGGGTGCTGTACTGCGGCTCCTTCTCCAAGACCCTGTCGCCGGGGCTGCGGGTGGGGTGGGCGGCGCCCGGCCGCTTCCGGGACCGGGTGGAGTACCTGAAATACGCCGCCAGCGCGGCGACGCCCGCCTATCCAGGCTTCGCGGTGGCGGAGTTCCTTGGCCGCGGCGGCTACGACCGCTATCTGCGCCGGGTGCGGGGCGACTACGCCCGCGCCGTGGCCCGGGTGAGCCGGACGGTGGCGGAGCACTTCCCGCAGGGCACCCGGCAGACCCGGCCCGGAGGGGGATTCGTGCTGTGGGTGGAGCTGCCGGAGTCGGTGGACGCCCTGGCGCTGTATCAGTCCGCCCTGGCGGAGGGCATCAGCCTCGCCCCCGGCCCCATGTTCTCGCCCACCCAGAAGTTCCGGAACTTCGTCCGCCTCAACTGCGCCCAGCCCTGGAACGCCGCCTTCGAACAGGCCCTGCGGCGGGTGGGGGAGCTGGCCCGGGAGCGGGCGGGATAGGGCTACCGGGGCCGGGACCAGAGGCGTCGCGGCCCCTGGCCGCTCCCACAGGGGCAGGCAACCGTGGGCGGGCCGCCCCTACATGCGCGCTAGGGGTCCTGGCTTTCCCACGGTCCCGGCATCTTGAAGCCCACGGTGGTGCCGCCCTGGTCGTTGGGCCGCGCCCACAGGGCGCCGCCGTGGCTCTCCACGATGGTCCGGCAGATGGCCAGCCCCATGCCGAGCCCCTGGGCCTTGGTGGTGTAGAAGGGCTCGAACAGGTTCTGCCGCGTAGCCTCTTCCATGCCACCCGCTTGGTCCATGACCTCCACCAGCACCTCGCCGTTGTCGCCCTTCCGGGTGCGAATGCGGATGGGACGGCTATTGAGGCCCCGCTCCTCGTAGGCCTCCAGGGCGTTGACCGCCAGGTTCACGATCACCTGCTTGAGCTGGGTGGCGTTGCCGGTAACCGGGGGCAGGTCCCCGGCCAGCTCCGTCCGGAGCGTGCCCGCGTGCTCCTCCAGGAACCTCGCCATCAGCCGGCCGGACTCCCGGATGACCCCGTTGATGTCCAGCGCCTCCTGGAGGGAGTCGCTGGGTCGCAGCATCTCCCGCACCGAGCGGATGAGGTCCCCGGCGTAGCCCACCTGCTCCGAGAGCCGGGCCATGGCCTCCCGGGCCCGGTCGTAGCGGGATTCCGGGGCTGCCAGGTCGTTGCGCGCGGCGGCGGCGTAGTTGTTGATGGCCGCGAGGGGCTGGTTGAGGTCGTGGGCGAGGGTGGAGGCGATCTCGCCCACCAGGGCCGCCCGGGAGAGCTGCTCCAGCTCCCGCTGATGCCGCCGGTTCTCCGCCTCGAGCCGTTTCTGCTCGGAGATGTCGGTGAGGGTGGCGAGGTAGGCGAAAGCGGCGCCCGCGGGCTCGGTGACGGTGGTGTCCAGCCGCACCGGCAGCGGCTCCCCGTCGGGGCCCTGCAGGGAGAGCTCGGCGGTGACCCGCTCCCGGGAGGAGGCGGCGCGGCGCAGGTGCTCGAACAGCGGCTCCTCCTGGCCGGGGGCCAGGAAGTCCGTCATGGGGCGGCCCAGGAGGTGCGCGCGCTCCCGGCCGAGCAACCCGGTGGCGGTGAGGTTGGCCTCGCGGATGAGGCCCTCGGGAGTCAGGGTGACGAAGCCCACCGGGGCGGAGTCGTAGAGGTCCATGTAGCGGTTGCGCGCCGCCTCCAGGGCCTCCTGGGTCTCGCGGAGCAGCGCGTTCTGCAGCTCCAGCTCCCGCTGATAGGCGAGCAGCTCGCCGTGGTCCTGCGGCTGCTGCGGGGCCGGGTCCTGCGGGGGAATGGAGGAACCGCTAGCTGCCCCCGGTTCTGGGCTTTTGTACCTGGCGGTCATGTCTTGCGGACGCTCCCGGTCCGGCGCGTCGCCCGGAATCCCCTTGCCGTTATCCGGAGGCGGCGCGGCGACCTGCTGCTCGAATAGGGTTTCCCGTGTGCCCCGGCCCCGCCATCCCGTCGGGGACGCCGCCGAGCGGGTCCTGGCCGCGAGAATGCGGGACCGGGAGGCTTGCACCTATAACCTCATCCATTGTAGGGCCTCCGGTCCTTACGTCCAGGGTAATCCCCCATGGGGTGGGTGTCACCCCGGATGGTTGCCCCTGCGGGCCTTGAATCCGGGCGTACCCGGCCCGATCCGGTAAACCGCACGTTCCTGGGCCACAGGGGGTAGACGGAGCCGTGAAGGCGGAGCGCAGGGAGACCTGTCTGATGGGGCCTATGAGCCGCTTCGAGCAGGTGGTGGCCCTGCTGCTGGGGGTGCCATCGCGGTGGAAGCGCGAACAGGAGGAGGCGTCCGGGGGACGCGGAACCGCCGCGGAGGGCGCCTGCAAGGTCCGGGGACGCCCCGTTCCTAGGCGCCCTTCAGCTTCCGCGCCAGTTCGGCCACATGGCCGCCCTGGAACCGGGCGATGGCCAGCTCGTTCTCCGAAGGCCACCGGCTGCCGTCCCCTCGCGCGAGGGTGCCGGCTCCGTAGGGCGAGCCGCCGGTGATCTCGTCCATGTTGAGCAGCCCCGAACAGGAATAGGGGACTCCGGCGATCACGAAGCCCAGGTGCAGCAGGGTGGAGTGGAAGCTGGTGATGGTGGTTTCCTGGCCGCCGTGCTGGGTGGCGGTGCTGGTGAACACGCTGCCCACCTTGCCGATCAGGTCCCCGTTCAGCCACAGCCTGCCGGTCTGGTCGAGGAAGTTGCGCATCTGGGCGGTCATGTTGCCGAAGCGGGTGGGGCTGCCGAAGATGATGCCGTCGTACTGGGGCAGTTCCTCCACCTCGGCCACGGGGGCCGGCTGGTCCAGCTTCACGCCGACCTCCAGGGCCCGATCCTCGGGGATGAGTTCGGGCACCCGCTTTACCGTAACCTCCGTGTCCGGCGTCTGCCGGGCTCCTTCGGCCTCGGCGTTGGCCATAACCTCCATGTGGCCGTACATGCTGTAGTAGAGCACCAGGATGCGCGTGGTCATGGTGAGTCCTCCCGGATTATGGGGGGTTGCCGGGCAGGTCCCGCGGCCTATTGGCGCACCAGAACCATGCCGAGGAAACCATCCCGGCGCTCCCCCTCGGCGAGCAGCCAGAGCTCATCCAGCCCGGAGGCCGCACCCGCCACCTCGGCGTCCAGGAAGGCGAAGCCGGTGTAGTCGCCGCTGTCGCCGGGGCAGTTCTCGAGGGAGAGGTCCACCGCGAAGAGGTTGTGGCCCCGCTGCAGCAGCTCGAGGCCGCCGTTGAGGACGCAGCCCTCGGTATCGCTGCCCTCCAGCCCGCCCAGCCCGTCCACGGTGATGGTGAGGGTGCGGTTGTTCCGGGTCACCGACCAGCTCCCCGTCAGGTCGGAGAGCACCACCTCCTGGCGGAAGCGGTCGCTGAAGGCGAGGTCCAGCTCGCCGTCCTCGCGGGTGCCGGAAACGGTCCCCCGCATGCTGGTCTCCGGGTCGATGGTGACCGCCATCCGCCCCGTCCCCGCTGTCCCGCCGGACAGATCGTAGGACCGCACGGGACCCTCCGCGGCTACCGTACTGGCGGCGGTTTCCGCCTCGGTGGAGAAGGTGTCCCCGACGGGCTCGACGGGGCGGGAGAAGCTCGTCTCGGTGGTGAACCGGGTGTCCCGGGTCAACGGGTCCTCGGAGGTGGGGCCGGGGTCCAGGGTAAAGCCGGGGTCCAGGATGGAGTCGCCCTCGGCGGAGGCCTCCCCGGACGTCTCTTCCCGGGTCGCGGTGTCCCGCCGGGCCAGGCTCCCCGCGAAGCCCGCGTCCGGCCCGGGCGCCATCATCCGCACCTCGCCGTCCCAGACCACGGCGGTGACCGACTCCCCGGCGAGCCCCTCGTCCTGGGTCAGGGTGCCCCGCCAGATCCCGTCCGCCGCCGACAGGCCCGTCCCCTCGCCGTCGCCCTCCACGGCGAAGGCCTGGAAGGATCCCGGCTCCAGGTCGCAGCCGGTGGCGGCCAGGGCCAAAAGCAGGATGCCGGCCGGACCGGTTCTCCCCATGGCGGCCTCCTTCCTGGTGCCCCCGGCGCTCAGTAGCGGAAGTGCTTGATCTGCTCGCCGCTGACGCCCAGCTCGTGCATGGCCTCGATGCCGATGGCCAGGTGGTCCCGTGCCCAACGATTGGTTACCGCCCGGTCCGAGGCCTCGGTCTTGATGCCGTCGGGGGTGAGCGGCAGGTCCGAGACCAGCAGCAGGGCGCCCCGGGCGATTTCGTTGGCGTGGCCGACAACGAACAGTGTGGCGGTCTCCATATCCACGGCAATCGGGGTCATCCCTTCCAGCCGGCGAATGAACTGGTCGTCGTGCTCCCACATCCGCCGGTTGGTGGTGTACACCACGCCGGTGCGGTAGTCGTGGCCGCGGTTCAGGATCTTCTCGGAGACCAGCTTGTGGAGCTTGAAGGAGGGCAGGGCGGGCACCCGGGGCGGGAAGTAGTCGTCGCTGGTGCCCTCGCCGCGGATGGCGGCGGTGGGCAGGATGAAATGGCCGATCTCGGTGGACTCCTTGAGGCCCCCGCACTTGCCCAGGAACAGCACGCCGCGCGGCTGCCGGGCGATGAGCAGATCCATGATGGTGGCCGCGTTGGCGGTGCCGATGCCGAAGTTGATGATCGACAGGCCCCGGTCGTTGGAGGCCGCCTGCATGGGCCGGTCCGTCCCGTGGATCCAGGCGCCGAACTCCTCCGCGAACGCTTCCACGTAGCTGTAGAAGTTGGTGAGCAGGACATGGTCCCCGAACCGGTCCAGAGGCATGCCGGTGTAGCGCGGCAGCCAGTCCCGGGCGATGGCAAGGCGATCCGGCATGGGGACTCCGGGGTCGATGGCGTGGTCCTGCCTCTCAACCTAGCCCCGTTTCGGAACGTGAAGCTATCCGGCGGGTCCCGAAGTCCGCGCGGTGTCCGGAGGCGTAAGGGAAAACCCTGATTCCCCTGGCCGGTCAACCCGATATCCTGTGTCCGCCCTTCGGGCAAGAATCCCGTTTTCGATTGTGGATGGGAGCGAAAAGGGGGAGGCAGCATGCCTCCGGGTCTTCCAGACGCATCCGCTCAACCCGGAATTTGGAAGGAGGAATCGGCCGTGGAGAAACGTGGCCTCCGGCGCCGTCCCGTGCATCTGAACGTCCTGGTCCGCCACCGGGGCCTGCCCGTGGCATTCTGCTCCACCCTGGACATGAGTCTGGAGGGTGCGCGGCTGTACTGCGGGCCCCTGGGGCTGGAGCCGGGCAGCACCGTGGAGGTGGACCTGTCCCTGCCCGAGGGCGACGACGCCTACCTGCGCCTGCCCGGACGGGTGATCCATTGCGACGATGGGTGCATGGGGGTGCGCTTCACGGTCGTGGACGGCGCGGACGTGGACACCCTGGACGGGCTCCTGGACCGTGCCCCGCGGGCGGATGGGGAGTTCCGGGAGGCCGGCGCCTGCTATTCCATCTTCCTGTGAGCCCCGCAAAGCCCATGAACAAGGCCAGGTAAAGCGACCCCTTTGGAGGAGCTCGTGGGAGGGGGCTACGACCCCGACCGTTTGCCTGGCCTCGCTTCAGGTCGCCGTCCCGGACCGCTCCCACAGGCCTCCTTTCGGCAAATGGCTCCTGTAAGGCTTCCCTTCGGGTCGACTCAGTAACCCGGTGCAGCGTCCTCGGGGGCTCGACGGTAGCAGACCAGGGTGTCCCCGGTGGCCGGCTCCACGGGCTGCTCGGGGGATTGGAAGACCACCCGGCCGTCCCCCCGCACCAGAAGCAGCACCTCGGCGCCGGCGGGGCAGCCCTCGAGGAAGTCCTCGTAGGTGAACTCCTCGGTCAGCCGGGTCTTCTGGAGGGTCCACCCCAGGTAGTGGCGCTCCATCATCCGCTCGTGGGTGGCCTCCTCGCTGAAGGCGATCTGCCCCCGGAAGGGCAGGCTGAAGGCCTGCGTATCGCTCTCCACCTCCCGGCCCGGCGCCAGCTGGAAGACGTTGCCCCGGCCCAGCTCCGGGGACAGCTGGGTGCACAGCAGGGCGTTGTAGGCGTCGTTGTCGGTGGCCGCCAGCAGGTAGCCCATGCCGGTGAGATCCAGCCGTTGCTGGCCGAGGTCGGAGAGCAGCTCCCCGGACTGGGTGGGGATCCCCGCCATGCGCGCCGGGCGCAGTCGGTTCCAGGAGCTGTCCGCCAGCAGCACGGGCACCTCCAGCTCCTGCAACAGGGTGGCCAGCCGCACGGTCCAGCCGTTGGCTCCCACGATGAGCACGCCGTCCCGCCGCGAGGCGACCAGGTCCAGCCGCCGGGCCAGCCAGTTGATGGTGAAACCGTGGAAGAGGGCGGTGGCCAGGATCACGGTGAAGACCAGGGGCAGGATCCGGCCCGCGTCCTCATACCCGGCGCCCGCCATGGCCGGCCCCACGATCCCCGCCATGGCCGCGGTGACGATGCCCCGTGGCCCCACGAAGGCCACGAACAGACGCTCCCGCCAGGTCATGGGGGCGCGGATGGTGGCGAGCAGCACCGCCGCCGGCCGGACCCCCACGATCATGGCCGCCACGAAGAGCGCGTCCCCCAGCCCCAAAAGCCCCAGGGTCTCCAGGTCCAGGTTCGCGGTGAGGAGCACGAACAGCCCCGAGACCAGGAAGACCACCACCTGCCCCTTGAAGCGCCGCAGCTCCAGGGTGCTGGCCAGCCCCATGTTGGCCATCACCACCCCCATCACGGTGGTGGCCAGCAGGCCGGCCTCCTCCTGGAACAGGTTGGCCACCGCGTAGATCAGCAGCACCGCGCCCAGCATGCCGGGGGCCTTGAGGAACTCCGGCATCCAGCCGCGGGCGAGCACCCGGCCGAGCAGGTAGCCGCCGCCCCCGCCGAGGACGGCGGCCGTGCCGACGGCCAGGGCCATGCCCTCGGCCACCAGGAGGACGGCGCTGTCGTCACCGAACAGGAGGAGGTACTCGAAGGTGAGGATGGCCAGCAGGGCGCCGATGGGGTCGTTGATGATTCCTTCCCACTTGAGGAAGGAGGCCGGGCGCATCTGCAAGCGGGCTTGGCGCAGCAGGGGGCCCACCACGGTGGGGCCGGTGGTGACCAGGATGGCGCCCAGGGCGGCCGCCACCGGCCAGGACAAGTCCGCCACGTAGTGGGCCGCCACCGCGGCCAGCCCCCAGGTGAGCGCCACGCCGAGGGAAACCAGTCGCAGCACGCCGCGGGCGGTGTGCCGCACCTCGTGGAGCTGGAAGCTGAAGGCGTCCTCGAAGAGGATCACGGCCACGGCCAGGCCCACGAGGGGCGTCAGCAGGGGGCCGAGGAGCCGGTCGGGCTCGATGAGGCCGAGCACCGGGCCCGCGAGCAGGCCGGCGAGGATCATGAGCACCAGCGCCGGCTGGTTGAGGCGCCAGGCGATCCACTGGGCCGATAGGCCGAGGACCACCACCAGCATGATGGTCAGCTCGGCGGGGAGCTCCATGGCCGTGGCCGCGGGGATCAGTCGTTCTCCCCGCGCGGGACGTAGCGGCCGCCGGAAAAGGCCTTGAAGAACTGGCCCAGTTCCGGATGGTCGATCTGCTCGCCGCTGGGGTCGGGCTCCAGGTTGCGCTCCGCCACGTAAGTACGGTGGCCGGCGTTGTGGACCAGGACCTGGTACCAGGGCCGGTCTTTCGGCGGGCGGCTGGTGGCCATTAGCTGGTACCAGGCCTCGGTACCCCGGAACTCGGGATCCACGCCCACGATCACCCCGCGGTAGTTGAAGCGGCGGTGGTGGACGAGCTGGCCGACACGGAATCGGGGCGAATCGTCGCTCATGGCTCGGTCGGTTTCCGGTGGGGGTGCGAAGGCTTATCCATACGCTACGACAAGGGGTTGGGTTGGGCAAACCGGCAGGTTCCCCACGGGGGTATCCGGCCGGCATCCGGGTGTTGATGCCCCGCAGGCTAATTGTTTTACTTCAAAAGAATCTTATAGCGCTGAGACGCCTTAGGACACTGGACAGGCGATGCCATCCCAATCCGCTTCGCCGGTTATCGATATAGAGGCCTTCAAGTCCATCTGCGAGGGCTGCAGCATCCGGGAGCTCTGCCTTCCCTGCGGCATGGATCGGGATGATCTGGAACGGCTCGACCGGATCATCGAGCGCAAGGCCCCCCTGGCGGCCGGGGACCTCGCCTACGCCGAAGGCGACCCCTTCCGGGCCCTGTTCGCCGTGCGCTCGGGGGTGGTCAAGACCTACCTGTTGGAGCGGGAGGGCGAGGAGCACATAACGGGCTTCCACTTTCCCGGGGAGCTGGTGGGCTTGGACGCCATCGCCAGCGGCACCCACACCTGCTCCGCCAGGGCCCTGGATACCACCAGCCTGTGCGAGATCCCCTTCGGCCGGCTGAACGAGCTGGCCGGGCGGATCGACAGCCTGCGCGAGCAGCTGTTCCGGTTCATGAGCCGGGAGATCCATCAGGACGAGCAGGAGCGCCGCAACCGGTCCCGGGCCGATGCCGACCCCCGGTTGGCGGCCTTCCTGCTGGATGTCTCGGAACGTTTCTCCCGGCTGGGGTTTGCCCCCTTGGACTTCGGGCTCAAGATCTCCAACCAGGACTTGGCCAGCTACCTGGGCGTGGCCCCGGAGACGATCAGCCGGCTGTTCCGCCGTTTCCGGGACCAGGGTCTGGCCACGGTCAAGAGCAAGCGGGTCCAGATCCACGATCCGGAGCGGCTGCGGGCGCTTGCCTGCACCCAGGCCGGGGGGTAGGGGGTCCCTGACAGCCCTGGCCGGGGATCCCCTTGGGGAACAAGGGCCTCGATGCTTCTGATAAGCTGGTCGTCCTCCCCCGGGTGCGGGGGCACGGGGCCGGTCGTGGTCCGGCCGGAGGAAACAAGGGACAAAGGGAGAGACCATTGCGCACGAGGGGCTGGATTGGATGGCTGGCATTGGCCGCGGGCCTTACGTTCCTGGCCGGTCCGGCCGGGGCCTATGACGAGCTGGAGGTGGAGGAGCGGGCCCTGCGGGTGATGGATGCCCTGCTGCCTTCCGAGATCGAGACCCGGCAGAAGACCATGGAGGAGGCCGAGGTGTCCGGCTGGGTGCACGTGGTCTACGAGGCCCAGTCCGACCGCGGCTGGATCCCCGTGGAGCTCTTCGTCCGCGAGGGGGCCGACTACACCTTCATGGGCAAGATGTATTCGCTGGATCCCTCCCGAGACGCGGACGCCAAGGCCGAGGCGGCCATGGACAAGCGCTTGCCCGAGCAATTCGAGCGCGAGCTCCTGCAGTCCCGGGACACCCCCCTGGAGGGTGTCCGGGAGTACCTGTACGAGGTGGAGGTGCCCCAGCGCGGGCCCCAGCCGGTGACCGCCTACGTGGGCGAGGACTTCGGCGTGGTGGGTCAGCTGTTCGGGCCCGACAACGCCAACCTCACGGAGGCCGCCGAGCAGAAGTGGGCCGGCAGCCAGGTGGACTGGGAGGAGCTGGTGAAGGGCCTGGAGCCGGTGTTCGGCCCCGGGGATACCGAGGTCAAATTCGCCATGTTCACCGACCCCGACTGCCCCGCCTGCCAGCGGGCCAAGGGCCGCATCGAGGCGCTCGTGGAGGAGCACGGCGACGATCTAACCGGGTATCTGCTGTGGCTCCCCCTGGACATGCACCAGCACGCCAAGCCCAAGGCGGAGGTGCTGGCCTGCACCGCTCCGGAGCGGCAGTCGGCCCTGTTCGATGCCCTGGAGGGGACCCAGCCCAACAGCACCGAGGACGTCTACACCATCCTGGAGAACCAGGAGGTCACGGTGCCCAAGCCGGTGCGGGAATGCGTGGCGTCCGGCCAGGGCGAGGAGCGGCTGGAGCGCTACAAGGGCTTCGCCGACCGCATGCAGGTGCATTCCGTGCCTTCGGTGTACTTCGATGGGCGGCTGTTCAAGGGCTTCCCCGAGCAGAAGGTCCGGGAGGCCCTGGCCGGGGATTCCTGATCCTGGCGAGGTAAAGGGTGGGCCGGTTGGGTCCGCCGGGAGGCCATCGCCTGGGGGGACTTCGCGTCCCCCCTTGTCTGTTTCAGGGCGCGTGGTGGGAGAAACGGGGCCCTGCGGTCAGGGTCGCAGCACCAGGGCGTCGATGCCCTCCGCCGCCAGCCGGCTCCGGACCGTCTCGGCGGCGGAGCGCCCGGCGTAGGGGCCCAGCCGCACGCGGTACCAGGTGCCTCGGCTCGCCAGGTCGGCCTGCACGACCCGGGCCCGGAAGTCCCGGAGGGCGAGGCGGGCTTTCAGGGACTCCGCCGCCTCCGCCTCGCGGAAGGAGGCCACCTGCACCAGGAAGTCGCCGGCGTCATCGGGCCGCGGCGTCTCCGCGACGCCGTTTCCCGACCCGCCCGCGGGATCGGGGCGCCGGGTGTCCTGCGCGGGGGGCTCCGTGTCCCCCTCCGCCGGTTGGTCCCCGGGCGGATGCTCGGAGACCTCCACCTCCATCTGCGGCAGCAGGGTGTAGAAGCGGTAGCCCTCCTCCTCCCGGTCGCTCCGCTCCTCCGGGGACGGTGCGGGGTCGGTCTGGGGCTGCGGCGGGGGGACGTCCTCGGGCTCCGGCGGTTGGTCCGGGCTGGGGGCCTCCCGCTGCGGCTCGGCGGGCCGGGTCTCCCGCTCCCCGTCCCCGCCAAGGAGGTAGAACGGAAGCAGGATCAGCAGGCCCAGCCCGATGCCGCCGAGGAACCAGAGGATGGCCTGCAGAAGGCCGATCCGGGCTTGGCCGCGCCGGGAGCGGCTGCCGCGGCCGGGGCCTTTGCGCCGTTTCTTCGTGGTCCGGCGACCGGAGGAGCGGGCCATGGGCAATTACATCCTGTCGGGGGCTTCCACGCCGAGCATGTGGAGGCCGTTGCCCAGGACCTGGCGGACCGCCTCCACCAGGGCGAGGCGGGCGCGCCGCAGTTCGGGGTCGTCCACCAGCACCCGGTGGGAGTTGTAGAAGGTGTGGAGCTCCGCCGCCACCTCCTGGAGGTAGCGGGCCACCCGGTGCGGCTCCCGGCTCACGGCGGCCGCCTCCACGGTCTCCGGGTAGCGCTGCAGACGACGCAGCAGCCGGCCTTCCTTCTCCTCCAACAGCCGGGACACGTCCGCATCCGCCAGCTCGGCGGACGTGGGCAGGGCCTCGCCGGCTTCTTCCAGCTTGGCACGGATGCTCTGGACGCGCACGTGGGCGTAGTGGATGTAGTAGACCGGGTTGTCCTCGGTGTGGCGTTTGGCCAGCTCCAGGTCGAAGTCCATATGCTGGTCGGAGCGGCGCAGCACGTAGAAGAAGCGCGCGGCGTCGCGGCCCACCTCGTCCACCAGCTCGCGCAGCGTCACGTACTGCCCGGAGCGGGTGGACATGGGCACCTTCTCGCTGCCGCGGTAGAGGTTGGCGAACTGCACCAGCTGGATCTCCAGGCCCTCGGGGTCCTGGCCCAGGGCCTGCATGGCCGCCTTCACCCGCGGCACGTAGCCGTGGTGGTCGGCGCCCCAGATGTCGATGAGGTGGTCGTAGCCGCGGCTGTACTTGGCCCAGTGGTAGCCGATGTCGTTGGCGAAGTAGGTGGCCACGCCGTCGGCGCGGGTCACCACGCGGTCCTTCTCGTCGCCGAAGTCGGAGCTGCGGAACCAGGTGGCGCCGTCGGCCTCGTACAGCTGGCCGTTGTCGCGCAGGCGGGCCAGGGCCTTTTCCACCGCGCCCTCGTCCACCACGTCCTGCTCGTGGGCCCAGCTGTCGAAGGCCACGCCGAAGGCGTCCAGATCGGCGCGGATCTCGGCGAGGATATGGTCCAGGGCGCGCCGGGAGACCGCGTGGAAGGCCTCCTCGCCGATGCGCTCCCGGATCTCCCGGATGTAGCGGTCCATGGCCTGTTCCGGGTCCTCCGCGTCCTCCGGATAGGCGAAGCCGCAGTCCAGGGCGTCCCCGAATTCCTCCCGCACCTCGCGGGCGATGTCCCGGATGTAGGGGCCCTGGTAGCCCTTCTCGGGAAAGGTCCCCTCTGCCCCCTGGACCAGATCGCGGTAGCGGCTCATGACGCTGGCGGCGAGGATGTTCATCTGCCGGCCGGCGTCGTTGACGTAGTACTCGCGCTCCACGTTGTAGCCCGCGGCCTCCAGCACCCTCGCCAGGGCGTCGCCGTAGGCGGCGCCGCGGCCGTGGCCCACGTGCAGGGGCCCGGTGGGGTTGGCGGAGACGAACTCCACCTGCACGCGCTCGCCGCGGCCCACCGCGCCGCGCCCGTAGCCGGCGCCCGCCCGCAGGATCTCCGGCACCACCGCCTGGAACACCGACTCGGCGAGGTGGAAGTTGATGAAGCCGGGCCCGGCCACCTCCACCCGCTCCAGCTCGTCGGTCTCGGGCAGGGCCGCCACCAGGGCCTCGGCCACTTCCCGGGGCGGCTTGCCGGCGGGCTTGGCCAGGCGCATGGCCAGGTTGGTGGCGAAGTCGCCGTGCCCCTCCTCCCGGGGCCGCTCCACCTGGACCTCCGGCGCGGTGTCCGGGGGGACCAGGCCCTGTTCCTGGATGGTCTTGAGGGCGGCCTCGAGGAGCTGCACAAGTCGCGCGTTCAAGGGGGTCTCCATGGCTGGGCGGGGATTGCAACGATCCAGGACCGGGACCGGACGGTCCCGGGGCGTGTGCCAAGGCGGAATAGCATAACCGAATCCGGGAGAACGCCCCAAGCCGGGGGACGGCAAAGGGGGGTCGGTCCTGGTATTCTCCCCCTTCTGCCGTCGGGCCGGAGGTGGGGGCTCAGGAGCCGGAGCGCGGTCCGCGGTGCATGAGGGCCCGGGCGTGGCCGTTGGCGGGCCAGACGTAGTCCAGATCCGCGGCCACGGTGAAGGCGTAGACGCGCTTCCCGCCCTCCGCACGGCTGTAGGTGCGCTCCACCCGGTAGCGCCCCTCGGTCAGGGGGCGCACCGACCACCCGGAGTCCGTCCAGCCGGTGCGCGGCTCCACCTGGCGGAGCACCTCCGCGACGGTGCGTCCGCCGTAGCGGAAGGGGTCCGCCGGTGCGGAGCGCACGGCCTCCAGGGCGGCCTCCTCCGGCTCCGGACCCTCGGGATCGGGCAGGTCCGGCCCGCCCACCAGGTGCTGGAGGAGCACCAGGAGTAGGATCGCCGCCCCCAGCAGGGCGGCGGGGATGAGCCAGAGGTTGCGCGAGCCGGGTGCGGCCATGGGCGGTGGGCTCCTGCTGTGGGCCGGGGAGCGGGGATCCTCCCCCGGTGACGGTCCGCCATGGTACTAGGGAAGGGGATCCGTAGCCGAGGGCCCGGCGCCCGGAAGGCCGGAGCCCCGGCTGCGCCCGGAGGCCTGCGGGCGCCGCACGGGACGCGGGGCCGTACCGACCGACGCCACAGAAGGGGAGAAACGGATGCCCATGCTCCTGAACCTGACCATCGCCCTGGTGGGCCTCCTGCTCCTGGTCTGGGGGGCCGAGCGCTTCGTGCACGGTGCCGCCGGCCTGGCCCGGAGCCTGGGCGTCTCCACCCTGGTCATCGGCCTGACCGTGGTGTCGCTGGGTACCAGCGCGCCGGAGCTGCTGGTGAACTTCACCGCCCAGCTCACCGGGGCCCCCGCCATGGCCTTCGGCAACGTGGTGGGGAGCAACATCGCCAACATCGGCCTGGTGCTGGGGGTCTCGGCGCTGCTGCTGCCGCTCACGGTGCACTCCCAGGTGCTGCGCCGGGAGTATCCCCTGCTGCTGGGGGTCACCATCCTGCTCGGCGCCATGATCATGGACGAGGGGCTGCAGCCCCTGGAGGGTGTGCTGCTCACCATCGGTCTGGTGGGGTACGCCTACTGGACCTTCCGGGACGCCCGCCGCGCCAAGGACGACCCCTTCCTCGCCGAGGTCACCGAGGACGTGCCGGAGGCCCTGCCGGTGGGCAAGGCGGTGCTCTGGCTGCTGGTGGGGCTGGCCGGGCTGGTACTGGGCAGCCGGGGGCTGGTGTTCGGGGCCGCGGAGATGGCCCAGGCGGTGGGGATCTCCGATCTGGTGATCGGTCTGACCCTGGTGGCCTTCGGCACCAGCCTGCCCGAGCTGGCCGCCAGCCTCGCCGCCGTGGCCAAGAAGGAGGACGACCTGGTGGTGGGCAACGTGGTGGGCTCCTGCCTGCTCAACATCCTCCTGGTGCTGGGGGTGCCCGCCATGATCGGCGGCATGCCGACGGGCCCGGAGGCCGTGTGGCGCGACCTGCCGGTGCTCATCGGCCTGACCCTGATCCTGGGCCCCCTGTTCATCAACGGCCCGCGCGGCAGCTACCGCATCAACCGCCTGGAGGGCGGCGTGCTGATGGTGGCCTACGTGGGCTACGTTTTCTGGGTGATCCAATCCTCCCTCGGCGGGGGTGGTGCATAGATAGGAGCGTTGCATGGGCGATCTGAAGGCGCTGATATTCGACGTGGACGGGACGCTCGCGGAGACCGAGCGCGACGCCCACCGCGTGGGCTTCAACCAGGCCTTCGAGGAGGCCGGCCTGGAGGACCGCTGGGACGCCGAGCTGTACGGCGAGCTGCTGGCGGTGCCCGGCGGCAAGGAGCGCATCCGCCACTACTGGACCCAATACAAGGGCGAGCCCGACCCCGATTGGGAATGGGTCAAGGGCCTGCACGAGCGAAAGGCGGAGATCTACACCGAGCGCATCCGGGACGGCCTGGTGCCGCCGCGCAGCGGCATCCTGCGCCTGCTGGGCGAGGCCCGTGAGGCGGGGGTCCGCCTGGCCATCGCCACCACCACCACCCGCGCCCCGCTCATGGAGCTGCTGGCTCACACCCTGGCTCCCGAGGCCGCGGACTGGTTCGAGGTGATCGTGGCCGGTGACGAGGTGGCGGAGAAAAAGCCCTCCCCGGACGCCTACCACAAGGCCGTGGCGGACCTGGGCCTGCCGGCGGAGCAGTGCCTCGCGGTGGAGGACTCGCCGCCGGGGGTGGAGGCGGCGGTGGCCACGGACCTGCCGGTGATCGTGACCACCAGCGAGTACACCCGCGAGCGGGAGTTCCCCGGAGCCCTGGCGGTCTTCGACCGGCTCGGCGAGCCCGACAGCGATCCCGCCCGGCGGCTGGCCGGCGGCGCCCCGCTTCCGGAGCACGGCGCCGTGGACCTGGCCTATCTGCGGGAGCTGTTCGCCAGCCGGGTGGCCGATCGCGAAGCGGAGGCCTGAGGTGGCGGAGCCGGGCGACCTGCCTCCCGATCCGCGGCAACTCCTGCACGACGCGGACCCCAAGCGACGCCTGGACTATCTGGTGGGGCGGGCGGCCATGGCGCCCTCGCCCTACAACACCCAGCCGTGGCGCTTCCGCAGCAAGGACCCGGCGGTGGTGGACCTGCAGCGGGACGAGCAGCGCCGCCTTCAGGAGGCCGATCCCGATGGGCGGCTCCTCTTCCTGGCTCTGGGCGCGGCCCTGGAGAACTTCCTGATCGCCGCCGCCGACCTGGGGTTCGCGCCCGAGCTGGAGGAATTCCCCGAGGGGGAGGAGGGGGCGACGGTGGCCCGCATCCACCTGCCGGAGCCGGGGCCCCTGCCCGAGCCGGACCCGCGGGTGGGGCTCCAGGCGGTGCGGCGTACCGCCCACGGTCCCCTGCACGGCCCCGCGGACGAGGCCATGCGCCAGGCGGCGGAAGGCCTGGACCTGGAGGGGGTCCACCTGGACTGGGTGGCGGAGGCGGAGCGCGAGCCGCTGATCGCCATCGCTGTGGAGGCGGTGACCCGGCGCTGGCGGCGGCGGGCCTTCCGCCGCGAGTTGTGGCGGTGGCTGCGCAAGGACGCCGCCGCGCTGGAGCAGGAGCGGGACGGCATGGCCCTCACCAACCGCCGGCGGCTGCCGGGCTGGGTGGCCGCGGGGGCCCGGCAGGCCATGCTGCGCGTCCCCGGCCTCATGGGACCCGGGCGCAAGGCGGCCCGGCGCCTGCGCAAGGCCCCGGCCCTGCTGGCGCTCTCCACGGAGGGGGACGGCGCCGGGTACTGGCTCGCCACAGGGCGGGCCTACCAGCGCCTGGGGCTGGAGCTGGCCCACGCCGGCGTGGCCCTGGGGCCAGAGGCGGCGCTCACCGCCGATCCCGAGGCCCGGCGGCGCACCGCGGAGCTCCTTGGCCGGGACCACCCCCAGCTGGTGGCCCGCGTGGGCCGGGCCCGTCCGCGGCCGGGCCTGCCCCGGCGACGCCTGCACCGGGTCCTCAACCCGCCCTCGCCGAACTTCCCGCTGTACCCGCGCTCGGATTGAGGGAAAGGCCAGGCGCCGATTAGTCTGGTGTGCGCTCTACAGCGCCCTCGCTGCGCTTTGAATTGGCGAAACTGGATAGCGATCGCGACGGGGGACCGTCGCTCCTACCGACGCCGGACAGGCCCGTAGGAGCGACGGTCCCTCGTCGCGACAACCATCCAGGGGCCGAGAGGTGGGGCCTTCGAGGCGTAGGCCAAAAAAAGGCACGGAGGCGCACTCCGTGCCTTTTCTGCCGGGTTCCGCGGATCCCCCCTACAGCGCCGGGTTCGTATACCGCCGGTGGATGTCGTCGATGGCGGCGAGCAGGTCGTCGCCCAGGGTCACCTCGGCGCTGTCGATGTCGGCGTCGAGCTGCTCCATGGTGGTGGCGCCTATGATGGTGCTGGTGGTGAAGGGCTGCTGGCGGACGAAGGCCAGGGCCATCTGGGCCGGGTCCAGGCCCGCCTCCCGGGCCAGGTTCACGTACTCGCGGCAGGCCGGCTCCACCCCGGGCTTGGCGTAGCGGTTGCCGAAGTCTGGATAGAGGGTGAGGCGGGCGCCCTCGGGCTGGCCGCCGTCCAGGTACTTGCCGGTGAGGTGGCCGAAGGCCAGCACCGAATAGGCGAGCAGGCCCACGTTCTCGCGGTAGCTCACCTCGTCCAGGCCGTTCTCGAAGGCGCGGTTGATGAGGTTGTAGGCGTTCTGCACGGACACTACGTGCGGCAGGCCGTGCTCCTCCGCCATGCGGGTGAACTGCATAACGCCCCAGGGCGTCTCGTTGGACAGGCCGATGTAGCGGACCTTGCCGGCGTCCACCAGCTCCTTCAGCACTTCGAGCTGCTCGCGGACCGGGTGGGCCTCCCACTCGCGCTGCGGATCGAACCGCGCCTCGCCGAACTTGGGCACGTTCCGGTCCGGCCAGTGGATCTGGTAGAGGTCCACGTAGTCGGTCTGCAGACGCTTCAGGCTGCCCTCGATGGCCCGCTCGATGTTGCTGCGGTCCACCACCGGCAGCTCGTCGCCGCCCCGGATCCACGGCAGCATCTGCGAGCGGCCCACCACCTTGGTGGCGAGCACGATGTCCCCGCGCTTGCCGGGGTTCTTGGCGATCCAGTCGCCGATGTAGGACTCCGTGCGGCTGTGGGTTTCCGCCTTGGGCGGAACCGGGTACAGCTCGGCGGTGTCGATGAAGTTGATGCCCCGCTCCAGCGCCCGGTCGATCTGGGCATGGGCGTCCTCGCGGGAGTTCTGGTCACCGAAGGTCATGGTGCCCAGGCAGATCTCCGACACCTGCAGACCACTGTTGCCAAGCGGGTTATAGCGCATCGCGGGCTCCGTTAGGTTGATTCGGTTCGCACCAAACGCCGAGGCGGCGTCCATCCGCCGGCCCGAAGGCGGGGCAGTATTGCCCAACGGCCGCCCGCGGTACAAGCCGGCCGTCCCGGTTCCCCCGGGGCGGGGCCGGCAATTGAACGCGGCGGCCGTTTTGTGGGATCATCTCCGAGGCCACTGGCCCGGCCCCCCTCCGAAAAATCGATCGCCCCTTCGAGGCGAGGACGGCTTCCCGGAATCGCCGACCGAACAGGATACGCACCGGCCATGACCGAGCATGAGGGCAACGACGTAGCCAGGATCCAGGACGACCCTTGCATGATCATTGTCGAGGGCGTCACCCAGAGCGGGGGCAAGTTCCGTCCCAGCGACTGGGTCGAGCGCTTCGCCGGTAACGCCGCCACCTTTGGCGACGATAACCGCCTCCACTATTCCCCGTACATCAAGCCCACCGTCTACAAGGGGGTGAAGGGGCTGCTGGTGGACCCCGCCCTGCGCGAGGAACGCCCCGAGCTCTTCCAGCAGCTGGTGAGCTTCGCTCGCGCCAACCGCCTCCGAATTCCGCGGACCTGCGGCGTCTCGGAGCTTCAGGAGCTGGTGGAGGAGTTGGAGGCCGAGGAGCCGAGCTAGGCGGCCGGATCGAAGGTGTAGGAGCGAGCTCCAGCTCGCGACCTGCCCGACCGGTTGCAAGACGTAGGCGCTCTGCAGCGCCTCCCTGCTCGTTAGGTCAGGAAGTTGAAGTGGTCGCGACGGGGGCCGTCGCTCCTACCGGCGCGGGATAGGCTCGTAGGAGCGGGGCCCCGGCGCGACCGCTGCAGAGCGCTCCCCACCGTCCAGGGCCTCACTCCTCGCCGAGCTGGTAGTGCTTGCGCACCGCCTCGTGGATGTCCCAGGTGCAGTTCATCCCCTGCGGGAAGGTCACCAGGTCGCCCGCGGCGAAGGTTACCGGCTCCCCTTCCTCGGGCTCTACGGTGACCCGGCCCTGGAGGAGGTAGCAGACCTCCTGCTCGTCGTAGGTCCAGGGGAAGCGGGATTCCCCCTTTTCCCAGATCGGCCAGTCGAAGACCCCGAGGTCGCGGAGCTCCTCCTCGCTGGGCTGGCGGACTTCGATGCGGCTCATGGCCTCTCCTCGCTCGGTGGTGGGGTGGGGTTCGGCAAATGCGCGTCAGTGTAGGGTAGGGCAGGCAAGGCATGTCAATTTCCGACTGGGTGCGCCCCGGGATCCGGGCCATGGCCGGCTACCAGCCGGGCGAGCAGCCCGCCCCGGGCCAGCGCGTCATCAAGCTCAACACCAACGAGAACCCCTATCCCGCCCCGGCGGTGGTGCTGGACGCCCTCCGCGAGGCGGCGGCCGGCGAGGCCCTGCGGCGCTATCCGGTCCCCGACGCCCGGCCCGTGCGCGAGGCGGCGGCGCGCGCCTACGGCCTCGACCCCGACCAGGTGGTGGTGGGCAACGGCTCCGACGACCTGCTCACCATGCTGCTGCGCACCTTCGTGGGGCCCGGGGAGAACGTGGTGGCCCCCGCGCCCACCTACTCCCTCTACGAGACGCTCACCAACATCCAGGGCGGCGCCTACCGCGAGGTGCCCTGGGGCGTGGGCGGCTCCCTGCTGGTTCGCGCCATCGCCGACGCGGATCCGGCCCTGGTGTTCATCACCCGCCCCAACGCCCCCTTCGGCTTCGCCTGCGGACTGGAGCAGGTGGCGGCGCTGTGCCGGGCGGTGGACGCCCCCGTGGTCCTGGACGAGGCCTACGCCGACTTCGCGAGCGACAACGGCCTCGCACTGCTCGCCGAGCACCCCAACCTGATCGTCACGCGCAGCTTCTCCAAGGGCTTCTCCCTGGCCGGCCTGCGCCTGGGCCTGGGCTTCGCCCATCCCGAGGTGGCTGCCGAGCTGCACAAGGTGCGCGACTCCTACAACGTGGACGCCCTGGCCCAGGCCGGCGCCGCGGCCGCCCTGGACAACCTCGACGCCTACCGGCCCAACCTGGACGCGGTGGTGGCCGAGCGCGCCCGGATGACCCAGGCCCTGCGCGAGCGCGGCTTCCGCGTGGCGGAGAGCCAGGCCAACTTCCTCTTCGCCCGCGTCCCCCACGGCGACGCCCGCCCCTGGTACGAGGCCCTCAAGGAGCGGGGCATCCTGATCCGCTACTTCCCGGACGAGGAGCTCGCCGACGGCCTGCGCATCAGCATCGGCACGCCGGAGGAGAATGAGGCGTTGTTGGGGGTGTTGGATGGCATTTCCGGCGGGTGAGAGCTAGCCGGAAGGTCGCGGCCGGGAGGCCGCTTCTACACCCTCGCTAAAGGGCGAGACCCTTTTCGGGAAGAGCTCTGCCTGGACCCCACCAATGTTGAGCGAAGGTGTAGGAGCGAGCTCCAGCTCGCGACCCGGTTAACCAAGGATCCAGTCCGGCCCGTCACCCTCTCCCAGCCACACGGCATCCCAATGGGGATAATCTCCCACCCTTTCAGCCAATCCCGCCCTTAACGGATTGGCCACGATGTAGCGGGCGGCTTGGAGGAGGTCCTCGTCCCGCCGCAGGGCCCGGTCGTGAAACCCGGCTTGCCATACGGGCGCCTCGTCCTCGGAGAACAGCGATTTGATTTGCCTTCCGCTGTAGGATTTCACCGACCGCATTAGTCCGTCCAGGCTGGTTGAGCCCTTTAGGATCACCATCCAATGCAGGTGGTCCGGCATGAGCACATAGGCCAGAGAATACGCCCTTCCAGCGTCTTGCTGGTGGCGCAAAGTGCTCACCACTAACCGGGCGGCCTTGATGTTGCGGAAAACCGGCCGGCGTTGGTTGGTTACGGTTGTCAGTATGTAGGCCTGTCCCCCGATGGATACCCGGCCTTTGCGTAGTTGGTGCTGGCCGCGAGCAGCCCCCGTGGTAGCCATCATGGCTCCCCCCTTTGGTCGCGGCCTGGAGGCCGCTCCTACACCTTCGTTTTACGGCAAGTGCTTTACGCCCCCACACCCCTCCGCTCAAAAAGCTCCCCCCAATTCACCGACCGCCCCGGTCCCGTCACCAGCCGCACGTGCTTGGGCTTTAGCTCGCGGGGGTCGTGGACGCCGCAGGCGTGGGCGATGGTGCCCACCTCGTGGGTCATCTGGTCCACGTAGTGGCGCACCCGTTCCCCCTTGTCGGCCGGGTCGAGGCCTTTCTGCAGGCGGGGGTTGTGGGTGGTGATGCCGGTGGGGCAGGTGTCCTGGTCGCAGCGCAGGGATTGGATGCAGCCCAGGGCGAACATGAAGCCCCGCCCCGAGGCGACGAAGTCCGCGCCTACGGCCAGGGCCCAGGCCACGCCCTCCGCCGTGACCATCTTGCCGGAGGCGATCACCCGCACCCGCGGCCGCAGGCCGTGCGCGTCGAGCTTCTCCACCAGGATCGGCAGCGCCTCGGTGCGTGCCATGCCCATGTTGTCCATGAGGCTCATGGGCGCCGCGCCCGAGCCGCCCTCGGCCCCGTCGAGGGTGATGAAGTCCGGGGCGGCCTCCGGGCCGCGGCGGTGGATCTCGGCGGCCAGGGTATCGAGCCAGTCCGGGTCGCCCATGACCATCTTGAAGCCGGTGGGCTTGCCGGTGACCTCCCGGACCCGCTCCATCATGTCCAGCAGCTCGGGGACGCTGTCCACCTCCGGGTGGCGGTTGGGGCTGATGGCGTCCCGGTAGGGCGGGATGCCGCGGATGCGGGCGATCTCCGGGGTCACCTTCACCCCCGGCAGGATGCCCCCCTTGCCCGGCTTGGCGCCCTGGGCCAGCTTGAGCTCGAACATGCGCACCCGCTCGTGCCCGGCCACCTCCCGCAGCCGCCCCTCGTCCAGTCCGCCCTCGGGGCCCCGCACGCCGTACTTGGCCGTGCCGATCTGGAAGACCAGGTCGCAGTCGCCCTCCAGGTGGTAGGGGGACAGGCCGCCCTCGCCGGTGTTCAGCCAGCAACCGGCCCGCTCCGCGCCGCGGGACAGCGCCTGGATGGCGGGTCGGGACAGGGCGCCGTAGCTGAGGGCGGAGACGTGGAAGAGCCCGCTGGTGTTGTAGGGACGGGCGCAATGGGGCCCGATGGTGACCGGGGAGGGGGCGCAGGAGTCCGTGTCCAGGGTGGGAAAGGGACAGTTGTTGAACTGGATGGTGCCGGGTCGGCGGATGTCCTTGGTGGAGCCGAAGGCGGCCGTGCCGGGCCGGTTGCGGGCGGCGCTGTAGACCCAGCTGCGCTCCGCGCGGTTGAAGGGCAGCTCCTCGCGGTCCATGGCGTACAGGTAGCGGCGGAAGAAGCGCCCCAGGAGCTCCAGCAGGGAGCGCATGTGCCCGATCACGGGGAAGTTGCGGTGGATGGCGTGGCGGTTCTGGGTGATGTCGCGGACGAAGACGATCACCAGGGCCAGGGCCGCCGCGCCCACCACCACGATGAACACGGTGGCCATCCAGCCGAGGAGGGTCAGGGCCAGATTCTGCGAGCCGGTGAGCATGGTCGTCGGGCGGTCCCTCCGGGTTCGGGTGTCGCCAGCCAGCGGCAGGTGATTTCGGACAACGGGGCTGGCATGATATGGACGGCCTCGGTGCGGTGTCCGCCGTACCGGAAACAGTCAAGAGGGTACGCCCTCGATCACATACACCCAAACAGGGGGGATGGACATGCAACGCAAGCTGGTCCTGGGAGCGATGGTGGCCGGCCTGACGGCCGCCGCCCCGGCGGTGGGGGCGGAGAACCCCGTCTACTTCGGCGGTGGCGTGGGCATCCAGTCCGCCACCGGCCACGACGACGGCCTCGGCATCGCGGCCAAGGCAGGCGCCCAGCTGGACGGGGTGACCCCGGGCTTCGGGGTGGAGGGCGAGCTGACCACCTCACTCATGGACCCGGAGGGGGCCAACGGCGTCGATACGAGCTTCACCACCCTGGGCGGCTACGCCACCTACATGGTGCCGCTGCCGAACCGGCGAGTGTCCCTTAAGGCCCGGCTGGGGCTGGCCTGGGTGGATGCCGATCCCGAGGTGGGAGGCAGCGATTCGGATGTGTGGGTGAGCTGGGGCCTGGGCGGCCAGTATCGGATCAGCAGCCAGCTTTCCGCCTTCCTGGAGCACACCCGCTACGATTCGGACTTCGATCAGCTCACCGGCGGCGTGCTGGTGCACTTCTAGCGTGGGAAACGGCTCGCGGCGAGGACGCCGCTCCTACAGGTGCCCCGTTTGTCCTTGTAGGAGCGGCCGTCTCGGCCGCGATGTCGATTCAGCGGGCCCGGTCCGTGGCCACCGCGCGTCCCAGCCCGCCGAAGAAGGCCCACCCCACCCAGTACAGCGCCAGCATCCCCGTGATCCCCAGCAGCACCCACCCCAGCAGATCCTGCTGATCGATCAGGTAGCTGTTGCACAGCCGTACCGGCGACTGGATGTAGAGCCAGCCCATCACCCCCAGCATGGGGATCAGGTTGGCCCAGAGGGCAGCGCGGGCCAGGCCCGGCAGGCGGGGCCAGCTGCGGCCCAAAGGCACCCCCGCCAGCAGGGGCAGGGCCAGAAATTTGGCGACCTCCCAGGCGGGCTCCTGGAGGGCGGCGTCCAGCGAGCGGGGCAGGAGCCAGAAGGCCAGGGTGAAGGCAGCCAGCAGCACGCCGGGGGCGCCGTGCCGGTTGAACCCGGCCAGCTCGTCCGCCCGCACCGGCCCGAGCCCCCGGCCCAGCCACCAGCCCGCCGCCACCAGCAGCGGCAGCTGGGCGGCCATGTGGCCGGCCAGGGTGGCCTCCAGGCCGGTGCGCACGGGGGACAGGGCGAGCAGCGCCCACATGCCGATGCCCGCCGCCAGCCAGTTGCGGGTGGATCGCGTCATGACGCCCCTCCCCTATGAGCCGGTTGTAGGAGCGACGGCCCCCTTCGCGGCCTGCCGGAATCGGACCTCCCGGGCAAGGGACGGGAGGCCTGAACGGGGCCCCTGTAGGAGCGGCCTCCAGGCCGCGACCCGGTTTCGCCAAATGAACCAGCCACGGGATCGCAGGGCATCCATCCGGCGTGCCCGTTCGGGTAGGGGGGCGCTCTCCAGCGCCCCCGCCGCTTGTAAGTTTGGCGCAACTGGGTGGCGGTGCCTGCCCTGCGGCAGGCCCGCTGCCGGTTAAACTGGCGCAACTGGGTAGCGGTCGCGAGCTGGAGCTCGCTCCTACACCTTCGTTCGGGGTGGGGGGCTGGACGGTGGTGGGCGCTTTGCAGCGCCCCCCGCTGCTGGTTAGTCAAGGAATTGAAGCGGTCGCGACGGGGGCCGTCGCTCCTACGGGGGTGCTGGTAGGTCTTCAAAGCCGCTCCTCCACCGCGTCCACCACCTGCTCCGGCTCGTCGTCGGGATAGATCCCGGCCAGGCGGCCCTCGCGGTCGATGAGGTAAAAGGCGGCGTTGTGCATGAAGTCGCCCTGGCCGTCGGGCAGCACCACCACGCCGAAGGCGTCCAGCGCTTCCTCCAGGCCGCCGCGCGGCCGCGCCACCCACCAGTGCTCCGGCTCGGCGCCGTAGCGGCCGCCGTATTCGGCCAGGCGTTCCGGCCGGTCGTAGTCCGGATCGAAGCTCAGGCTGAGAAAGCGCACCTCCTCGCCCACGGCCTCCTGGGGCAGGCCGGCGCGGATGCGCTTCATGCGCATGCCCAGCATGGGGCAGGCGTGGGTGCAGCGGGTGTAGATGAAGGTGGCCACCACCAGCTTGCCGCGCAGCTCGCGGAGCCGGGCCTCCGCCCCCGACTGCAGTTGGAGGCGGAGGTCCGGCACCGCGCGCGGCTGCTCGGCCACGGCGATCCGGCGGGCCGTCTCGGCCGTCAGGGCCCGGAAGCCGTCGGTTGCCCAGAAGAGGGTGGCCGCCCCCAGGACGGCCACCCCAAGGGCGCTAAGCCACGCCCGCATCCGGCGCCTCCCGTCGCCCGGCCAGGAACTGGCCGAAGAAGCGCCCCACGAGAACGGTGGTGGCGACCAGCACCAGCGCGGCGAACAGCGCGCCCCACTGGGCGTAGGGCACCCACTCCGGCAGGTACTCCGCGAAGCGCCTCGGCGCGCCCTCGCGGCCGCCCATCAGGAACATGCCCACGAAGCCCACGCCGCCGAGGGCGTACAGCCAGAAGGCCGGGGCGTCCAGTGCGCTTCCCCCGCCGTTGCCGTAGGTGCGGGCCATCCAGACCATGAAGCCCAGGGCCATGGCCATGACGCCGAGCAGCAAGTAGAAGTGGAAGTGCCCGGGCACCCACAGGGTGTTGTGCATCACCTCGTTGACCACGATGGTGGCGTCCACCATGGCGGGGATGGTGCCCGCCGCCCAGCCGAAGGCGGACAGGGTCAGCAGCCCGGAGGCCAGGTCCCACTTGATGCCGCTGCGGTAGAGGATGGTGATGGCGCCGTAGGCGGTCACCGCCAGCACCGGCAGGCCGCTGGTGTAGGAGATGATCTGCCCCATGACGTGCATCCACTGGGGTTGGGCGAAGTCCATGAGGATGTGGTGGGGGTAGACGATGATCACCATGACCGTGGAGGCCGTCCAGGCCCCGAGGAAGGCCTTGGTGCTGGACTTCCAGGGCCGGCCCGTGTAGCGCGGCAGCAGGGCGTAGACCGCGATCACCCCCATGTAGATGGTGGCGTTGATAAACACGTGGCCGAAGAAGTAGATCATGTTCTTGGCCAGCAGCGGATCCACCTCGAAGGCCGGGAAGTACAGGTTGATCAGGCTCATCACCACGATGGCGGCGCCCGACACCAGCCCCAGGATGTTGACGATCAGCACCATGGTGGAGGCCACCACCGGCGCCGGCGGGGCGTTGCCGTCGTTGTGGCCGAACAGCTGCGGCCAGCCCAGGCCCTTGCCGAGCCCGCCGTAGCGCTGGACGATGCCGCGCGCGGTGTCCAGGTGCAGCAACAGGAAGCCCACGCCGATCAAGAGCAGGCCGGTGAGGAAGGAGGCCGTCCCGGTGGTGGACCACATGCCCATGGGCTTGGCGGGCAGCGGATAGAGGAAGGTCCAGCCGCCGGCGTAGCCGCCCAGCAGGATGCCGCCCAGGATCAGCACCACGCCGATCAGGAACAGCGCCAGATTGGTCCAGGCGATGCCCAGGGACAGGTGCACGTGCTGGCGCAGGAAGTACCACATGATGCCCGCCCCGGCGAGGCCCGCCAGGCCCACCATGCCGGTGCCGTGCAGGGTGAGGATGCGGTAGAACCAGTCGGGGGCCACGCCTATTAGGTCGCCCTGGGCCAGGCGCATGACCAGGCCGAAGGCCATCATCAGGAGCAGCAGGACCCCGGCTGTGCCCATGTAGGCCAGCACCACCTGGCGTTCGGGGCGCCCGAGGTCGGTGTCGGGCTGATACGGATTACTCATCGGCTATCCCTCCTTCTCGGCCGTGACCTGGATCTCGGCGGTCATGTTGTGGTGCGGGGGGCCGCAGTACTCCAGGCACATCACCCGGTAGGTTCCCGGCTCGCGGAAGGTGTGGCGCAGCTTGTTGGTGTACTCCGGCATGGCCTGGGTCTGCGCCACCACCTCGTCGTCGGCGTTGTAGATGGCGAAGCCGTGGTTCACGTCCGCGGAGGTGACGTTGAACTGCACCGTGCGGCCGGCGGGGAGCTCCGTGCGGCTCATGTCCCAGTACCACTGCTGCCCGGTGACCTCCACGGTGACCGCGGCGGAACCGTCGTCCTCGCCGTGGGTGGGGCCGTAGGGCAGGCCGGCCAGGGTCTCGACCGACAGCCAGCTGCCCACGGCCACGAGGCCCCAGAACCAGAGGGCCCGGAAGCGGTAGAACCGCTTCTGGACCGGCCCGTATTCCGTGGGATCCCCCGAGCGCATGACCACGAAGAGGAAAACCGCGGCGAGGAGCAGGACCCCGAGCAGGGATACCTGCCACGCGATCTCCTGGTACATGAGGGCGTCCTCCGTTAAAGTTGCAATGGGAATGCAACTTTAAATTCGACCGGGTTCAAAAGCAACCCCTGATGAACGAGGTGTCTAATGTCCTCAGGATTCCTGTGGGTACCGCCTAGCCGGGGGCCCGGGGAGGGATTACAATGCCGGGGTTTGGAAGGGAAACGCCATGCGCCTGACGCGACATACCGATTACGCCCTGCGGGTGCTCATGTACCTCGGCGCCCGCGACAACCGGCTGGCCACCATCACCGAGGTGGCGGAGGTCTATAAGATCTCCCGCAACCACCTGGTGAAGGTGGTGAACGTGCTGGGCCGGGAAGGCTACCTGCAGACCGTGCGCGGCAAAGGCGGGGGCATCCGCCTGGGCATGCCGCCGGAGCAGATCGTGGTGGGCTCGGTGGTGCGCACCATGGAGGAGCACCTCGACATCATCGACTGCGTCGGCACCGAGTGCCCCATCATCGCCCCGTGCCGTCTGCGCACGGCCCTGGGCGAGGCCCGGGACGCCTTCATGGCCGTGCTGGACGGCTACACCCTCGCGGACCTGGTGGTCCCGCAGGCAGACATCCTCCACGCCCTGTTCGACGCGGCGCCGGCGGAGTAGGGGGCGCGGCCGGGACGGCCGCTCCTACGGGAGCCGAACCGTAGGTGTAGGAGCGAGCTCCAGCTCGCGACCTCGGCGGAGGGCTAAAAGCCGTCGTCGCCTGGAAACCGATCCTACGGGCCTGTCCCGCTGGGGTAGGAGCGGCGGCCCCGCCGCGACCGCCGAAGGGGTCCCGCCGGAACCGCGACCATTGCGCTCATTGCCGGCGCGCCTACAATGGGCCGCGCCGTCCAACCCGTTGAATTTCCCCTTGGGGTAACCGGACCGATACCCATGGTGGCCGCTACCGCACCCCATAGCCGCCCGCGCCCCCGAGGCTGGGCCGCCGCCTTCTGGGCGCTGGTCCTGCTCGTGGCCGGCATGCCCTGCCTGGCCATGGATATGGACATGGGGGGAACCGCGGCCTGCCCCCACTGCGGGCCCATGGACCACGACGGGGAGATGGAGCACGGCGACACCTGCCTCCACTGCGACCTGGAGGTCGCCCGCACCGCCGTCGACCCCAACGCCCCGGGGGCCCCGCTGCTGGCCCTGCCGCCCACCGGGGCGCCGAGCATCGGCTCGGCCCGGCTCGCCGAGCCCCGCGCCGGCCCGTCGCCGCCTGTTGTCGCCGATTCCCTCCCGCGCTATCTCGCCCTCGAGCGCTTCCTGATCTGATCCGTACCGCTCCGTGATGCGCCGGCGCCCGGTTCCGGGCACCGGTGGTGTACGTCCTGCCAACCAGGAGCGGTACCGTGCGTATCCCCGCGTCGTTGATCCTCTGCTTGTTCGCCGGTCTGGCGGCCGCCGCGCCGCCGGGTCCGGTGCTGACCCTGGAGCGGGCCGAGACCCGCAGCCTCCAGAATCACCCCTCCCTGGACGAGCTCCGGGAGCGCATCCGCGCCGCCGAGGAGCGCGCCGTGGCCGAGGGCGAGCTGGACGACCCCCGCCTGTCGGCGGGCTTCTCCAACGTCCCGGTGGACACCTTCGACCTCGACCAGGAGCCCATGACCCAGGTGCAGGTGGGCCTCCACCAGGACTTCCCGCCGCCGGGGACGCTGGGTCTGCGCGAGCGCCAGGAACGGCAGAAAGGGGAGGCCTACCGCTGGCGGCGCGCCGACACCCGTGCCGAGCTGGTGCGCCGGGTGCGCAAGGCCTGGCTGGAGCGCTTCTACCTCGACCGCGCCCTGGCGGTGGTGGCGGAGAACCTGGAGCTGTTCGAGGAGCTGCTGTCCATCGCCCGCTCCCAGTACCGGGTGGGCGAGGGCCTGCAGCAGGAGGTGCTGCTGGCCCAGCTGGAGCGCGACAAGCTCCTCGACAAGCAGACGGACCTGGAGCGCCAGCGGGCGGCCGCCGACAGCCGGCTCGCCAAGCTCCTGACCGGGCGGGAGTACCGCTTCCGCCTCCCCGAGGCCCTGCCCGAGCTGCCCGATCCCCCCGCCCGCGATGCCCTGGGCGATACCCTGCCGGAGCACCCCAAGGTCCGCGCCATGGACGCCCGGATCCGGGGGCAGCGCACGGGCGCCGATCTGGCCCGGAAGGCCGCCCTCCCGAAGATGGGGGTGGACCTTACCTACGGCCACCGGCCCGGCAGCGCCTCGGACGGGGAGGCGTGGGCCGATTTCGTCACCGCCCGGTTCCGCGTGTCCCTGCCGCTGTTCACCGCCGACCGCCAGGACCGCGAGCTGGCCGCGGCCCTGGCCGAGCGCGACGCCCTGGAGCACAAGCGCCGCAACATGCTGCTCGACCTGCGCAGCGCGGCGCGCTCCCAGCGGGCGGCCCTGGAGGCCTCCAAACGCCGGGTGGAGCTCTACGAGGACACCATCATCCCGGAGAGCGCGCAGACGGTGGAGGCCTCCGTGGCCGCCTACACCACCGGACGGCTGGGCTTCCTCGACCTGGTGCGCTCCCGCATCGAGGACTTCGAGCACCAGCTCGACAAGTGGCGCCTGCGCGTGGACGTGGAGCAGGCCAAGGCGGACCTGCTGTACCTGGCCGCCGACGGGGAGGGGGAGCGGTGATGGGCGAATGCCGTATCAACCGGAAGGCGGTCGCGGCGGGGGCCGCCGCTCCTACAAGTGGCCCAATTGAAGGTGTAGCAGCGAGCTCCAGCTCGCGATATGCCCGAACGGGCCTTTGCGGTCGCGGTCTGGAGACCGCTGCTCCTAAAGGGGCCTCATTTGCCGTCGTGGGAGCCCGCTTTAGCGGGCGATTCCCGAATCGGGCCATCGCCCAGCAGAGCTGGGCTCCTACAGGTCTTTCTCGGCAGATGGGGCCCGGCCGGTGGTCGCGACGGAGACCGTCGCTCCTACGGGCCTATCCAGCCGTTGTAGGAGCGACGGCCCCCGTCGCGACCGGCCCAATTCCGCCCCAAATCAAACCGGAATCCGCATCCCCGGCCAGCCCCCCTGTGGGAGCGGTCATCGGCCGCGACGCCTTTCGGTTGGATGGCCCCCGGCCCGACAACCCGGTCGCGGCTGATAGCCGCTCCTACACAAGCCCGGTGGCCTATTTGCCCGTTCCGGACAACCAGATTCCCCAAGGAAGCCCCCAATGAGCTCGAACCTGAAATCCACCCTGCTCCTGGTACTCGGCGTGGCCCTGGGGGCGGGGGCTTTGTTCGCCGTGAGCGTTTACCAACCCGCCTGGCTGGGCCTGGAGACCGGCGCCCCTGCCGGAGACGGCAAGGCCGCGGAAGACCAGGCGGCCAAGAACGGCGATGGCGACGGCGACGGCGAGGAGGAGCGCGAGATCCTCTACTGGGTCGCGCCCATGGACCCCTCCTACAAGCGCGACGAGCCCGGCAAGTCGCCCATGGGCATGGACCTGGAGCCCGTCTACGCCGACGAGGCCGCCGGCGAGCCCGGCACCGTGGAGGTGAGCCCGGCGGTGGTGAACAGCCTCGGCGTGAAGACGGCGGAGGCCGAGCGGCGCACCCTCTCCCGGACCCTGCGCACCGTGGGAACGGTGGGCTACGACGAGCGCAAGGTGAGCCACATCCACACCCGCGTGGAGGGCTGGGTGGAGAAGCTGCACGTGGACGCCGAGGGCGACCGGGTGGCCGTGGACGACCCCATCCTGGAGATCTACTCCCCGGAGCTGGTCACCGCCCAGGAGGAGTACCTGCTCGCCCTGCGCCGGCGCGATCGCCTCGGCGGCGGCGACGGCTCGCCGGCGGAGAGCATGGTCCGCCAGGCCCGCGAGCGGCTGCTGTTCTACGGCGTTTCGCGCCAGGAGATCGACGAACTGGAGCGCAGCGGCGAGATCCAGCCCACGGTGGTGCTGCGCGCCCCCCACGCCGGGGTGGTGACCGAGCTCGGCGTGCGCGAGGGCATGCGCGTCACCCCCGAGAACAACCTCTACACCGTGGCCGACCTGTCCAGCGTCTGGGTCATGGCCGACATCTACGCCTACCAGGGCGAGTGGGTGGCCAAGGGCGACCCCGTCACCCTGGAGCTGCCCTTCTACCCGGGGCGCCAGTGGGAGGGGAAGGTGGAGTACGTCTACCCCTACATGGACCCGCAGACCCGTACCGTCCACGCCCGGCTGGTCTTCGACAACCCCGACGGCGTCCTCAAGCCGGAGATGTTCGCCACCGCCATCATCCACGCCGACCCCAAGGAAGATGTGGTGGCGGTGCCCAGCGAGACGGTGATCCGCACCGGCAAGCGCGAGGTGGTGGTCACGGCCCTCGGCGAGGGCCGCTTCCGGCCCGTGGAGGTGCAGACCGGCGTGGAGTCCGGCGAATGGGTGGAGGTCCGCAAGGGCCTGGCCGCCGGAGAGCAAGTGGTCACTTCCGGCCAGTTCCTGATCGACTCGGAAAGCGACCTGGGCGCCGGCATGGAGCGCATGGAGGACGGCGAGCAGCAGGACATGGAGGGCATGGACCACGGCGACATGGACAACGGCTCCGGCAACGGCGACGGCGAGGACATGGACCATGACTCCATGAACGGGGACGAGGGCGCATCCGGAGAGTCCATGGATCACGAAAACATGGATCACGAATCCATGGAGGAGGGCGGCCAGCAGGGCGATGCCATGGACCACGAGGGCATGGACCACGAGGGTCATTCCATGGAGGACATGTCCTCGGCCCCGGAAACGAAGCCGGTAGGAGCGACGGCCCCCGTCGCGACCACCCGAATGGTGCCTCCCAATCCGCCCGGGATTTACACCCCAACACCATCCCCCGTAGGAGCGGCCGCCCCGGCCGCGACCGGCCGAAATGCAACGACAATCGCGACGGGGGCCGTCGCTCCTACAACGGCCCCTTACCCCACGGTCGGGGCGTTTTATGCCCCCGTGGCCAAATCCACCGAACGGCATCGCGGCCGGGACGGCCGCTCCTACCCTGAATCTATTGGTGGAGCGGTTGGCCTATCCCCAACGGGTGCCCGTTTTGGGCAGGTCGCGGCGGGGGCCGCGGCTCCTACAGCTAACGGCGGCGCGGGGGTCCGTTCATGATCCGCCGCGTCATCGAATGGTCCCTGGCCAACCGCTTCCTGGTGGTCGTCGGGGCGCTGCTGCTCCTGGGCTGGGGCATCTTCGCCATGCTGCGGACGCCCCTGGACGCCATTCCGGACCTGTCCGACGTGCAGGTCATCATCAAGACCGAGTACCCCGGCCAGGCGCCGCAGGTGGTGGAGGACCAGGTCACCTATCCGCTCACCACCACCATGCTCTCGGTGCCGAACACCAAGGCGGTGCGCGGCTATTCCTTCTTCGGCGACAGCTTCATCAACGTCGTCTTCGAGGACGGCACGGACATGTACTGGGCCCGCTCGCGGGTCCTGGAGTACCTAAACGAGGCGGCCTCCGAGCTGCCCGAGGGGGTCCAGCCCTCCCTGGGGCCCGACGCCACCTCCGTGGGCTGGGTCTACCAGTACGCCCTGGTGGACCGCAGCGGCGAGCACTCCCTGGCGGATCTGCGCTCCCTGCAGGACTGGTTCCTGGAGTACGAGCTGCAGACCGTGGAGGGGGTCTCCGAGGTGGCCGCCGTGGGCGGCATGGTGCGCCAGTACCAGGTGGTGGCCGACCCCGAGAAGCTGCTCGCCCTGGACATCCCGCTCTCCAAGGTGAAGAGCGCCCTGCAGCGCGGCAACCAGGAGGCCGGCGGCTCGGTGATCGAGATGGCCGAGGCCGAGTACATGGTGCGGGCCACCGGCTACATCGACGGCCTGGACGACCTGCGCTCCATCCCCCTGGGCGTGGACGAGGACGGCACCCCCATCCACGTGCGCGACGTGGCCGAGGTGCGCCACGGCCCCGAGCTGCGCCGCGGCGTGGCGGAGCTGAACGGCAACGGCGAGGTGGCCGGCGGCATCGTGGTCATGCGCCACGGCGAGAACGCTTTGGCCACCATCGACCGGGTGAAGGACCGCCTGGACCAGCTGAAGGAAGGGCTGCCCGAGGGCGTGGAGATCGTCACCACCTACGACCGCTCCGGGCTCATCCTCGACGCCGTGGACACCCTCCAGGAGCGGCTCATCGAGGAGCTGATCATCGTCGCCCTGGTGGCGCTGATCTTCCTGTTCCACCTGCGCTCCACGCTGGTGGCGGTGGTGGCCCTGCCGCTGGGGATCCTGGGCAGCTTCGTGGTGATGTACTACCAGGGCATCAACGCCAACATCATGTCCCTGGGCGGCATCGCCCTGGCCATCGGCACCATGGTGGACGGCGCCATGGTCATGATCGAGAACGCCCACAAGCAGCTGGAGCGCGACCCGGACGCCGACCGCTGGGAGGTGGTGCGCCGCGCCAGCACCGAGGTGGGCCCGGCGCTGTTCTTCAGCCTGGCCATCATCGCCCTGTCCTTCGTGCCGGTGTTCGCCCTGGAGGCGCAGGAAGGGCGCATGTTCGCGCCGCTGGCGTTCACCAAGACCTACGCCATGGCCTTCGCCGCCGGGCTGTCCATCACCCTGGTGCCGGTGCTCATGGGCTACTTCATCCGCGGCCGCATCCGGAAGGAGACGGCCAATCCGGTGAACCGGGCCGTGGCGGGCCTCTACCGGCCGGTGCTCGGTTCCGCGCTGGGCTGGCCCAAGACCACCGTGGCCCTGGCCGCGTTGGTGCTCGCCTCCACCTACTATCCCTACAGCAAGCTGGGCTCGGAGTTCATGCCGCCGCTGTGGGAGGGCGACCTGCTGTACATGCCCACCACCGACCCCGGCATCTCCATCGGCAAGGCGCGCCAGCTCCTGCAGCAGACCGACAAGATCATCCAGTCCTTCCCGGAGGTGGAGACCACCTTCGGCAAGGTGGGCCGCGCCGACACCGCCACGGACCCGGCGCCGCTGACCATGATCGAGACCACCATCACCCTCAAGCCCCGGTCCGAGTGGCGCGAGGGCATGACGGTGGAGAAGCTCAAGCGCGAGCTGGACGAGGCCATCGACTTCCCGGGCCTGTCCGACGCCTGGACCATGCCCATCAAGACGCGAATCGACATGCTCGCCACCGGGATCAAGACCCCGGTCGGCATCAAGGTGGCCGGCCCCGACCTGGAGGGCATCCAGGAGCTGGCCGGGGAGATCGAGGAGGTGGTGGCCGAGGTGCCCGGTACCGCCTCCGCCTACGCCGAGCGCAGCGCCTCCGGTCGTTACGTGATCGTGGAGCCCGACCGCGAGCTGGCCGCCCGCTACGGCCTTAACGTCGCCGACGTGCAGGAGGTGGTGCAGAGTGCCGTGGGCGGCATGGAGGTCACCGAGAGCGTGGAGGGCCGCGAGCGCTACCCGGTGAACCTGCGCTACCCGCGCGAGTACCGCGACAGCCTGGAGGAGCTGCGTCAGGTGCGCGTGGCCACGCCCACCGGCGCCCAGGTGCCGCTCACCCAGGTGGCCGACATCCGGGTGGAGGACGGCCCGCCCATGATCAAGAGCGACAACGCCCGCCTGAACGGCTACATCTACATCGACCTGGCCGGGGTGGACGTGGGCACCTACGTGGAGCGGGCCAAGCAGGCGGTGGCGGAGCAGGTGGACATCCCCGCCGGCTACTCGCTCACCTGGTCCGGGCAGTACGAGTACATGGAGCGGGCCATGGCCAAGCTGCAGCTCCTGGTGCCGCTGACCCTGGTGATCATCGCCCTGCTGCTGTACCTGAACTTCCGCCGCCTCACCGAGGTGGCCGTGGTCCTCGGCACCGTGCCCTTCGCGTTAGTGGGCGGCTTCTGGCTGTTCTACCTGCTCGGTTACGACCTCTCCATCGCCGCCGGGGTGGGCTTCATCGCCCTGGCCGGCGTGGCCGTGGAGATCGGCGTGGTGATGCTCGTCTACCTGAACCTGGCCGTGGAGCGCTACCGCCAGGAGGGCCGGCTGGAGGAGGAAGGCGGCCTGCGCGAGGCCATCATGGACGGCGCCCTGCGCCGCATCCGCCCCATCGCCATGACCGTGCTCGCCACCACCCTGGGCCTGCTGCCCATCATGATCGGCCACGGCACCGGCTCGCAGGTCATGAAGCGCATCGCCGGGCCTATGGTGGGCGGGATGGTGACCACGACCATCCTGACGTTGATCGTGATTCCGGTGGTTTATCGGTGGGTGCAGGGGCGGTATATGAGAAGAGAGTAGGAATCGGAAGGTAAACTTGAGAGGCGAGACCTCCAGGCCACCTATCCTCAGATGATAATAGGTGGACGTCGTCGCCTTAATCTAAACCTTAGGCTATAAAGGCGTGGGGTCTTTAAAATATGGGGGCGCCTTGAGGTAGACCTAAGAGTGGAATGCACCAGTTAGGTGGGTTCTAAGAACCGCTACCAAGAACTGATCAGCCTAGCCCTCTGATAAAAAACCGCAAATTTTTAAAAATTAACAGAGAGTACCGCCACCTGGAAATTTTACCGGATGGCGAGCCCATCTCACCCCTCAAATTTTACAAACGGGATAAGGGGCAACAGGAGCGGTTAAGGCAGGATAGGGCTCCCTACCTGGGCCCCCCTGGAAAAAAACGCCTCCGAATTCCGGAAGGATCAGGAAGCGGAAAAGGCCGCCCCCTAGGAAGGGGAGGCGGGAAGAAATCCTCCCGTTAAGGCAGGAGGACGGATTGATATCTAGGCTGCCCAACCAGCAGGAAACGACAACCCATTAAGAAAAACCCAAAACTGGAGTTGACCCGCTTTCGTGGACACCTGACCCTTTGGCTTGAAAGGAGTCCACGATGGCCAAGTCGCAAGCCCGGTATTCCGCGGAATTCCGGGAGCAGATGGTGGAACTGGTCCGGGCGGGCCG